>ONSV01000040.1 GCA_900320585.1 uncultured Prevotellaceae bacterium | reverse complement strand
TCAGATTACAGTAGCTAATACTTTTTCTGTTTGTTGGCGACGGAAATCGATATATTTCTCGCGCAGTTCAGGTTCTTGGAGCGCCAGGATGCTGACCGCCAACAAGGCAGCATTCTTCGCGCCGTCGATAGCCACCGTTGCTACGGGGATGCCGCTTGGCATCTGGACCATCGAAAGGAGGCTGTCTAAACCATCCAGGGTCTTCGAACGTACCGGCACACCGATCACCGGCAGATGGGTCAAACCGGCTATCACTCCTGCCAGATGGGCAGCGCCGCCCGCTCCGGCGATGATGATACTCAGACCACGGTCTTCGGCACTCTCCGCCCACTCCATCAAGGCATGTGCCGCACGGTGCGCAGAGATGACGCGTTTGTCCACTTCGATACCGAAAGACTCCAGGGTGTCGATAGCTGCTTGCATAACGGGCAGGTCGCTTGCCGAGCCCATGATAACTCCTACTCTCATATTTATTCCCATTCAATTGTTGAGGGCGGTTTGGACGAGATGTCGTAGCATACTCGGTTCACACCCTTCACTTTGTTGATAATCTCGTCTGCTGTATGGCAGTAGTATGCCTCGAAATGC
Source organism: uncultured Prevotellaceae bacterium (assembly GCA_900320585.1). Taxonomy (GTDB): domain Bacteria; phylum Bacteroidota; class Bacteroidia; order Bacteroidales; family Bacteroidaceae; genus Prevotella. The sequence goes on along the minus strand of ONSV01000040.1, from coordinate 19,743 downwards.
CGGCGCTCCAGATTGGCTATCAATTTGGCTGCCAAACGCTCGTTCCTCTTCTCTTTTGGTGTCATTTTCCTTTTTTATTGCAAAGTTAGTGTATGGTAAGTGAAAAACCAAATAAAAATTGGTTTTTCCGAGCCACCCCTAACTTCACCGCACGGCGGCAGTGCCTTTTCCACATTAGTCCCCTCTGTTCCTTCACTGTCTTCCTTCACCTCGTTCCCTCATCCCCCATTTCGCCTTTCTCACAATTATTTTATACCTTTTTCTCTCATTCTCCCAATTTCTCAAAAAAATGTATTAAGTTTGCAACTTAAATCATGACCAATTTTAAAATGAAATATCTTCTACATGCCATATCGGCTGTTGCCTTGCTGGCTTCAATGGCCGCTTGTGGCACTTCGACGAAGGACATCAATGAGAAAAACAAGGCTATCCGTGCCGAGGAAAACCGTAAGGACTCTCTCGCACTGAAGGTGGCCACCACGCCCACGCTCGATTGCCTGCCGGTGTTCATAGCCAAGGAGAAAGGGTTGTTCGACTCGCTTGGCGTGGATGTCAGCGTGAAACAGATGAATGCCCACCTCGATGGTGAGGAGGCGCTAAGGAAAAACGAGGTGGAATGTGCCTTCAGCGACTTGATGCGTACCGAGCGGCTCAAACGGAAAGGCATACCTTTGGAGTATGTGACGGCCACCAATGCCTATTGGCAATTTTTCCTCAATGCCAAGGAAAGACTCACCGAGGGCAAGCAACTTGGCGACAAGATGGTGGCCATGGCGCGCTATTCGGCCACCGACTACTTGGCTACGTTGGCCATCGACAGCATGAAACCCAGCAACCCTGTGTTCCGCATCCAGGTCAACGATGTGATGGTAAGGCTCATGATGCTGCTCAACAACGAGATGGACGCCGTGCTGCTCACCGAACCGCAGGCCACCACGGCACGTTTGCAGAAGCATAAGGTGGCCATGGACTCTCAGAACAAGAATATCTGGCTTGGTGTGCTGGCAGCGCGGTCGTCGCGCATCGCCGACGACTACCGCCAGAACCAGATGCGACTGTTCAAACAAGCCTACGACCAGGCGTGCGATTCCATCACCAAATATGGATTGCAACATTATGCCAGTATCATCAAGACCTACTGCCATGCCGACGACGCTACGGTGAAAGCTCTTCCACGTCTTGCCTTCCCTCATATTGAGGCACCAAGGCAGCGCGACATCGACCGCACGCGCAACGTGACATGGCGAACCAACTGACTCACCCCAAACCTGTTGAATAATGGACGCAAGAATCATATACGATACACGACGGCTCATCAAGAAAAACCTTTTGGGAAGGGCGCTCGCCGAGATCGACCAACTCAGGGCCGACAGGACCTATGCCTTGCTCTTCGAGAGATTGTCGAAAATCCAGAACGACTATGAACTGATAGTCGACTATTGGAAAAAAGGCTATCCCGACCCGCAGAGAGACCAGCTATACCTGTCGTTGTTGCGAAAACTCGACCGGCTAACCAACGATGCGGCGCTCATCCGCAAATTGACAAGAGAGCCGGCCATGTCGGGCACGAAAGCGCGAATCGAGGCTTTCGACCTCAGCCAAGCTCATGTCAGGAAGGTTCTCGAGGGATTCGTCAGCGACGTGGCCTTGCTGGAGTTCGAGACCGATCCCGAGAAGCGGACGAAAGCCATCTACCGTGAGCACCTGGAGAATATGACAGCGCTCTTCGAGTGTCTCGCTTTCTCCATGCAGTGGCATGCCGACGATGCGGCATTCTACCAGCAACTCATCCTTTCGCCCACCATCGACAGTGGCGATGCCGAGCATCTGGTGAGCGCCATCTCGCTCGCTGCCATGACGCATTTCGACATCCATAAATACCGCATGCTTGCCCAGGTGTGTCTCAATGCCAACGACGAGAGGGTGCGGCAGAGGGCTCTTGTGGGATGGGCGCTTACCTCCACCAGTCAATACCGGCTCTATCCGGAGATGAGCGAGGTGGTGGAGAGCATGACCGCCCACGAGGACATAGTGAGGCAATTGCTCGAGATGCAGATGCAGATGTATTTCTGCATGAACGCCGAGCGCGACCGCGAGGAGATACAGCGCGACATCATTCCCAACCTGATGAAAAACCAGGGGTTCGATGTCACGCGCATGGGCATCGTGGAAAAGGAGGACGACCCGATGGAGGATATACTCAATCCTGAGGCTTCCGACAAGGCCATGGAGGAACTGGAGCAGAGTTTCCAGAAAATGATGAAAATGCAGCAGAGTGGGTCGGACATCTATTTCGGTGGCTTCTCTCAAATGAAGCGATACCCCTTCTTCTACAACCTCTCCAATTGGTTCGTGCCTTTCTATGTCAACCATCCTGGCATCGAGAGCACCATGCAGAAACTCAAGGGGTCGAAATTCCTGGAGAACCTGCTCAATAATGGTCCCTTCTGCGACAGCGACAAGTATTCCTTCGCGCTGGCCATGTCGTCGGTCATCGATAGGTTGCCTGAGAACATGCGGTCGATGCTCGACAGCGAAGTGGCATTCGGACCAACCGGACCCGACAATTTGATTCACTCGCAGACGAATGTGAGACTGACTTACCTCCAGGACCTTTACCGATTCTTCAGACTCAGCGACAGGCGCGGAAACTTCTTCAATCCTTTTGGTGGAGAGGAGGGCACCAACGCGCTCTTCTTCAACAACCCGGTGTTCCGGTCCACATCCTTGGCTCGTCAGGTGTTGCCTTTGGGCAATTTCCTGCTCAAGCAAAAGAAGTTCGTCGAGCTCGAGAAACTGCTCGATGCCTATCCCGAACTGGAGAGTTCGGAAAAATACCTTATTTTCAAAGGCTCGTGCGAAACGCATCGCCAGCAATATGAGATGGCGCTGCGCTCATTCTCCAAAGTCCTGCAAATCCAGCCCGACAACAAACGGGCTCTGGGGGCCATCGCACGGACGGCACTTCTCGCCGGCGATTTCCAGAAGGCAGAGGAGGCTTTTGGCAAATTGTCGCTCATCGATGAGTCGAATCCCAATTATGCGCTCAATCATGCCATCGCTCTCATCCATAACAAAAAGACCGATGAGGCGACAAAGATTCTTTACCGACTCAACTATGAGCACCCGGATAACAGCAACGTGACACGGGCCTTGGCCTGGGCTTTGTTGGCCTCTTCCAAAGTGAAGCAGGCCGAGAAGGAATATCAAAGGTTGCTCGATGCGCCACAGCCTGCACCCGAAGACTACCTCAATGCGGGCTATTGCCAGTGGTTCGGGGGAAAGATGGATGGAGCAATTGACCTGTTCAGGAAATACCTGGAGCATGCTCCAGAGGGGCAAACACCTGACATTTCCAAGGAGATGGAGAAAGACAAGGACATTCTCCATGCCAATGGAATCTCTGATTTCGAATGCCACATGATGGCCGATTTGTTGGGCTGATGAAATTTTTTTCGCTTTTTCATGCAAGATTTTGACATTAGCGTGTTTTATTATAAAATGAAAAAGACAGTTCTGGTAAGACTGCTCTTCGCAGTAGTAATCGGAATGGTGGTTCCAACCATGTTCTCTTGCTCCGTCGATGATACTACCGGCAATTTCGATATTGCCAAGCAAATGAGAATGGTCTCGGCTTCCTTCAAGGGGAAGTGGATGCTCGACGGACAAAACATGGGAAACGGAATGGTGAAAATCGACTCCATGCTGACGCTCTCCAACCTGCCCCTGGCTGAGATGCTTCCAGCAATGCTCGACAACTACACCGGCAACATGCCCGGGACCATCTCCATACACGCTACAACAGCCCAACAACAGATCAAGGCAGAATATGTGGGGGTATCGCAAACGTCCAGATACTACAGCCTGCCTCCCTCACAGATGACTTTCAACGTGACTGTCAATGGATTGGCCTACGATGTGAAGCTTAACACCGCTGAAAAGGGTTCTGTGGCGTTGCTGCAAGAGAGCAAGAACAATATGTCGGTGGTCGTGATCATATCACGCACCATGCTTGAGCAACACGCTAATGGCCAGATTGTGGCTGATTCGAGAAATGAACACACACTCATCTTCGAGTCGGACATCAACAACTGACAAACGTGGAGCAGGAGCAGAATATCATAAAAGGCATTGCCAATGGCGACAGGGGGGCCATGCGCATTCTATATGAGCGGCTCGCTGGGTTGGCCATGGCTGTTGCACAACGCTACCTGCCACAAATCGATGACGCCAAGGATGTGGTGCACGACAGCTTCGTCAAGGTGTTCTCGCATATCGGCGATTTCAACTACAAGGGTGAGGGCTCACTCAGGGCATGGGTGATGAGAATCGTTGTCAACGAGGCCATCAACTCGCTCAGAAGGACGGCAAAACTCTCTTTCGTCAGCGACCTGCCCGAAGAGCCTGAGGACGACCCGCCCGACCTGGAGTCGATTCCGCCAGAGGAAATCACCCGGATGATTGCACAACTGCCATCAGGCTACCGGACGGTGCTCAACTTGTTTGTTTTCGAACAGAAGAGCCACAAGCAAATTGCCGAGATGCTCGGAATCAAAGAGAACTCATCGGCCTCTCAGTTCCTAAGGGCAAAAAAAATGCTCGCAAAGCTGATAAAGGACTATCATCAATCAAGGACATGAAAAAGCAAGACTGGACCAACGACCTGAGGTCGAAACTCTCCGACTATCAGGCTCCTCTTCCCGAAGGACTTTGGGAAGATATCGAGGCTTCGCTTCCGCAGGCTCTGCCCAGCGGTCATCGTACCTTGATACCATGGCGGAAATGGACGGTTGCGGCTGCCATCGCAGTGGCATTGATGGGTGGCGGTGCTTATTTGTGGCACCAATATGGTATGGATACGCCAAATGACAACACCACGCTGGCCTCTGCCCATAATTTGGAAAGAAACAACCCTGCTGTCTCTCCAGCTGAGACCATCGAAGAAGAGCCCATCCTCATCCAAGACGAGATTGCCACCACCCAAAACGTGCCCACCACCAAGCCCACCAATCCCATTAAGCCTTCCATCAAGCCCATTAAGCCCATAATGCCCAATGAGCCCATGATGCCTAATGAGCCCAATGAGCCCATCGCCTCACCCAATGAGCCCAATAATCCCACTCTTGCCCAGGCCGAAACATTCTCCACCCCCCAAAAAGCATCCGATTCATCCGAATCCTCCGATGTTATTCTACCGGCAAATGTGGATTTCCCACCCATTACCACCCAGAGAAAATCCAGCGATCCAGTGGTTATTGGCCTATTCGCCTCCAACGATGCCTTCTCGTTCACCAATTCCACTCCGGTACTCAACTATGCCATGACCAATGGCTCCTATTTCTACGATGAGACCGGACAGCAGAAGACCACCCGATTGCCCGACTACTTGGAGAAAACCAAGCACCACCATCCCATCAGCATCGGTGCACAGGTGAAATTCGGTCTGTCGAAAAATCTAGCTGTCTCCACCGGATTGGCTTATACCTACCTGAAGTCGGACTTTATCTACAAAATGGGGAGCACCACGCTGGAGCGCAACCAGGTGCTTCAGTATTTGGGCGTTCCGGTGAATGTCATTTACTCGCTGTGGAACCGCTACGGACTGTCGGTCTACACCACGGCAGGGGCACAGGTTGACTTCTGCGTAAAAGCCACTTTCGAGAGTGAGGGCACAAAGAAAGATATCGAAAAGGATGATGCCCAGTTCTCTGCCATGTTTGGCGTGGGACTCCAGTACGATTTCACTCCTTCTTTGGGTGTCTATGTGGAGCCTTCGCTGAGATACTATTTCGATAATGGCAGCGATTTGGAGAATGCCTATAAGGATAAGCCAACCAATATCGGTTTTCAGTTTGGACTAAGATATAATATCAGTAAATAAGCACTACTAACTCAACAAACCTAAGAACCTATCAACGAAGCAGGCAGGCCTGAAAAGGTCTGCCTGCGATTATTTTCATTGCTGGCCTCCCCCAATAGGATCAACGGCTAGATGATGGGTCGGATAAAAAAGCTTATGAGTTCATCGTCAGCAGGAACTCCTCGTTGTTCCGAGTGTGGAGCATACGGTCGTGGATGGTGTTCATGGCCTCCACGGGGTTCATGTCGGAGATGTGCTTGCGCAGGATCCACATGCGGTCGAGTGTGGTCTTGTCTTGCAGCAGGTCGTCGCGACGTGTACTCGAAGCCACCAGGTTCACCGATGGGAATATACGTTTGTTCGACAACGAGCGGTCCAACTGCAACTCCATGTTGCCGGTACCCTTGAACTCCTCGAAAATCACCTCGTCCATCTTCGAGCCGGTGTCAATCAGTGCGGTGGCCACGATGGTGAGCGAACCGCCACCCTCGATGTTACGAGCAGCACCGAAGAAGCGTTTGGGCTTCTGCAGGGCGTTGGCGTCCACACCACCGGTGAGCACCTTGCCACTGGCGGGCGACACGGTGTTGTAGGCACGGGCCAGACGGGTGATGCTGTCGAGGAAAATCACCACGTCGTGACCACACTCCACCATGCGCTTGGCTTTCTCGAGCACGATGCCGGCAATCTTCACATGGCGCTCGGCGGGCTCGTCGAAGGTCGATGCGATAACCTCGGCGTTCACCGTGCGGGCCATATCGGTCACCTCCTCGGGGCGCTCGTCGATGAGGAGCATCATCAGGTAGGCCTCGGGATGGTTGGCGGCGATGGCGTTGGCAATGTCCTTCATCAGAATGGTCTTACCAGTTTTGGGCTGGGCTACGATGAGGGCGCGCTGGCCTTTGCCGATGGGTGAGAAAAGGTCTACCACGCGGGTAGAGAGGTTGGTGGTGGCACGGTCGCCGCAAAGGTCATATTTCTCCTCGGGGAAGAGTGGAGTGAGGTGCTCGAAGGGTATCCTGTCGCGAATCTCGTTGGGCTTGCGGCCATTGATCTTGTCGATGCTTGTCAGTGGGAAGTATTTCTCGCCATCGTGGGGCGGGCGCACATGGCACTCCACCACATCACCGGTCTTCAGTCCATACTGCTTGATCTGCATGCTCGACACATACACGTCGTCGGGTGAGGAGAGATAGTTGTAGTCGCTGGAACGAAGGAAACCATAGCCGTCGGGCATGATCTCGAGCACGCCATTGCCCACAATGATATTGTCGAAATTATAGGCCACGTTCTGCGGCTCTTTCTGGGCGGCAAAACCTGCGCTTGGCTGTTGGGCAACCGGAGTAGTGGGGTTGTCGAACATATCGTAGTTGGGAATAGCCGACTGGTCTTCGATTGGCAGGTCGACAATGGGGATGAAGTCGGTGCCGTCGCCAGGGTCGCCTTCCCAGATGCCGTTCATGAGTGCCTGGGCTTTCTCTTCCTGGGCCTCGTTGTGGGCGTTTACCTTGGCCTGCAACTGGGCAAGCAGGTTCGACATGTCTTCTGCCGGCTCGCCTTCTGGCATTTCTTCGGTCTGGGCGTCGGCCTCTGGGGCTATCGGTGCGGTCTCTTCTGAAGCGTCCATCACCTCAGGCTCTTCCTCACTTGCCACGGCCTCTGCGGCAGCAGCCTCCTCTTGGGCTTTCCTTGCCTCTTCCTCTGCTTTTGCAGCTGCTGCAAGGGCTTCTTTCTCGGCTTTCGACTTGCGTCCACGCTTGGCAGGAGCAGGAGCGGGAGTGGGCTCCGGAGCGGGCTCGCTGTTCTCTGCCGTAGTAGGCATGTCGAGCTCGGCCAACATCTCGTCCTTGAACAGGGGCAGGGGCTCCTGACTCACCTTGTTCTTCTTCAGGTCGTAGTTCTCGCCATCCTTGCCATTCACGCTGTACACATGGTCGGTGTCTTTCCTGGAGATACGTGTGCGCTTGCGCTTCACGGTGGCAGGTTTCTCGGCTTGGGTGTCGAGAATGGCATATATGATGTTCTCCTTGGTATCTTCGGGATTGAAGTCAGCGCCTAATTGTTTGGCGATATCCACCAATTCGGAGATATCTTTCGATAATAAATCGTCTTTGCTGTACATAAAAAATGATGTTGTTGATTTGTAAAACGGACTTTCGAGATGTGAAAATCCGTGTGTGCTTGAAAAATCGCTGCAAAATTACGCATTTTCTGCCAAACCCCAAAAAAGGAAAAGCAAAAAAATGTTGTCGGTCATCATTTTTTTACCTCAAATTGAAGAGGGGATGATTTCTCACCCCCTCATTCAGATTATTTGATAGAAGTTTAGCATCCGCTCAACTTGATGTTGTTCAGGAGTGGCTGGAGTGCAGACAATAGTCCGAATTCACCTCGTTAGGCCCATTGGCTGTTGGCAATAGTAATGTCTGAACTCCTGAACTTCTGTCAATTGAGTTATTTTGTTTCTCCTTTTAGCGCTCCGGCTATGATTTCTGCCATTTTTTTCACTCCTTTCTCATTGGGGTGTATGCCGTCGCCTTGCACCTTGTCGCTGTCGTTGGCGAAGAGTTGGTGCAAGTCGATCACTTGCAGGCCGTAGGTCTGGGCCAATTCTTTTTGTATGGGGATGATGCTGTCGGTGATGATGGCATCATTGATGTCCCAGGTCGACTTAAAGGCGGGGATGGGTGTGCAGAGGTAGATTTGTGGACGACGTGGCTGTGCCAGGCGGGCCTTCTTCCCTTTCTTTTTGACGGGAGCGGCGAGCGACGGGCAGAGTGTGGTGAGCATCTGTTGCAAGTCTTGCTTGAACTCCGAACCGTATTTCCAGTTCTGTGGCTTTGAGTCGTTGGTGCCAAGTTTGATGACGACGATGTCGGGGTCGAAGGCTAAGGCATCACGCCAGGCCATCTCGTTCATGTAGGGGAAATCGCCCTTGTTGAGCATGGTGCGGGCACTCACACCGAAGTTCTTCACCCAGTAGCCATCGCCAAGCAATCGCTGCAGTTGGGCGGGATAGCCGTGTTGAGGAGCCAACTCAATGCCATGGCCGTCGGTGATGCTGTTGCCGATGCAGGCTACGCGGATGGCATCGGTCTTGGGCGCGGGATGGGCGTCGAGCCAGGTGCCCAGGTCGGTGAGCATTTGGTCGTGGTACTTGAACCAGGGACCGATGCCCCAACCATGGTCTCCAGTGGGATAGATGTGCATCGCGCACTCATTGCCGGCATTGCGCATGGCAGAGTAGTAGGCCACGCCATTGGTCACTGGAGGCACCAGGCGGTCGTCACTCGACATCAGGATGATGGCGGGAGGAGTGAGGTGGCGCCGAACAGCATTCTGGGTCGAGAAGTCGTGCACCAGCTTGGGGTCTTTCTGTCCTTCCCGCCCGAGGAAATTCATGCACGAGAATTTGTGCGACACGCGCTCGTCCATCGAGATGACGGGGTAGAAGAGAATCGAAAAGTCGGGGCGAACGGCGAAATCCGAATGGGTGGAGATGACTGAGGCCAGGTGGCCACCAGCCGAGAAACCCATGATGCCCACATCGTGGGGGTTGATACCCCAAACGGCTGCCGAGTCGCGTACGATGCGGATGCCTTTCTCCACATCACCCACGGGAATGGTGCGGTCGCCATGGGGCAGACGGTAGTTCACCACGAAATAGGCGATGCCTCTCTGGTTGAGCCATCCCGACCATTGAGTGCCCTCATGGGTGTTCGAAAGCATGGAGTAACCACCACCAGGTACGCCCACGATGGCTTTGCCTGATGGGGTTGTGGGCAGGAATACCACCATCTGGGCTTTGCCGTCGTCGGTAAGGTTGATGGTGAATTGTCTTGCTGTTTGGGCCTGTGTTGCCATGGCGAGCAACAACAGTGCGTAAGTTAGGATTTTTCTCATTGTGAATGAATTGTATAAGTTAGTTGAAAATGGATTGCCGTTATTCTATCTCGCTCAGTTCAAGCCACCGCATGCTCTTCTCGTCGAGTTCGTCCTTGAGCTGGGGAAGGCGCTTGCTCATGGCAGTGATGGTGTCGATGTCGACGGTGCCTCCACAGAGGGCTTCCTCTATCTGCCGCTGTTCCTCCTCCAGAGCGGCGATGTCTTTCTCGAGCTGGGCATACTCGGTCTTCTCCTTGTAGGTCATCTTGCGCTTGTCGGCATTGCGGTAGTCGCGTTTGGGCTGTTTGGCCGATTTCCCGTCCTGTTGTGCCTCGTCGCGCCCTTTCAGCGTGAGCCACTCGCGGTATTGGGTGTAGTTGCCAGGGAAATCCTTGATCACACCATCGCCCTTGAACACTAGCAAGTGGTCTACCACCTTGTCCATGAAGTAACGGTCGTGGCTCACCACAATCACGCAACCGGGGAAGTCGCTTAGGTATTCCTCCAGTATCTGCAAGGTCTGGATGTCGAGGTCGTTGGTAGGCTCATCGAGCACCAGGAAATTGGGGTTGCGCATCAATACGGTGCACAGGTATAGCTTGCGCCGCTCGCCCCCACTCAGCTTGTATACATAATTATATTGTTGGTCGGGAGTGAACTGGAAATGCTGAAGGAATTGAGAGGCGGTGAAGTGGCGGCCGCCACCAAGGTCAATGTAGTCGGCAATGTCGCGCACCACGTCGATCACCCGCTGCTGCTCGTCGAAGCGCAGGCCTTCTTGTGAGAAATACCCAAACTTCACCGTGTCGCCGATGTCGAAGCTCCCGGCGTCAAGTGGCTCCATACCAAGCAGCAACTTGATGAATGTCGACTTGCCAGTGCCGTTGTTGCCCACGATGCCCATCTTCTCGAAACGGGCGAAATTGTAGTAGAAATCGCGTAGGATGACGATGTCGCCATACGACTTCGACACATACCGGCTCTCGAAGATTTTGCTCCCGATATACACATTGCTCGATTTCAGGCGCATCTGCCGCTCCTCGATACGGCGCTTGGCGCGTTGCTCCAACTCGTAGAAGGCGTCTTCGCGGTATTTAGCTTTGTGGCCACGGGCCTGGGGCTGCCTCCGCATCCACTCCAGCTCGCGGCGGTAGAGGTTCGCGGCACGCGCCGTCTCGGCACGGGCCACCTCCAGTCGGTGCTCACGTTTCTCAAGGTAGTAGGCGAAATTTCCCTTGTAGGAGTAGATGGTATGGTCGTCGAGCTCCAGAATCTGGTCGCAGATGCGGTCAAGGAAGAACCGGTCGTGGGTCACCATGAGCAGGGTCTTGTTGCCGCGTGAGAGATAGCCCTCAAGCCATTCTATCATGTCGAGGTCAAGATGGTTGGTGGGCTCGTCGAGGATGAGGAAGTCGGGGTCGGTGAGCAGCACGTTGGCCAGGGCTACGCGCTTCTGCTGGCCACCACTCAACTGTCCCATGGGCTGGCTGAGGTCTTGTATCTTCAGTTGGGTGAGCACCTGTTTGGCGCGCAACACCTTCTCGTCGTCACCGTGGTGGTTGAAACAGGCGTCGAGCACGCTCTCCTCGGGGTCGAAGTGGGGCGACTGCTCCAGATAGCCCACCTTTAGGTCACGTCGGTAAATGATCTCGCCGCTGTCGTAGCCCTCATGACCAGTCAGGATCGACAGCAGGGTCGACTTGCCCGTGCCGTTCTTGGCAATCAGGCCGATACGCTGTCCCTCGCTCACCGAGAATGAGATGTCCTCAAACAAGGTGAGCGCACCGAAGGTCTTCGTCAGGTTCTGGACGTCGAGATAGGGTACCATGGCTGCCTTATCCCTCCTTGATCTGCTTGTTGATGCTGTCGATATAGTCGAGAAGCTCGTCACGGCCCGACTTCTTCTCACTGCTCGTCACGAAATAGGGGGGGAGCTCCTCCCACACGTCGCGGAGCGAGTCCATGTATTTCTGAACATTCTCCTTGGCCTTCTGGTTGGAGAGCTTGTCGGCCTTGGTAAAGACAAGCGAGAAGGGGATGCTGCTCTCGCCAAGCCAGTCGATGAACTCGCGGTCTATCTTCTGCGGGTCGTGGCGGATATCGATGAGCACGAACACGTTGGCCAGTTGCTGCCGCATCAGCAGGTAGGAGTTGATCATGTTGTCAATCTTCTGCTGGACGGTCTTCGAACGCTTGGCAAAACCATAGCCGGGAAGGTCGACGAGATACCAGTCCCTGTTGATGAGGAAGTGGTTGATCAGTAGGGTCTTTCCTGGCGTCGACGAGGTCTTCGCAAGCCCCTTGTGGTTGCAAAGCATATTGATAAGGCTCGACTTGCCCACGTTCGAACGGCCAATGAAGGCATATTCGGGACGGAAGTCTTTCGGACACAACTCTATCGTCGGACTGCTCAGTGTGAATTCGGAGGTCTTGATTTCCATATGGTCTTCTTTTTTTCTGCAAAAATAATATTAACAGAGCGAATTGCCAAATTTATTCGGGCATTTATTAAATTGTGATAAAAGCCCTATCGGGAAGATGGTGTATCATTTTTTTTTCTTATTTTTGCAAGCCCTAACCCTAATTTACAACTATGCCCGACAACAATACAAGCAATAATGGTCCATCAAGGCGCAAGCCCCGCACTGCAGCACCCCTCGACATGGGACTGGCACACATGCCGCCGCAGTCGGTGGAGACCGAGCGCACCGTGCTTGGCGCGCTCATGATCGACAAGGATGCCTTCACCGTGGTAAGCGAGATTCTCCGGCCCGAGACGTTCTATGAGCCACGCAACCAGAAGGTGTTCGCCGCCATACAGACGCTGAGCATCAATGAGCAGCCCGTCGACCTCGTCACCGTCACCGAGCAACTCAAGCGAGACGGCACGCTCGAGGAAGTTGGCGGACAGATGTATATCTATGAGCTCACTGCCAACGTGGCATCAGCGGCTCATGTGGAGTTCCATGCCCGCATCCTGGCTCAGAAATTCCTCGCCCGCCAACTCATCCATTTCGCCAGCATCGTGGAGACCAACGCCTTCGACGAGTCGAACGACATCGAACTGGTGATGCAAGAGGCCGAGGGAAAACTCTTCGAACTCTCGCAGAAGAACATGCGGCAGGACTACACCCAGATCGACCCCGTGGTGAAGCAGGCTGTGGAAATCATGCAGCGCGCCGCCTCCAATACTGGTGGACTGACCGGCGTGCCCAGCGGGTTCACCAAACTCGACGATATGACGTCGGGATGGCAGAAGAGCGACCTCATCATCATCGCCGGCCGCCCCGCCATGGGAAAGACTTCGTTCGCGCTCTCCATTGCCAAGAACGTGGCCATCGACCAGCGCATTCCCGTAGCTTTCTTCTCGCTCGAGATGAACAACGTGCAGCTTGTCAACCGACTCATCTCCAATACCTGCGAGATAGAGGGCAAGAAGGTGATGAATGGCCAACTCGACGATGCCGACTGGGACCGGTTCGACCGCAATATCCGCAAACTCGAGGGAGCGCCACTGTATGTAGACGAGACTCCGGGACTCTCAATCTTCGAACTGCGCACCAAGGCCCGCCGACTGGCACGTGAGAAGAAGGTGGAACTCATCATGATCGACTACCTGCAGCTTATGAACGCCAATGGCATGCGCTTCGGGAACCGACAGGAGGAGGTCTCTACCATCAGCCGTTCGCTGAAACAGTTGGCAAAGGAACTCGATATCCCCATCCTTGCCCTCTCTCAGCTCAACCGCTCGGTAGAGCAACGTGGAGATGCCGAGGGTGGCAAGCGCCCCCAGCTGAGCGACTTGCGTGAGTCGGGTGCCATCGAGCAGGATGCCGATATGGTGCTCTTTGTGCACCGTCCCGAATATTACCATATCCTTAACGACGAGAAAGGCAATGACCTCAGGGGTATGGCACAGATTATCATCGCCAAGCACCGTAAGGGTGCCGTGGGCGACGTGCTCCTCAACTTCCGTGGCGAGTACACCCGCTTCGCCAATCCCGAGGATACCTATATGCCGCCTACGCAGGGTGGCGAGATCATGGGCTCGCGCATCAATGGTGGCTATGACGACCCGCTCGGTCCGCCACCACCTCCCGAGTCACCGTTCTGATCGCACATTATTCAACAAATACCTCATCCACATGAAGAATTTCGTTCTTTCTTTCTTCGCCACCATCGTCGCACTCTCTGCTTGTGCTCAGGCACCGTCAATCTCCATCCTCGGCGACTCCTATTCCACTTTCGAGGGCTATGTCACACCGGCCACCAACGAGATGTGGTACTACGAGGAAAGCGGCAACCGAACCGATGTCGACGATGTAACACAGACCTGGTGGTGGCAGGTGGCCAGCCAAGGTGGCTTCCGAATCTGTATGAACAATTCCTACAGTGGCAGCACGGTGGGTTACCGGGGTTACGATGGCAACGACTACTCCGATAGGTCGTTCATCACTCGCATGGACAATCTGGGCAACCCCGACATCATCCTCATCTTTGGCGCCACCAACGACAGCTGGGCCGGCGAGGAGGTCGGAGAGTATAAGTATGAGAAGTGGACAAAGGGCGATTTCTACACCTTCCGTCCGGCCATGGCCTATATGCTCGACCATGTGAAAAAACGCTATCCTAACGTGAAAGTGTATTTCCTGCTCAACAGCGAACTGCGTGACGACATCAACGAGTCGTGCCTTGCCATCTGCAAGCATTACGCCATTCCTTGCATCCAGCTCCACGATATTCACAAAATCAATGGGCACCCTTCCAAAATGGGTATGAAGGCTATCGCCCAGCAGGTGCTTGATGTGATAAAATAACTCAAATCCGGTAAAAAGTTATAAATTATTGCGTTTCTTGTCAAAAAAGTTGCAAATTATTTGTCCGGGTCGATTCGTTTCGCTAATTTTGCACCCGTTATTAGGAGAAGGCCTCAGACCCTGTCCTATAGTATTATTAAGGTATGACAAATTTCGGTATCATTATCAGCATTATTAGCCTCCGACTGCACAAAGTGGCCGGAAGTGATGAAGTATGCTGTTGATGACACATTGCTATCTGATATGGCCTTTCTCACTTCCAGGAGTGTGAAAGGCTTTTTTATTGATGGCAGCCGAATGTGACGGATTTTAAAACGTTAATGAAATGAACGAAAGACTGTTTTTTTTCGACACCACACTTCGCGATGGTGAACAGGTGCCGGGGTGTCAGCTCAACACGGTGGAGAAAATCCAGGTGGCCCGACAACTCGAACAACTTGGGGTAGACGTGATAGAGGCGGGGTTCCCCGTATCGAGTCCTGGCGACTTCAACTCGGTCATCGAAATCTCCAAGGCGGTGACTTGGCCCACCATCTGTGCCCTCACCAGAGCGGTGGAGCATGATATTGATCTGGCGGCTGAGTCGCTGAAATATGCCAAGCACAAGCGCATACACACGGGCATTGGCACCAGCGACGCGCATATCAAGTACAAGTTCAACTCTACCCATGAGGAGATTATCGAAAGAGCGGTGGCTGCAGTGAAGTATGCCAAGAAATATGTCGAAGATGTGGAATTCTATGCCGAGGATGCCGGACGCACCGACAACGAGTACCTGGCAAGGGTCATCGAGGCGGTCATCAAGGCAGGGGCCACCGTGGTCAATATCCCCGACACCACCGGATACTGCCTCCCTGAAGAGTATGGTGCCAAAATCAGATACCTCATGGAGCATGTCGATGGCATCCACAACGCCATCATCTCTACCCATTGCCACAACGACCTCGGACTGGCCACTGCCAATACCCTCAGTGGCGTGCTCAACGGGGCACGACAGGTGGAGGTCACCATCAATGGCATCGGCGAACGGGCCGGAAACACCTCGCTCGAGGAGATTGCCATGATATTCAAATGCCATAAGGGCATCAGCATCGAGAACAATATCAACACCACGAAAATCTATCCCATCAGCCGCATGGTGTCGGGCCTGATGAATATGCCCGTGCAGCCCAACAAGGCCATTGTGGGTCGCAATGCCTTCGCCCACTCCAGTGGCATCCATCAGGACGGCGTGCTCAAGAATGTCGCTACCTACGAGATCATCAACCCGAGGGATGTAGGCATCGACGACAATTCAATCGTGCTTACCGCCAGGTCGGGTAGGGCAGCGCTCAAATACAGGCTGGGCGTGCTGGGCGTCAACATCGACAACGAGAAGCGCATAGACAAGATTTATGAGAAGTTCCTCAAACTGGCCGACCAGAAGAAGGAAGTCAACGACGCCGACGTCCTCATGCTCGCTGGTGCCGACACGGCCGAGGCTCATGCCGTGAAGTTGGACTACCTTCAGGTGACTACAGGCATGGGGGTGAGAAGCGTGGCCAGCATCGGACTCGACATCAGCAATCAGAAGTTCGAGGCGGCTGCCACGGGCAATGGTCCCGTCGACGCGGCCATCAATGCCCTGAAGAAGATTATTCTGAAGAAAATGACCCTCAAGGAGTTCACCATCCAGGCCATCTCCAAAGGCTCCAACGATGTGGGAAAAGTGCACATGCAGGTGGAATACAACAACGGACTCTATTATGGCTTCGGCGCCAACACCGACATCGTGACGGCTTCCGTCGAGGCTTATATCGACTGTATCAACAAATTTAAAGACTAACCCTATGAATACGCTTTTCGATAAAATCTGGGACAGGCACGTGGTGCAGGTCGTCGATGATGGGCCTACCCAACTTTACATCGACCGCCTCTATTGCCATGAGGTGACTTCGCCACAAGCTTTCGACGGACTGAGGAATCGTGGATTGAAATGCCTGCGGCCAGAGAAAATCTATTGTATGCCCGACCACAACACGCCCACACACGACCAGGACAAGCCCATCGACGACCCCGTGTCGAAAAAACAGGTCGACGCGCTCGAGCGCAATGCCCGGGAGTTCAAACTGAGCTATTTCGGTATGATGTCGCCCGACAACGGCATCATCCATGTGGTGGGGCCCGAGAAAGGACTGTCGCTGCCCGGGATGACCATCGTCTGCGGCGACTCGCATACGTCTACACACGGTGCCATGGGGGCGGTGGCCTTCGGCATCGGGACATCAGAGGTAGAGATGGTGCTGGCTTCGCAGTGTATCCTGCAGCAGAAACCAAAGTCGATGCGCATCAGCATCAACGGCTCTTTGGGCAAAGGGGTCACAGCCAAGGATGTGGCGCTCTATCTTATGGCACGGCTCACTACCTCAGGGGCTACGGGCTATTTCATCGAGTATGCCGGGAGCACCGTGGAGCAAATGTCGATGGAGGGCAGGCTCACCCTCTGCAACCTCAGTATCGAGATGGGGGCAAGGGGAGGATTCGTGGCACCCGACGAAACCACCTTCGAGTATATCAAAGGACGGGAGTATGCCCCGAAAGGAGAAGAATGGGACAAGGCGGTGGCCTATTGGCGTACGCTGCGAAGCGGCGACGATGCCGTGTTCGACAAGGAACTCTCGTTCGATGCCGCCGATATCGTGCCGCGCATTACCTATGGCACCAACCCGGGAATGGGCATAGGCATCGATGAGCGAGTGCCCGCTTTGGAAGAGGTTCCCGAGGAGACGAGAGCTTCGTTCGCCAAGGCATTGGAGTATATGGGACTCCCCGCTGGGGAACCGCTGCTTGGACATCCTGTCGACTATGTGTTCCTGGGGGCATGCACCAATGGTAGGATAGAAGATTTCATGGCCTTTGCCTCGGTGGTGAAGGGCCGGCGCAAGGCCGATAGCGTCATAGCATGGCTCGTGCCGGGTAGTTGGGCGGTGGAACGGCAGATCCGTGCCGAGGGTATCGACCGTATACTTGAGGAGGCTGGATTCCAGCTCCGACAACCGGGCTGCTCGGCTTGTCTCGCCATGAACGACGACAAGATTCCTTCTGGAAAATACTGCGTGGCAACGAGCAACCGCAACTTTGAGGGGCGGCAGGGACCGGGCGCACGCACCATATTGGCCAGTCCGCTGGTGGCGGCCGCCGCTGCTGTGACAGGTGTCATCACCGACCCAAGAACAATCATCTAAAACGCTGAGATCATGAAACAGAAATTCAATATCATCAGGAGCACGTGCGTACCGCTGCCACTTGAGAATGTGGACACCGACCAGATTATCCCCGCACGCTTCCTCAAGGCAACCGACAAAGAGGGATTTGGCGACAATCTGTTCCGCGACTGGCGCTACGACAAAGAGGGCAAGCCACGCCCCGACTTTGTTCTCAACGACCCTCGATATGGAGGGTGCATCCTTGTGGCGGGTAGGAACTTCGGTTCTGGCTCGTCGCGCGAACATGCGGCTTGGGCCATCGCCGGATACGGATTCAGGGTGGTCATCAGTTCGTTCTTCGCCGACATTCACAAGAACAACGAACTCAACAACTTCGTGCTGCCTGTGGTGGTGAGCGAGGATTTCCTGCGCGAACTGTTCAATTCTATCGACAGCGACCCCAAGACTGAGGTCGAGGTCG
The DNA here is from genome assembly GCA_900320585.1 of uncultured Prevotellaceae bacterium. Classification (GTDB taxonomy): domain Bacteria; phylum Bacteroidota; class Bacteroidia; order Bacteroidales; family Bacteroidaceae; genus Prevotella. The sequence goes on along the minus strand of ONSV01000040.1, from coordinate 1,515 downwards.
ACCTGCCACGGCAGACGGTCACCAATATGGCCACCGGGCACAGTGAGCATTTCGAGATCAATGGATACAAGAAGCATTGTCTGGTCAACGGACTCGATGATATCGACTTCCTTCTCCAGAACACCGATAAGATAGAGGCATGGGAACGTCGGAACAAATAAGGGTGGAACCCTACCAGCACCCGTTCGTCGAGATCATGGACACCACCTTGCGCGATGGTGAGCAGACCAGCGGCGTGGCTTTCCTGCCACATGAGAAGCTCATGATCGCGAGGATGCTCATCAGCCAACTCAACGTCGACCGCATAGAAGTGGCGTCGGCCAGGGTCTCCGAGGGCGAGAAAGATGCCGTGAAAATGATATGCCGCTATGCCGAGACCGTGGACATGGTGAACAAGGTGGAGGTTCTGGGGTTTGTCGACGGGCACAGCTCCATCGACTGGATTCACGATTGTGGATGCCACAACATCAACTTGCTGGCCAAAGGGTCGCTCAGGCATTGCCAGCAGCAACTCTTCAAGACACCACAGGAGCATATCGATGATATCCTACGCTCACTCGACTATGCCGACCACCTGCAGATGGGCGTGAACCTCTATCTCGAGGACTGGAGCAGTGGCATGACCGACTCGCCTGAGTATATCTACCAGCTCATGGACCGGCTCGTGAACACCAACGTCAGGCGATTCATGCTGCCCGACACTCTGGGCATCACTAATCCGCTCCAAGTCATCGTGTTCTTCAGAAAGATGAGGAAACGATACCCGAAGGTGCATTTCGACTTCCATGCTCACAACGACTACGACCTGGCGGTGTCGAACTCGCTCGCTGCTGTGCTCTGTGGCGCCAAGGGACTGCACGTCACCGTCAATGGACTGGGAGAACGGTGTGGCAACGCGCCGCTGGCCAGTGTGCAGGCGATTCTGAAAGACCAGTTCCAGGCTCGCACCAATATCAACGAGGACAAACTCAATGATATCAGCCGGCTCGTCGAGGAATATAGTGGCATAGCCATCGCTCCCAACCAGCCCATCGTGGGCGACAGCGTCTTCACGCAGGTGGCTGGGGTGCATGCCGACGGCGACCATAAGGACAGCCTCTATTGCAACCCTCTCGTGCCTGAGCGCTTTGGCCGAAGGCGCGAGTACGCACTGGGTAAAAACAGCGGAAAGGCCAATATCGAACTCAATCTGCAGGAACTGGGGCTGCAACTGACACCGGAGCAGATGGCGAAGGTTACGTTGCGCATCACCGAACTGGGCGATCGAAAGGAGATTGTCACTCAAGACGACCTGCCTTATATCGTGAGCGACGTGCTCAAGCACACCACTCCCGAGGAAAAGGTGCGGCTGGTGAGCTATATGGTGTGCTCCTCCTACGGACTGAGTCCGATAGCGAGCATCAAGGTCGAGATCAATGGGCGGCAGTATGCCGCCGACTCCACTGGCGATGGCCAGTATGATGCCTTTGTCAAGGCGTTGCGGAAAATCTACAAGACCTACCTCGACCGCACGTT
>ONSV01000003.1 GCA_900320585.1 uncultured Prevotellaceae bacterium | reverse complement strand
TCGCCGTAGGGACCGGGCCACATGTCGTAGCCCGCCTTGGTGGAGATGACCAGCTCGTCCCGGTGGGTGTGCCAGTCCCGGTCCATGTGGATGCCGAAGTTGCGCTCCGCCTCGCCGTAGGGCGGACCGTAGTTGTTGGCCAGGTCGAAGTGGGTGATGCCATGGTCGAAGGCATAGTGGGTGATGTCGCGGCTGCGCTGGTAGGGGTCTACGTCGCCGAAGTTGTGCCAGAATCCCAGCGACACTTTGGGCAGCAGGATGCCGCTCTTGCCGCAACGGCGGAAGAGCACGTCCGACTGTTCATAACGGTCGGGTGATGCGATGTATTGGGGCTTGATGTTCATGGTTTGGGGTTTTTGTCGTTGTCGATAAGTTGTAGCAGGCGTTCCACGGCCTCGGACTCGGGGATGTTTTTCTCCACGCATTCCTTGCCGCGGTAGAGAGAGATCTTGCCTCGGCCGGCACCCACATATCCGTAGTCGGCGTCGGCCATCTCGCCGGGACCGTTCACGATACAGCCCATGATACCAATTTTCAGGCCTTTCAGGTGCTTGGTGGCCGCCTTGATACGGGCGATGGTGGCTTGCAGGTCGTAGAGCGTGCGGCCGCACCCGGGACAACTGATATACTCGGTCTTGCTGGTGCGCAGGCGGGCGGCTTGCAGGATGCCCAGCGAGGTGGAGAGGATGTCGGCCGTTGGCAGGTCGCCGTCGTTGAGCAGCCATAGTCCGTCGGTCAGTCCGTCGATCATGAGGGCGCCCATGTCGGCGGCGGCCTCTATCTGCAGGTCGCTCTTCTCTTCTTTCGAGTGGGCATAGGCTTGGGCAAACACCACAGGATTGCCTACGCCGGCCTTCATCAGTTCGTGCACGAAGGCGCGCTGCTCGCCCAGGCGGTTGGTGTGGTGGCTCACGCACACTGCCACCACCTCGGGGTGGGCTTTCAGGCAGGCCGTGTACTCCTCAAGGTTGGCACCATAGTTGAGCACCAGGAATTTCATGTCGGCCTTCACCGAGGCGATGAGCGGCATGGCGGTATGGGGGAAGATGGGGTAGGTGTGCTCCCGGCCATCATACACGTTGTAGTCTACGATGTAGCGTTGGTTGCCGTCGGAGGGAGGGATGGCTTGTCCGGTGTAGATATAGTCGGGCTTCTGCTCGCCATCGCTCACGGCACCATCGGCCGAGATTATCACTACGGGCACGTTGGTGCCACCGATGTCGCCCACGGCATGGGTCTTGCGCCGTGTGGGGCGCAGGTAGTCGAAGTCTTTTGCAGCAGTGGTGGGGATGAGCGTGTGGTGGGCACGGGCGGTAATGTAGTCCACAAGATGCCGTGCCACGGGAATCTCGCATTCGGGCTCCTCGCTCAGCGACACGCGCACGGTGTCGCCGATGCCGTCGGCAAGCAGGGCTCCTATGCCCACGGCACTCTTGATACGTCCGTCCTCGCCCTCGCCGGCCTCGGTCACGCCAAGGTGCAGGGGGTAGTGCATGCCTTCCTGGTCCATCTGGTGCACCAGGAGCCTTACCGACCGCACCATCACTACGGTGTTGGAGGCCTTGATCGAGATGACCACGTCGTCGAAAGCCTCGCGGTGGCAGATACGCAGAAACTCCATGCAACTCTCCACGATGCCCTCGGGGGTGTCGCCATAGCGCGACATAATACGGTCGGAGAGCGAACCGTGGTTCACTCCGATGCGCAAGGCGGTGTGGTGCTCCCGGCAAATCTGGAGCAAGGGCAGCAGGGTGTCCTCAATCTTCCTCAGTTCGTCGGCATACTCCTCGTCGGTATACTCCAGTCTTCGGAAGGTGCGGGCCGGGTCGACATAGTTGCCGGGGTTGATGCGCACCTTCTCGGCATAGCGGGCGGCCACTTCGGCCACATGGGGATTGAAGTGCACGTCGGCCACAAGGGGGGTGTCGATGCCCTGGCTTCGCAGACCGGCATTGATATGGCGCAGGTTCTCGGCCTCACGGGTGCCCTGGGTGGTGAATCTCACATACTCGCCGCCGGCCTCGATGATGCGCCTGGCCTGTGCCACGCATCCCTCGGTGTCGTTGGTCGACACGGTGGCCATCGACTGCACGCGGATGGGGTTGCCGCCACCCATGGGCACGCCACCCACATTCACCTCCCACGTCTCGCGGCGGGTGTAGTTGAACAGGTCGGTCATCGCTCAGTTGGTCTTGAATTGGTAGTTCTTGATCTCGGCCAACTGGCGGTTGGCCTTCTCTATCTTCTCGCCCAGGTTGGCCTTGTAGGCTTCCACGCGCGCGGCCACCTCGGTGTCGGCGATGGCTATCATCTCGGCGGCCAGGATGGCGGCATTGGCGGCCGCGTTCACTCCTACGGTGGCCACGGGGATGCCCGGAGGCATCTGGATGATGCTCAGCATGGCATCGAGACCGTCGAGCATGCCCTTGATGGGCACCCCGATGACAGGCACGGTGGTCGAGGCCGCGATGACACCGGGCAGGGCGGCAGCCATGCCGGCGGCAGCGATAATCACCTTGATGCCACGGCCTTTGGCCTGGCGTGCGAATTGCTCCACGGCATCGGGAGTGCGGTGTGCGGAGAGGGCGTTCACTTCAAAGGGTATGGCCATGTCTTCGAGCATTTGCATGGCTTTCTCCATCACGGGCAGGTCGCTGGTGCTTCCCATGATGATGCTTACGATAGGATTCATGTCGTTATGGTTTTGTTGGGTTTATACATATACTACCGACAGGAAGGCGCAGACGATGCCGACGAGGTAGCCGGCCACCACCTGCTCGAGGGTGTGCTGCTTGAGGATGATGCGGCTGGTGCCCACCATGCCGGCGAGCAGGAGCAACAGGCATATCCACCACACGGGGTTGAAGTTGAAGATCATGGCGAAAGCCACCAGTGCTCCTGTCACTCCACCGATAGCTGCCGAGTGGGTGGAGATTTTCCACCACAGGTTGATGATGGCACATACCACCTGGATGATGAGCGAGGCCATCACGATGCTGCCGATGAAATGCGAGGCATGGTTGAGCGTGAGCAGGTAATAGCATGTGAGATAGCACATGATGGAGATGACATAGGGCACCACGCGCCGCTCCTTCACCCCCAGTTGGATGCGGGTCCATCCCTGATAGCGGCGGTAGAGGCGTATCATGGCGGTGGGGAGCAGGATGGTGAAGGTGTATACCATCAGCAGGATGTATATTTTCACGCCCAAGGGCAGGAAACTCAGGTAGCTGAAGAGAAACAGGATGATCAGTCCGACCACTGGCAGGTGGAAGGGCGAGAAGACGGCGCTCAGCGCCTTGGCCATCATGATGAGGTGTTTTGCTTTCATTGCCTTCGGAGTGTGGATTTGGGGATGCCCAGTTGTTCTCTGTATTTCACGATGGTGCGACGGGCTATGGGGAAGCCTCTCTCTTTCATCGTTTGCTCTATCTGCATGTCGGTGAGGGGATGGCTCTTGTCTTCCTTGTCGATGATTTCCTGCAGCAGGATTTTCAGTTTGCGTGTCGACACTTCCTCACCGTCGATGTCGATCTTGTCGGTGAAGAAGAAACGCAGACGGAAGATGCCCCAGCGGGTCTCGGCATATTTCTCGTTGGTCACGCGCGAGATGGTGGAGATGTCGAGGCCGGTGTCGGAGGCCACGTCTTTCAAGGTCATGGGGCGCAGGTCGGCCTCGTCGCCGTCGATGAAGAATCGTTGCTGGCGCCTGATGATGGCTGCCATGGTCTTCTTCATGGTTTCCTGGCGCTGCTGGATGGCGTCGATGAGGCCCTTGGCTTTGTCGATGTCACGGCGCAGTGTGGGGATGGCCTCCTTCTCGCGTTTCGAGAGGCTCTTCATGCTGTCGAGCGACTCGATATACGACTGCGACACCTCGAGTGCGGGCATGTGGCCGCGGTTCAGGGTGAAGACCACCTGTCCGTCGTCGTTGGTTTCCACGATGAAGTCGGGGGTGATTTGGTGGATGTTGAATCCTATCACCTCGCCCAAGGCCGACCCTGGGCGGGGGTTGAGCTTGCGAATCTCCTGCCGTGCTTCGGCCTTCTCCTCGTCGGTGAGATGAAGCACGTGCTGCAGCTTGTCCCAGTGGTTCTTCAGCAGGTCGTCGAAGTAGTTGCCGATAATCCTTGTCAGCACTTCCCGCATGCGGAGGTCTTTCTTGCGCTCCACTTGCAGCAGCAGGCACTCGCGCAGGTCGCTCGCTCCCACTCCTGGTGGGTCGAAGGTCTGCAGGCATCTGAGCACCTCGCCTATCTCCTCGGTGGTGGCCTCGAAATTATGGTAGATGGCCATCTCGTCGCTGATGGTGTCGATACTCTTGCGAAGCAGACCGTCGCTGTCGAGCGAGCCTATCAGGTATTCCATGATGAACCGCTGGCGCTCGTCGAGTTCCAGTTCCATCATCTGCTCCTTGAGCTTGTCGTAGAACGACATCATGTCGGATGGCTCCATCGTCTTGCCTGTGGTGTAGACGGGCAGGTAGTCATCGTCGTTGTAGCCGTGCTCGTCGACCGGGGTTGCCATCTCTGTCACCGAAGGGGTAGGCTCCGTCTCCCAGGAGCTGTCGCTACTTTCCTCAAGGGCTGGGTTCTCGTGCATCTGCTGGTTCACAAACTCGGTCAGTTGGTCGATGGGCTTCTCAATCATTTGTCCCACGAGCACCTGCTGGGGAGTGAGGCGTTGCTTGGCTTTCTGTTGCTGGGTCTGTTTCTGTCTTTGCTTGGTGGCCATGGCTATCTGAAGTATTCGTGGAGTTGGGCGGCGTAGGCTGCCAGTCGGGTGGGGTCGTCGTTGCCAAAGCGTTGCCATACCTGCCTGCAAGGGGCCACCAGACAGCTTTCGGGCATGTCGGTGCGGCGAAGGCAGGGGTCGAGCACTTGGAAAATGTCCATTGCCTCGATGATGAGCGGAGTACGGATGCCCATCATCTTGGCGAGCGACTTGATCTCGGGCGTGTCTTCCACCATGGTGTTGGGGGTGAGGTGGAAATACAGGTCGAGGATGATGACAAGCATCATCGGGGTGAGTTGGTCACACTCGGGAAGGGGCTTGAATTCTGTCTCAAACGACTCGTTCACCTCCACACCTTCATAGAAAGTGGCGGCATTGTTGAACCCTTGCATCTTGCGGAGCAGCTTCACGCCCTTGCTCAGTTCCTGTGGATTGTTGGCGTAGGTGTTCCATAGCCGCTCGATGCGGGGGGTGTCGAGACGGCGCAGTTGCATCATCTTGCGGTAAAGGTATTGAGGAGACAGGTGCAGTTCGAGGGCCAGGTTCACCATCCCGCGTGAGTAGAGGGGCTTGGTGCCCATCGGTTTGCGCAGGTAGAGTTGCATGAGCAACAGCCAGTATTCATCGTTCCATTTCGTGACCATCAGCAACAGTTTGTGAAAGCGTTATTGACAATATAAAACACAAAAATAATACCAAAAACAAAACAGTGTGGTTTTTGTTAACCTTAATTAACAAAAACCACACGGTGTCAACGCCCAGAAAAAACAGTCGCCATGACTCCTTTGCGAAGTCACACCAGGTTAATGAGCTTGGCAAAATCGTCGATGATATGGTCGGCGCCGGCTTGGATGAGTTCCTCCACCGTTCCGTTGCCATAGCTCACTCCCACGGTGGCGCATCCTGCATTGCGCCCCATGAGGATATCGTATTGGGAGTCGCCCACCACGATGGCTTCCTCGGCCGGGAATCCTGTCCGTTGCAATGTGATGAGTGCGGTCTCAGGGTGTGGTTTGGGGTGCGTGATGTCGTCGCAACTCAGCACCAGTGAAATGTAGGGTTCCAGATGCATCTCGTGCACAAACTGCATCAGCGTGGCGGTCGACCTGCTGCTGGCGATGGTGAGGGTGTTGCCCCGTTCTTTCAGCGTCTTGATGGTTGCTATCACATGGGGGAAGAGAGGCACCACTCCGGGACAGTTGTCCTCGTCGAAAATCCTTCTGTATGTATCTGCGCATAGGTCGCCCATCTCGTCGCTCATTTCGATGAGGTGGGTGAAGGTCTGCTTCAGTGGCAGGCCTATCATCTTCTTGCATTCTTCGGCAGAGCGAGCGGGCAGGTGCAGGCGGGCGAGGGTTTTCTGCATGGTGCTGACGATGAGATGTTGGGTGTCGCCAATCGTCCCGTCGAAGTCGAGCATGATGAGTTTTTTCTCTTGCATGGGGCTCAGGGTTAGTTATAAATGGCTTTCGAGGGAATGACCACGGCAATGGTCTTCGCCTTCAAGTAGTCTTCCTCCATGAAGACATATCCTCCATAGGGAATGGACTTGCCCCAGGAGTTTTTGCAAATGTAGTATTTCTTCCCAAGGTTGTCGTGGGCAAGGCCAATGATGGCCATACAGTGGTCGTCGGTAGTGTCGAAGTGGTCGAACATCCGCTGGCGAGAGTCCTGGGTCACGGTCTGGTGCCCTTTGGGGAGCCGTGCGATGCCATGGCCGAACCCTGGCTCACTGGTGTCGCCTTCCCAGCACACGGGATGCTGGGTGTGCAAGGCGTGGTCGATGTAGGCCATCAGGGTGTCGATGGGCACGTTGAGGAACTCCTCTCCGTTGAAATTGTCGGGCACTTCGAGCACAAACTTGCTGCCAAAGGGGTGGTGGGTGAAACTGGTGAGTGCGGTATACTCATTCGGTTGGCAGATGCTGTGGGCGAACTCCAAATGGGTGTACTGGCATCCAAGCATGAATACCCAGGATGGAACGGGACCTATGGCATCGTCGAGTAGGCGTCGCGTATCTTCTTCCAGTGATTTCATCCCCTTTCGGTGGGCACGGGCCTGGTCCGACCGCTGTTGCAACTGTTGGGCAAGGCTGTTTAGTTTGACGTCCTTGGGTTGGCGGTATGAGGTGAAGGGCATGGCACCATATCGCTGCAACAGACGAAGGGTGGTGGGCATCACGCCACGTAATGCGACGGGGGCATTCTTGTTGGCATAATGGCGGAGGGCTTGCTCCTCAAGAAAACGGCGGCCAAGGAATATGGCCGACAGGTCGACAGAGTCGCCAGACATCAGGTGCTCGGTCTCGATGGTGGCCAGCATGGCGTAAATCCAGCACAGGTCGCTCGCTCCCTGATTCTTTATCGGGGTGGTCTTCAACTTGATATCGATGTGGAATCGCTCTGGTTTGAACTTCGTTTTCTCGCCTCCCGACTTGCTGCACGATGAGGCGGCAAACACGAGAGCGATGATGATGGGAATGAAATGCCTCATGAGGTTGTTGTCCATTTTGCGGCAAAATTACGCATTTTCCAACATTTCACCACCTCATTTGTGGTTTTTATTTTTGTAGTTCGCTCATATCATCGTTTTCTCACTTAATCGCCTTTGCTGCTTCGCTGCGAAGGCAGGCTGCTGCAAAAAACTTCGTGTTTTGCTTTGCTTTTCGCTCACCTTGCACTACCTTTGCAGCATGACTTATGAATATTCTGATTTTGAGGTGATGGCTCCCGTGGGATCGCGCGAGTCGCTTTCCGCTGCCATCCAAGCTGGTGCCGACTCCGTGTATTTCGGCATCGGACAACTCAATATGCGTGCCCACTCTGCCAATGCGTTCACCATAGACGACCTCAGGCATATCGCTACCGAGTGTCAGGCCCATGGCATCAAGACCTACCTCACCGTCAACACCATCATCTACGGCGAGGATATCGACACCATGCACACTATCGTCGATGCTGCACACAAGGCGGGCATCACTGCTGTCATCGCCTGCGATATAGCCGTGATGAACTACTGCCGCAGCATCGGTCAGGAAGTGCATCTCTCCACCCAACTCAACATCAGCAATATTGAGGCGCTGAAATTCTATGCGCAGTTTGCCGACGTGGTGGTGCTGGCACGTGAGCTCAACCTCTCTCAAGTGGCCGAGATTGCCCGGCAGATAGAAGAGCAGGATGTGTGCGGACCAAGCGGGAAGCGGGTGCGTATCGAGATGTTCTGCCACGGCGCACTGTGCATGGCCATCAGCGGCAAGTGCTACCTGAGCCTCGACAATGCGGCCCGTTCGGCCAACCGGGGAGAGTGTATGCAACTCTGCCGACGGTCGTACACCGTCACCGACAACGAGACGGGAACCCAACTTGAGATCGACAATAAATACGTGATGAGTCCGAAAGACCTCAAGACCCTCCGCTTTATCGACCGTTTGATGAACGCGGGAGTGAGGGTGTTCAAGATCGAGGGCCGCGCACGTGGACCAGAGTATGTCTACACCGTGGTGAGATGCTACAAAGAGGCCATCAGGAGCGTGGTGGAGGGCACATTCACCGAAGAGCGCAAGGACGAGTGGGATGCCAGGCTGGCCAGCGTGTTCAACCGAGGGTTCTGGGATGGTTACTATCTCGGACAACGGTTGGGCGAGTGGAACAAGCGTTACGGCAGCAACGCCACCGTGCGCAAGGTGTATGTGGGCAGGGGCGTGAAATACTACTCCCGCCTTGGGGTGGCGGAGTTCACCTGCGATGCCGCGGAGTTCAGCGTGGGCGACAAACTGCTCATCACGGGTCCCACCACGGGCGTGATGTATGTCGATGCCACAGAGATACGCTACGAACTCCAGCCCGTCGACACGGCCCACAAAGGGCAACACATCTCAATCCCCGTGCCCGCCAAGGTAAGGCCCAGCGACAAACTCTTCAAACTGGTGCCCGACAACGAGACTGATACACAATAAGAGGGCGGATAAGAATAGGCACCCCTAGAAAAACTAGTAATCCTAGAGAAACTAGTAATCCTAGAAAAACTAGTAATCCTAGGGAAACTAGGCACACTAGGGAATCTAGTAACCCTAGGGAAACTAGGCACACTAGTAACCCTAGTAATCCTAGAAAAAACTAGGCCCCCTAGCCTTCAATAAAAATATAAAAAATGACCATAGACGAATTGCAAGACGAGGTGATAGCCGAGTTTTCCGACTTCACCGACTGGATGGACAAGTACCAACTGCTCATCGACTTGGGCAACGAGTTGGAGCCGCTCGATGAGAAATACAAAAACGAGAGCAACCTGATAAACGGATGCCAGAGCAGGGTGTGGATACAAGCCGACTATCATGACGGATTGGTTTATTTCACCGCCGAGAGCGATGCCCTCATCGTGAAAGGACTCATCGCCCTGCTGCTGCGCGTGCTCAGCGGGCACACCCCACAGGAGATTCTCGATGCCGACCTCTATTTCATTGAGCAGATAGGCCTGAAAGACCATCTCAGTCCTACCCGAAGCAACGGACTGCTCGCCATGGTGAAGCAGATAAGGGTATATGCCCTGGCTTTCAAAACCCAGGAAGATGCGTAAGCTGCGTACCATAGAGATGCACCGCATGACGGTGGAGGAATTCCATGCCGCCGAGAAACTGCCGCTGATGGTGGTGCTCGACGATGTGAGGTCGCTCTACAACGTGGGCAGCGTGTTCCGCACCTGCGATGCCTTCAGGGTGGCGGGCGTGTGCCTATGTGGCATCACCGCCACGCCGCCACACCCCGAGATTCACAAGACGGCTTTGGGAGGAGAAGACAGTGTCGACTGGAGGTATTTCTCCAATGCACTCGATGCCGTGCAGCAACTGCATGAAGAGGGCTACCGGGTGTGCGCCATCGAACAGGCAGAGGGCAGCACGCTCCTGCAGCATCTCCAGGTGGAGGAGGGTGCACGCTATGCCGTGGTGTTCGGCAACGAGGTGAAAGGCGTGCACCAGGAGGTGGTCGACCAGTGCGACGACTGCATCGAAATCCCACAGTGGGGCACCAAGCACTCAATGAACGTGTCGGTGACGGCAGGCATCGTGTTGTGGGAATTTTGCAAACAAATGAGACTTTGAAAGCAGATTTGCCGAAAATCTTACAAAAAAGCATAGTTTTTCTTTGAGCGAAACCAATTTTGTCGTATCTTTGTCAACGACAATCGCCTGCTGCGACCCCATCATTCAGGGCCAGGCAGGTATTATCTAACTTCTTAAAACATACACAACTATGCTAATTGCCGTATTACTTATCCTGGGCATCATCATCGTCTTGGTGATAGCCGTGTTGCTTTATATCTACAATACCCAGCGCCAACTGGTGAACCTCGATGAGCTCTGCAAGAATGCCATGAGCCAGATTGCCGTGCAACTCAACTCCCGTTGGGATGCCGTGCTGGCATTGGCCAAGATGGCATCGAAATATGCCAAGCACGAGTCGGAGACCATTATCAATACCATCAACGCACGCCGTCAGACGCAGGTGGTCACGGCCGAGCAGGTGAATGCCCAGCAGGGAGAGCTCTCGTCTATCTTAGGCAGGCTTATGGCCATCGGTGAGGCTTATCCCGAACTGAAAGCCAACGATTTGTACATCAACGCACAGAATGGCATTACCGAATACGAGGAGAAAGTGCGCATGAGCCGTATGGTGTACAACGACACCGCCACCAAGATGAACCGCATGGTGCGCCAGTGGCCGTCATCGTTCGTTGCCTCTATGCTGAACTTCCGTGAGAAGGACTACCTGACTGTCGACGAGGAGAAGAAATCAAGTTACCCCAACCTGGATGAGGCTTTCAATTAATAAGAAAATCATACCTTCGTTGCTCATCCTGCTCACCGCTGCCCTACAGGCTGCGGCAGGGCCGGTGTTGCGCAATCTCGAAATAGAGGTGTTGCTCAGAGACAATGGCGATGCCGACATTATGGAGACACGCACCATGAGCATCGACAACGTGGGCACAGAGTGCTATATCGTCATCGGCAACCTGGAGGGCAGCAAAATCACCAACTTCACTGTCACCGATGATGAAGGTGTGGAATATCTCAACGAAGGTCGTTGGAATGTTGACCGCACACGCATCGAAAAGACTCGCCGATGTGGCATCGTGACCAAGAGCAATGGCTATGAGCTGTGCTGGGGTCTGGGTAAGCCCGGAGAGCGTACGTATGTGGTGCGGTATACCGTCACCGACCTGGTGCGTGACTATGGTGAGACCGACGGCTTCAACTACATGTTCGTGACCCGCGACATGAAGCCCAGCCCGCAGGAGGCCTCCGTCACCATCAGGGCTCCTCATCTGGCCGACGGCCTGCCCAAGGATTCGGTCAGGGTGTGGTCTTTCGGTTTTAATGGCGAGAACGAGATCGCCGACGGCGAGGTCGTCTCCTATACCACCGAGCCCATGACCGAGAAGAGTGCCATGATTGTGATGCTCGAACTCGACAAGGGCCTCCTCCATCCCACCATGAAGGAGAAAGAGACGTTCGAGAAGGTGAAGGAGAGGGCTTTCGAGGGCAGCGACTACAAGGAGCCAGCATGGTATAAGAAGTTGTGGAACTTCCTTATAGAGGAGCCCGTCGTGTTCTTCGGCATCCTTTTGGGAGGATTGGCAGGCCTTCTTGCGGTATGGTCGGGCATCAGAGTCTCACGCGAGCGGAAGAAACTGCTCAAGACCATCGACTGGTACCGCGATATACCCATCAATGGCGACCTGGTGCATGCACGCGGACTCTACGACGCTTTCTACCTGACTGGCGGCATCAACGACCAGGATATCATCAATGCCATGGTGCTGAGGCTCATCCGTACGGGCACGCTCACCATTGAAGACCGGATGGTGATGCCAACCGGACTGAAGAAGATCATGGGTGTGGAGGGCAAGGTGCAACCTTGTATCATCATCAAGGATTTCAATGAGCGCAACCGTCTCATCAATGCCGAACCTATCCGTAAGCTATACGTGATGTTCCGCTTGGCTTCGGGCGATGACTTGGTGCTGCAGCCCAAGGAACTCATGCGGTGGATGAGAAGCCATGAAGACGAGGTGATGGCTTTCGTCAATTTGCTGAAGCCGTCGGTTTCTATCAAAGAGGCGAAAGAAGAAATCGAAGATACGAAGAAGGTGTTCGGACTGAAGAAATACCTCCAGGACTTCACCCTTGCCAACGAGCGCCATGTGAGCGAGGTGGCATTGTGGAACGACTATCTGGTCTACGCCTCGCTTTTCGGCATTGCCGACCAGGTGATGGCCGATATGAAGCAGATCAACCCCGAGTATCTGCAGATGAACCAGATCTCGCGCAACCTTACCGACCGCAGGGTGGTGCCAATGCTCCTGACCACCACATCGTCTACAGCCACCAGCATCAAGCAGTCGGTGGAGTCACGCAGGTCGGGCGGTGGAGGCCGTTCATCGTTTGGCGGTGGCGGCGGCTTCCGTGGCGGTGGCTCCGGTGGCGGCGTGAGGTAATCGCCGTCAATCTTCGTCATCCTGTGACGAGAATCACACTAACGACATCTTTCCTGTCAGGAATGGAAAAAACAGGGGGGTGGACCAACAGCGGTCCACCCCCCTTCGTAAAAATTATGCAAGGTGTGAGAATTATTTCACGTATTCGGCAAAGTCGGTGAGGTGCATGTCGCCCTTGCGTGCCAGCGTGTCGTGCATGGCGAAGGCGGCGGGCAGGCAGTGCTTGGTATGGCCACCCTTGCCAATCTTCAGATAGTCGTAGAGCAACTGCTTGTAGTCGGGGTGAGCACAGTTTTCGATGATGAGCTGGGCACGCTGCATGGGGCCCTTGCCGCGCAGGTCGGCCACACCCTGTTCGGTGACGATGATGTTCACATCGTGCTCGGAGTGGTCTTGGTGGCTCACGAAAGGTACGATGGAGCTGATGAGACCGCCCTTGGCCGTCGACGGACAGGTGAAGATGCTCAGGTAGGCGTTGCGCTCGAAGTCGCCCGAGCCACCGATACCGTTCATCATCTTCACGCCGCTGATCTGCGTGGAGTTCACGTTGCCGTAGATGTCGCACTCGATAGCGGTGTTGATGGCGATGACACCCAGTCGGCGAATCACCTCGGGAGAGTTCGAAATCTCGCTCTGGCGCAGGGTGAGGTGGTCTTTGAAGTAGTCCATGTTGTCGTACACTTGCTTCAGGCACTCGTTGCTCACGGTGAGCGAGCAGGCAGAGGCGTCTTTCACGCGGCCCGTGAGCATCATGTCGATCACGGAGTTCTGAATCACCTCAGTATAGATGTTGAAGTCGGGCACGTGCTTGTCGGCACCCAGGGCACCGAGGATGGCGTTGGCGGTAGAGCCCACACCACTCTGCAGCGGCAGGAACTCCTTGGGGATACGGCCGGCATGAAGCTCCTCTACAAGGAACTCGGCGGTGAGGTAGCCGATGCGGTCGGTCACAGGGTCGCTGTCCTTGAAGGCGCGGGCCTCATCGGGGATATTGCACTCCACCACACCCACGAGTTTCTCCTTGGGAATCTCCACATAGGGCTTGCCAATGCGGTCGCTCACCTTGGTGATGGGGATGGGAAGACGGTAGGGTGGGTCGAGAGGCTCGTAGACGTCGTGGATGAATTTGGCGTTGGGGTTGTGGAACGAGTTGAGCTCCAGAATCACACGCTTGGCCAGACGGGCTGCCGTGGGGCTGATGCCACCGGCGGCGGTCAGGTAGGCCTTGTAGAAGTCGCCACACTCCTCGATGTCGCATACCTCGAGGATGGCCCAGTCAACGTCACCATAGAAACCATAGCGCAACTCCTGGGCCATATGGCTCAGGTGAAGGTCGTTGTAGGGTATCTCACCCATGTTCACGTGCTTGCGGAAATCGTTGTTCGTGGTGTAGGGGGCACGATACTTGATGGCATTGGCAACAGCCAGGTCACCATCAGTGCTCTGACCTGTAGAGGCACCGGTGAAGATGCCCACTTTGAAAGGACGACCAGCCTCGTGCTCGGCCAAGGCAATCTTGGCAAGCTCTTTGGTCACTGCCTTTGCTACTCCCGCAGGTGTGAAACCGCTGAGTGCAAGATTCTCATCGTTTTTGATAAGCGACGCTGCTTCTGCAGCAGTCAGAAGTGTATAAGCCATATTAGGATGATGTGTTTTTGATAATTAACGGCTGCAAAGTTAGTTGAATTCGCCCAAAACCGCAAATATTTCACACTTTATTTTGGGTTTTGGGGCTTCCTATCTTTTTTTTTCCTATTTTTGCACGACAAATGGTTTTGTAAAATGACAGAAAACAAACGTATCGTTACTTTTGGGGAGTTGCTGCTGCGATTCTCGAAAAGTGCACACAGAAGATTCACACAGCGTGAGGAACTGCTCGGAAATTTCGGCGGAAGCGAGGCCAACGTGGCCATCTCGCTCGCCACGCTCGGCAACCAGGTCGACTACGTCACCCGCCTGCCCAACACGCAAATCGGACTGGCCGCCAAGATGATGCTCCGGCAGTACCATCTGGGGGTAGACCATGTGATGGTCGACGGCGACCGCATGGGCACCTACTATTTCGAGGGTGCAGCAGCCCTGCGCAACTCCTCGGTCACCTACGACCGCGCCAACTCCGCCTTCGCCCAGCTCAAGCCGGGAATGATCGACTGGCATGAGGTGCTCCGTGGCGCCTCGGTCTTCCATACCTCGGGCATCGCAGCCGCACTCAACCAGGATGCCGCCGACACCACCTTCGAGGCCCTGCAGGTGGCCGACGAGATGGGGCTCACCATCTCTTTCGACATCAACCACCGCAAGAACCTGTGGCGCTATCCCGGTGCAAAGCCCGAGGAGACGCTGAGCCGCATGCTCGAGTATGCCGACGTGATGTTTGGCGACGTGATCGAGTTCGAGTTCCTCACCAAACACCCCAAGATTCCGTTCAAGGCCACCGACCCCAGTTACCAGATGGACCTGGAGCCCTATCGCGAGTGGTTCCTCGACATCGTCAAGCGGTTCCCAAGATGCCAGAAGTGGCTCATGGGTATGCGCAACCAGGTGAATGCCAGCCACCACCTGCTCACGGCGCTCCTTTGGAGCGAGGGCCGTCTCTATAACACGCGTATCTACGACATCGCCGACATGGTAGACCCCATGGGCGTGGGCGATGCCTTCGCCGCCGGACAGATACATGCCATGCTGGCCTATCCCGACGACAACCAGCGCATCCTCGACTATGCCCTGGCCGCCTCTACCCTGAAGTACACCTTCGAGGGCGACTTCAACCTCGCTACCGACGACGAGATACAGGCACTCATACAGAGTTGAGTGCCTTGGCATGCTTCCCTAACGGCCAAAAAAGCGGGCAAAACAAAGGAAAAGGGCCCTTCCCCTTTGATTTTTCATCAGAATCCACTACCTTTGTGGTTTCAAACAGCCACAATCACATATTCAGCAAATGGAACAGACACTCATTATCTACAACACCCTCAGCCGAAGGAAAGAACCGTTCAAACCACTCCATGCACCCAATGTGGGGATGTATGTGTGTGGCCCCACCGTCTATGGCGACCCACACCTGGGCCACGCACGGCCGGCCATCACCTTCGACCTTGTGTTCAGATACCTCCGCCACCTGGGCTACAAGGTGCGCTATGTGCGCAACATCACCGATGTGGGGCACCTGGAGCACGATGCCGATGATGGCGACGACAAGATAGCCAAGAAGGCAAGGCTCGAGCAACTCGAGCCCATGGAGATCGCACAGCACTATACCAACCGCTACCACCAGGCCATGGAGGCGCTCAACGTGCTGCCACCCAGCATCGAGCCCCATGCCACCGGACATATCATCGAGCAGCAGCAGCTGGTGAGCGAGATCCTCGAAAACGGCTTTGCATACGAGAGCAACGGCAGCGTGTATTTCGATATCGAGAAATACAACGAGAAACACCACTATGGCATCCTCTCCGGACGTAACCTCGACAACATAGTCAACGCCAGCCGCGAACTCGACGGCGTGGGCGAGAAGCACAACCAAGCCGACTTCGCCCTCTGGAAGAAAGCTCAGCCCGAGCATATCATGCGCTGGCCCAGCAAGTGGAGCGACGGATTCCCTGGATGGCATTGCGAGTGCACGGCCATGGGCCGCAAGTACCTGGGTGCGCATTTCGACATCCACGGCGGCGGCATGGACCTCATCTTCCCCCACCATGAGTGCGAGATCGCACAGGCTGTGGCCAGTCAGGGCGACCAGATGGTGCGCTACTGGATGCACAACAATATGATCACCATCAATGGGCAGAAGATGGGGAAGAGCCTCGGCAACTTCATCACCCTCGAGCAGTTCTTCACAGGCTCACACCCCACGCTCACGCAGGCCTACTCGCCCATGACCATCCGCTTCTTCATCCTCTCGGCCCACTATCGTGGCACCGTCGACTTCTCCAACGACGCGCTGAAAGCCAGCGAGAAGGGGCTGCAGCGACTGCTCGACGGCATCGCCGACCTCGACAGGATCGTGGTGGCTCCCGCCTCCGACAACGATACCCACAAACTGGTGAGCACGCTGCGCCAGAAGTGCTACGATGCCATGAACGATGACTTCCAGACACCCGTCGTCATCAGCACGCTCTTCGAGGCTTGCCGCCAGGTGAACATCCTCATCGACCACAAAGGCTCCATCAGTGCCGACGACTTGAAGGAGTTGGCCGACACCATGAGGCTCTTCGCTTTCGACCTGCTCGGACTGCGCAACGAGAAGGGCAACTCGAGCAGCGCGCGCGAGGAGGCCTTCGGACGTGTCGTCGACATGGTGCTCGAACTCAGGGCCAAGGCCAAGGCGGCCAAGGACTGGGCCACCAGCGACCAGATCAGGGACGCCCTGAGCGAGGCCGGATTCGAGGTGAAAGACACCAAGGACGGCGTCACTTGGAAACTTAACAAATAAACTATTCTTAGCCCAACATCACCTGCCATGAACGAAAGAACGCGAAATTGCCCTGAGTGCAACAGGCCGATATACAAATATGCGCAGATTTGCCCCTATTGCAAGTGTGAGACCAAGTTCGCCTCGGTCGATGAGGAGACCGACATGTTTGATGGCGAGGAGCAAGTGAGTCCTGCCGACGACTTGGTAGAGGAGCCTGTTGCCGAGACCGCGGAGGATATCGTGGAGACTTCTGCCGATGGCAGTGCCGACACCGTGGAAGTGCCTGAAACGCATCACCACGCCGTGATCGACCAGCTGAAGCATGAGACCGAGGTGGTGAAAAAGGAGTTCGACGAGAAGATAGGCAAGCGGTTCTCCACTTCTACCATCATCATCTCCACCGTCATCATCCTGCTTTCTTTCGTTGTCCTGGGTATGTATATCGCCGTGAGGATGATGGAGAAAGAGACACTGAGCCTCAACGACCAGGTAGACAACTCCCTCAAGGAGGTGGTCGACAGCATGGAGATGGAACTCTACCAGAGCTCTACCATCGTGGCCAAGTTCCCCGACAAGAAACGCCACTGCCTGATCTACCTGCAAGATGGCAAACTTTGTGTCTTCGATGCCGTCACCAAGCGCGACTCCGTCATCGAACTGCAGCAACTCAACCCCAAGGCCGTGGTCGACTACCGTGGCAGTGGCGTGCTCAGCGCCTACCTCACGCCCAATGAGCACTATGTCGTCATCGTGGCCGCCCGGAATCCTGGAAACACGGAGTTCGGACTCTACCGCATGAGTGCCGATGACATGTCGCTCGAGATCATCGACAAAGGCAGGGTATCTCATGAGACAGACGAGTATGTGGTGACCACCGACCTGCGCCGCGCCACCTACGATGCCAATGGCGACCGTCTCACTGGGTTGAGTGGTGCCAACGGCGAGCCGGTGATGCCTACTGTCACCAAACCCGAGGACAAGCCCAAACCTCAGGTGGAGCACCGTGAGGAGGCCAAGAGCCCGGAGGTGGCGAGCGAGTCCAAACCCGAGGTCATCATCCCCAAGGCCGACATCGTACCCAAACCCACTGTCACCGACTTACAGGAGAAAATAGAGATCAAGCCCGTGAAACCTGCCGGCGAATGACCTGCTGACCATGAGAAGATTCCTACGACTGATAGCCTTACTGCTTGGCATTCATGTTGCCGGGCTGCTCATGTTGTCGCTCTTCCGCCTGGCGCAGTTTGGGGCGCTCCACTCCATGATGGCCAAAGACGGGGTGGCTCCCGTGTCCACCGCTTTCGTCAAGGGCGTGTGGTTCGACAATGTCATTGCCTGCTATGTGATGGTCGTGCCGCTCGCTGTGCTGCTCATCGCCGCCTGCTTCGGTTGCTATGCCAAATGGTTGCGCAAGGCGGCGGCCATCTGGCTCACAGTGTTCTTCATCCTGTTCATGGGCATCGCTGCCGCCAACATCCCCTATTTCGCCTATTTCTTCAAGAATCTCGACTCGTCCATCTTCGGATGGTTCGGCTATGTGGGCACCACCACGGGAATGCTCGTGGGCGAGGCTTCCTATTGGCCATACATCATCTTGTTCCTCGTTGCCGCCCTGCTCTTCGCACTCGGCGTGAGAAAGTGGTACAAAATCACCGACCGCCACATCAGTTCACCTCAATCCTCCCTCTTGCAGAAGGATTCGGGAAAGGTCGGAAAGAATCCCACATCCCTAAAAGCCACAGCATTTGCCTTCCTGGCCAAGCTCTGCGTCTCGGCCGCACTCATCGGTCTCTGCATCTTCGGCATCCGTGGACGGATGGGATACAATCCCATCAAGATCAGCCAGGCCTACTACTGCGACGACCCCTTCCTCAACCAACTGGGCATATCGCCCACCTACAACCTGCTCACCAGCGTCCTCGACGACCTGCGGAAGGAGAATGCCGAACTCCACCTCATGCCCTACGACAAGGCGGTGGACTATGCCCGCCAGTCGCTGGGCATCACCAGTCAGATAGACAGTACGGCGGTGCTCCACCGGCATGTCGCTGCCGACAGTGCTGCCACCAGGCCCAATGTGGTTATCATCCTCATGGAGTCGATGTCGGCCAGCCTCATGCAGACCTTCGGCCAGTCGCAGCCCCTTACCCCCACGCTCGACAGCCTCTACCGGCATTCGCTCGCCTTCACCCATTTCTACTCGGCGGGCATACACACCAACCACGGACTCACCGCCACGCTCTACTCCTTCCCTGCGCTCATGATGCGCAACCTGATGAAAGGCACCGTGACGCCACGACGCAGTGGACTGCCCACCGTGCTTAAGCAAGAGGGCTACCACAACATGTTCTTCATGACCCATGAGTCGCAGTACGACAACATGAATGCCTTCTTCCGCACCAATGGCTACGACGAGATCTACTCGCAGGAGAGTTATCCCTCCAGCGAGGTGGCCAACAGCTTCGGCGTGCCCGACAAATACCTCTTCGACTATGCCTTGCCCGTCATCAACAGGGCGGCAAGTGCCGGAGGGTCGTTCATGGCCACCCTGCTCACCATCAGCAACCACCCGCCCTATATCGTGCCCCAGTGGATGAAGACCCGCACCAAGGAGCCAGAGACCCAGATCGTGGAGTATGCTGACTGGTGCATCGGACAGTTTCTTGCCGAGGCCCGCCAACAGCCGTGGTACGACAACACCCTCTTCGTCATCCTCGCCGACCATGGCAAACTGGTGGGCGAGATGGACTCCGAACTTCCACAGTCGTACAACCATATACCGCTCATCATCTTCGGGCCAGGCATCCAGCCCGCGCTCTACGATGGTCTGGGCACACAGGTCGACGTGATGCCCACCTTGCTCGGACTGATGCACATCGGTTACGACTACGACGGGTTCGGTGTCGACCTGCTCCGCGAACGGCGCCAGCAGGTGTTCTATACCTCCGACACCCAGATTGTGGCACGCGACAGCGCCTCGTGCTTCATCCACAACCCCATGCTCGGGCGCGACTTCTGCTACGACGTGTTGCCCGACGGGCGCCTGCGGCAGACTCACGACGACCGCCGCTTCCAGCCCCTGCGCCAATATGGTTTCGCCATGGTGCAGACGGCTGAGTTCATGCAACGCCACGGCAAATGACTCCTCAAACTCGAAAGACAAACTCCATATCTACAAACATCATGAAAACAATCAAAGCACTACTCCTCACCTCTTTCCTTATGTTCACCATGGCTGCCAGCGCACAGGCCGTGATGCAGGTGCAGCACCCATGGCAGGGAAAGCGGGTGGCCTATTTCGGCGACAGCATCACCGACCCCCGTAACAGCGGCTCGCAGAAGAAATGGTGGCACTGGTTGCAGTCGTGGCTCAACATCGAGCCCTATGTCTATGCCATCAGCGGACGTCAGTGGAACGACATCCCCAACCAGGCCGAGAAGCTCAAGGCCGAGCATGGCGATGATTTCGACGCCATCCTCATCTTCATCGGTACCAACGATTTCAATGCCGCCATCCCCATCGGCGACTGGTATACCATCACCGAGGACTCCGTCGAGGCTGCCGTCCACAAGCCCAAGGCCACCGTGCTCCGTCGCCACCGCCAGCCGTCGATGAACAAAGACACCTACCGCGGGCGCATCAACATCGCCATGCAGCGCATCAAGCAGATGTTCCCCACCAAGCAGGTGGTGCTCATCACACCCATCCACCGGGGCTATTTCTATGGCAACGAGAAGAACATCCAGCCTACCGAGGCCTATACCAACGAGATAGGCGAGTGGGTAGATGCCTATGTGCAGAGCGTGAAAGAGGCTGCCAACATCTGGGCCGTGCCTGTCATCGACCTCAATGCCACCTGCGGCTTCTATCCTCTCGTCGACGAGCATATCGTCTATTGCCACAATGCCACCGACCAGCTCCACCCCAATGATGCCGGTCATGTGCGCATGGCACGCACCATCATGTATCAGTTGCTCGCCCTTCCTTGTACGTTCGATAAATAATTCAACTTTAGTAAGTTGAGAGGAGTCCAGAAGTTACAGAAGTTCAGGAGTTCAGACATTACCACAGCAAACAGCCATTGAGCCCAACGAGATCAATTCGGGCTACTGTCTGGACTCCTGCAACTCCTGAACTCCTGGAAGTTGAGCGAATAAGAAACTTCAATTAATAACCAATCTACAATCTATAAAACAATGAGAAAATATCTGTTCCTGGTGCTTGCCTTGGTCTGCTGCACGGGATGTATGGCACAGAGCCGCCTCCAGGGTATGGAGGACGTCAACAAAGTGAAAGACCTGACCCTCGACAGCCTCGACAAGGTGCGGCAGGCGCGCGTGAAGCCGGGCAGTAGCCGTAGGGGTAACAACCCCGTGCTCTTCCTCATCGGAAACAGCACCATGCGCAACGGTACGCTGGGCAACGGCAACAACGGACAGTGGGGCTGGGGTTACTATGCCGAGGAGTTCTTCGACAAAGACAAGATTACCGTCGAGAACCAGGCCCTCGGTGGCACCAGCAGCCGCACGTTCTACCGTTTGCTGTGGCCCGATATCCGCAAGGCCCTCAAGCCCGGCGACTGGGTCATCATCAGCATCGGGCACAACGACAACGGTCCCTACGACACGGGGCGCGCCCGCGCCAGCATCCCCGGCATCGACAAGGACACGGTGCTGCATGTCAACGTGCAGGAAATTCAGAAGGGCGACACCCTCTACCGCGCCGAGGATGTGTATAGTTATGGTGGTTACCTGCGCCGCTTCATCAACGAGACGCGTGCCGCCGGTGCCATGCCCGTGCTCATGTCGCTCACCCCGCGCAACGCGTGGGAAGACGGACGGGTGGTGCGCAAGATTCACAGCGAGTGGTGCCAAAAAGTGGCCGACGAGGAGCAGGTGCCCTATATCGACCTCAACGATATCTCCGCCACCAAACTCGAGGGTTTCGGCCCCGACAAGATGAACTACTACTTCTTCGGCGACAAGATACACACCAGCAAGTTTGGTGCCATGATGAACGCACGTAGCGCTGCCGAGGGCATAGCCGCTTGCCAGCATCCATGGATTGCCTACCTCAAGTCGTGCCTCGTGGGTGTTGACCTGCCTATGGTCGACGTGAAGCGCGAGGAGGGCAAGCCCGTTGTGTTCCTTACTGGCGACAGTACGGTGAAGAACAACGACAAGGACGAGGATGGCATGTGGGGATGGGGTGCCGTGGCCACCGATATCTTCGATGCCCGCAAGATCACCGTGGCCAACTGTGCCAAGGCAGGGCGCTCGTGTCGCACCTTCCTCAACGAGGGACGGTGGGACCAGGTCTACAACAGCATCAAGCCCGGCGACTACGTGCTCATCCAGTTTGGTCATAACGACGTGGGGGCCATCGACAGCCTCAAGGAGCGCGCCGCCATCACTGGCACGGCCGACACCTGCCATGTCTACCATCTCAAGTCGAATGGCAAGTACGAGGTGGTCTATTCCTTCGGCTGGTATCTGCGCAAGTTCATTAACGACGTCAGGGAGAAGGGTGGCACGCCCATCCTCGTCTCGCTCACTCCGCGCAACATCTGGCGCGACGGACATATCGAGCGCCGCAACGACTCCTATGGCCGTTGGTACCGCGAGGTGGTGGAGCAGACCGGCGTAGAGTTCATCGACGTGCACAACGTGACGGCCGACAAATACGACAAACTGGGCGAGAAGCGCGTGGCGGCCTATTTCAACCACGATCACACCCACTCGTCGCTCAAGGGAGCCAAGGCCAACGCCCAAAGTGTGCGCACAGCCCTGAAGCAAATCCACTCGCCGCTGGCCAAATACCTGAAATAATCTGCACTCCATAAGAAGACGAACACGAGATTTGCCCTCTTGGCTCTATAAATCGAACACGAAATTTATCGTAGCCCCATATTGATTGATAACGAACACGAATTAACCGAATCAACACGAATAAAATTAATAAAAATATTCGTGAAAATTCGGTCAATTCGTGTTCGTTCTAAAACGCCAGGAGGGTAAATCTCGTGTTCGTCTTATAACGCCAAGAGGCTTACGAGTAATTAGTGTTCGTCAAGAAACCAATAGGAGAAGGTCAGTTGCCGTCGGGCTTTTGGGTGTCGAGGCTCTTGGCATCATACCAACGGAAAGTGGTGAAGTCGTCGGGATGGGCAGGGTCGAAAGCCTGCCAGTCGGCGCGGAGGGCGCTCACCACGGGCAATTGCAGGTTGATCATCCCTTGCACCACCATCTTAGCCACCTCGTAGGCCCCATAGGGGTTGAAATGGGTGTTGTCGGCCAGCGCCTTGTCCTGTCCGGGATAGGTGTTGGCAGGATAGTGCACGAGCGCGCGCTTGCTGTCCTCAAATCCAAGTGTCTCGAAGAACGTGCGCGTCATGCCGTTGAGGTCGATCACCGGCACCTGCTCGCGCTCGGCCACCGACAGCATGGCGGCGGGGAAGTCGCCATGAGTGTCCTTGATATGGCGGTTGTCGTCTTGCCAGAACCGCCGCTGGGTGGGCGTGCAGAAGATGATGTGGCCACCCGCCTGCCGCACCTTGTCGACGAAAATCTTCAGGTTGTAGACATAATGATACCATGCTCCGTCGCCCGGACGGTGCTCTTTCTCGTCGTTATGGCCGAACTCGCACACCACATAATCGCCAGGGCGCATCATGGTGAGGATTTTCTCCAGACGGTTGCCCCCGAGGAAGGTGCGGGCGGTGAGCCCACTCTCGGCATGGTTGGAGATGGCCACCCGTTGGTCGAACCACCGCGTAATCATCTGGCCCCAGCTGGCCCACGGCTCCGCATTCTGGTCTACCACCGTGGAGTTGCCACAAAGGAAGATGGTGGTGGCCGTGGTGTCGGGCACGATGCAGATGCGGCGCACCGCAGGAGCCGCACCATTGAACTCCAGGGTGAGGCTGTCGTCCCAGTTCAGGTAAGTCTTCTCACGGTCTTTCAGGCGCACCGTCTCCTCGCGGGGACCTTTGTCGGTGGCCATGAGGAAGCGCGGCGACCGCTTGTTGACGATGAAGGAGCAGTCGACAAACTGTCCGCGCCGGGTGGAGACACCCTCCACCATCAGGCGGCGCGACTCCGCCCTCACCACCGTCTCGGCCTTGCGCTTCTTGCTCCCTAAGGTGACCGTCACCTTGTAGTTGCCGTCGGGCACCGCCACCGAAAAATACTGGGCACTGTTGATGTCCACATCATACGTTCCGGTCTGGGCCATGGCCGACGAGGCGGCCAGGCACCAGGCAGCGAGCATCAGAACTCTTCTCATCACTGCGGTCAGTCTAAGTGGAACACTTCCTCGATGGGGATAGACACTGGCGAGTTGTCGGGGTTCACCTCCATGATGTCGGCCATCATGTCCCACCACTTCTGGGTAATGGGGTCCACATCGCTGGTGTCCTGGCTGTTGGTGTCGCTGGTGCACTCCTGGTAGCCGAAGAGAATGTTGGTGTCCTTGTCCCAGTAGATGCTGTAGTTGCACACGCCGGCATCCTTGATCATCTTCACCAGTTCGGGCCAAATGGCAGCGTGGCGGCGGGCATACTCTTTCTCACATCCTGGCTTCAGGAACATTTTGAATGCAAATCGTTTCATAGTTGTAGGTCTTTTTGAATTGAAATATAGATTGTAGTTTGGAAAATCGGATGATGCCACAAAATTAGCATATTTTTCTTTTCCCGAACCCCTATTTTCATCTTAATTTCAAGTGATTTTGTACAAAATCACCACTTTTTCGGACATTCTTCACAAATACATACACGAGAGAATGCATTATCTTTGCGGTTGACAACCTGAAAAACCTCAACAACCTATCACTACCACCTATCAAAATGAAGAAGACATTCGTACTCTTTTTTGCCATTCTTGCGACGGCATCACTGCAAGCCGCATCCACCGACGTGAACGTAAGAGACTTCGGAGCCAAGGGCGACGGAAAAACCCTCGACTCTCCAGCCATCAATGCCGCCATCGAACA
This sequence comes from uncultured Prevotellaceae bacterium, assembly GCA_900320585.1. GTDB lineage: Bacteria > Bacteroidota > Bacteroidia > Bacteroidales > Bacteroidaceae > Prevotella. Next base: position 16,592 of record ONSV01000003.1, on the reverse strand, counting down.
CTGCGCACAGCAGGGCGGCGGTACCGTGGTGCTGCCCGCCGGCAACTACCTCTCGGGAAGCATACACCTAAAAAGCAACATCGAGCTGCACCTGACCGCCGGCGCCACCATCACCGCCACCGACGAGCGGGGAGCCTACGACCCCTCGGAGACCTTCGGCGGACCAGAATACCAGGATGGTGGCCACACCTACTTCCACAACTCGCTCATCTGGGCCGAGGGGCAGACCAACGTGTCGATTACCGGCCGCGGGATGATTGACGGGCGCGGACTCACCCGCCACGACACCGAGACCGCAGGGCAGGTGCAGGGCGGGAGCATCGGCACCGGCGACAAGGCCATCGCGCTGAAGCTCTGCCGCAACGTGCTCATCCGCGACATCACCATCTACCGAGGCGGCCACTTCGCCATCATCATCACCGGCTGCGACTTCGCCACCATCGACAACGTGCTCATCGACACCAACCGCGACGGCATCGACATCGACTGCTGTCGGTTCACCACCGTGTCGAACTGCAAGATCAACACCCCACACGACGACGCCCTCGTACTCAAGAGCTCGTATGCCCTGAAGCGCCCCGTGGTGTGCGAGAACATCCTTATCGCCAACTGCCTGGTGACCGGCTACAAGGTGGGCACCGTGCTCGACGCCACCTACGTGCCCGAGAAGGTGAACTGGGTGTGCGGACGTATCAAACTGGGTACGGAGAGCAATGGCGGCTACCGCAACATCACCATCACCGGCTGCAATTGCTTCTACAGCAGCGGACTGGCCTTCGAGGAGGTAGACCAGGGCAAGATGGAGAACATCGTGGTGAGCAATATCTCGATGAGCCACGTGCACCACTATCCCATCTACATCACCACCGGATGCCGCAACCGCGGCCCCAAGGAGCGCACCGATGTGTCGTCGGCACGCGACATACAGATCAGCAACGTGACCATCGACGACTGCGACTCGCTCTCGGGCATTCAAATCACAGGCATGCCCGGCTACCCCATAGAGAACATCCGCCTGAGCAACATACAGATACGCTACCGCGGCGGCATCCAGCGGCAAGTGCCCGCCGACTACCCCGAGCTGGGCACCAAATACCCCGAACCCGCAAAATTCTTAGGCACCTGTCCCGCCTACGGCCTCTTCGCCCGTCACGTGCGTGGCCTGCAGCTGAGCCACGTCACCTTCATGCTCGACCAGCCCGACAGCCGTCCGTCGATCATCACCACCGATGTGGAGGGCCTGGTGATGGACCATGTGGACACCCCCGACGGACTGGGCACACGCTGATGCGCCGACAAGGGGGCAGACCAGCTGTTTCTCTGGAAAAAAACGCATAAAACAGACAGAAACACATGAAAATCGGACGAAATCGCATGGCGACAGCCCCTTAATTCGCATAATTTTGCAGCACAACAACCTCACCCGACCATACAAATCATTCAATAACTAATCATTCACCTAATTAAAAACCTATGTCAAAGAAACACATTTTTTTGATGCTTTTCATCACTCTGGGCATGCTCTTCGGCGTGTCGCAGGCGATGTTTGCGCAAGGTGCGCAGAAGCAGCAAGTGACAGGAACGGTGACCGACGAGGCCGGTGAACCCCTCATCGGCGTGACGGTCATCGAGAACGGAGCCAGCGTGGGTGCCATCACCGACCTCGACGGAAACTACTCGCTCGAGGCTGCCCCCAACGCCACCCTCACGTTCAGCTATGTGGGCTACCTCACCCAGAACGTGAAACTCGGTGGGCGCTCCAACCTCAACATCACCCTCAAGGAAGACAACGCTCTGCTCGACGAGGTGGTGGTAGTGGGATACGGCATCCAGCGCAAGAGCGATGTGACAGGTGCCCTGACCCGCGTGAACGAAGAACAACTCAACAACCGGCCCGTGAGCAACGCCTTCGAGGCCCTGCAGGGCAAGGCCGCCGGTGTGGACATCACCACCAGTGAGCGACCGGGAACGGTGGGTAGCATCCTCATCCGTGGTTCCCGCTCCATCAATGCCAGCAACTCACCACTCTATGTGGTAGACGGTATCCCCGTGAACGACGGCATCGACAACCTCAACCCCCGCGACATCGAGGCCATCGACATCCTCAAAGACGCCTCCTCGACAGCCATCTACGGTAGCCGTGGCGCCAACGGCGTGGTGCTCATCACCACCAAGCGCGGTAAGGAGGGCAAGCTGCAGCTCACCTACTCGGGCAGCATGACTTTCGAGAAACTCGTCGACAAGAGCCCTGCCTTCAGCGCCTCCGACTATATCACCTGGCGCCGCTGGGCATACTACAATGCCGACCCCACCACCAATCCGCGTGGCGACCAACCCAACCAGGACCGCGACCAGGACTACTTCTCGGGCGACCCCTATGCACTGGCCAACGTGAACAAGGGATGGGCCAACGGCTCATGGAACGGTTCGCTCGTCGACAACACCGACTGGGCCAGCTTCGTGACACAGACCGGCGTCACCCAGGAGCACAACCTCCGCGCATCGGGCGGAACGAAAGATATACAGAGCTCGTTCTCCTTTGGCTACCTCGACAATGAGGGAACCCAGAAAGGCCAGCAATACAAGCGCTACAACGCTGCCCTGACCACCGACATCCAGGCCACCAAGTGGTTCAAGATGGGCGGTTCGATCAACGCCTCATGGAGCAAGCAGAAATACGGCTACTCACGTACCGGACAGGTGGGCACCTCGTCGGGTCCCACCGACATCTACAACGCCGCCAAAGCCCTGCCACGCTACACCGTACCCTACGACGACTCGGGCGAGATCATCGACCAGCCCGGTGGTTCGGTGGTGAACGCCTACACCGTGATCGACGAGTGGAAGAAATCGAAAGACAACCGCGAGTACTTCCGCGCCATGGGTAGCTTCTACGCCCAGATCGACTTCGGCAAGATCATCGAGCCCCTCCAGGGCCTGATGTACAAGGTGCAGTTCGGTCCCGACTTCCGCTACTCACGCACCGGACAGTTCCTCGACTCCAGCTCGGCCACACGTAAGGGCGGCAACAACTACGCACGCCGTTCCGACGACCGCCACTTCACCTGGACACTCGACAACATGCTGCTCTACAACCGCATCTTCGGCGACCACTCCGTGGGCGTGACCCTGCTCCACAGTGCCACCAAATACAACGCCGAGAGCGGCAACATGAGCGCACAGCGCATCTACATGCCCTCGTTCCTCTGGAACAACTTCGGCGACATCGACGTGACCAATACCGACAACCAGGCCAGCATGGGCTCGGGATTCTCGCAGAACCAGCTGCTCTCCTATATGGCACGCGTCAACTACTCGTTCAAGGACCGCTACCTGCTCACCGTATCGGGCCGCTACGACGGCGCCTCGGTGCTGGCAAAAGGCAACAAGTGGAGCTTCTTCCCCTCGATGGCCATCGGATGGCGCATGGAGCAGGAGAGCTTCCTCAAGGACGTGAGCTGGCTCGACCAGTTGAAGCTCCGCTTCGGTGTGGGTACCACCGGCAACGCCTCGGTGAGCGCCTATGGCACACTGGGTACCATCCAGTCGTTCTATATGCCGTTCAGCACCGCCAACGAGCGTATCCTCATCACCAACGAGCCCTACTACACCAACAACCAGACCCGTATGGCCAACAAGGACCTGGGCTGGGAGCGCACCACGCAGTATAACTTCGGTATCGACTTCAGCTTCCTGCGCGGCCGCATCAACGGTAGCATCGACCTCTATACCTCGCGCACCAAGGACCTGCTCCTGCAGCAGTCGCTGCCATCGCTCACCGGCTATCCCTCGATGATGGCCAATATCGGTGAGACCAAGAACAAAGGTTTCGACCTCACCCTCAACGTCATCCCCGTCCGCGTGGCCGGATTCGAGTGGAGCAGCACCATCAATGCCGCCTACCAGAAAGACGAGATCGTGGAGCTGGCCAACGGCAAGGAAGACGACATCGCCAACTCATGGTTTATCGGTGAGAGCATCGCCGTGTACTACGGATACGACAACAACGGACTGTGGCAGGAGAGCGACGCCGCCGAGATGGCCAAGTTCAATGAGAAAGGCCACAAGTTCACTGCCGGTAGCGTGCGCCCCGTAGACCAGAACGGCGACTATGTGATTGATGACAAAGACCGTGTGATCCTGGGCAACAGGAACCCACGCTGGACCCTCGGATGGAGCAACACCTTCTCGTGGAAGGGACTGGAACTCTCCATCGACCTCTTCGGACGATTCAAGTATATGATCAGCACAGGCGGCGAAGGACAGTATGGTATGTACGCACAGCGCGAGATCGACTACTGGACTCCCGACAATACCGGTGCCGAGTGGCAGAAACCCGTCTACAGCACGGCCGGCGGCGACAGCTACTCCAGCCTGCTCGGATTCAAGGACGCCTCGTTCATCAAGATCCGCAACCTGTCGCTGGGCTACCGCCTCGACAAGACCCTCTGCAACCGCATCGGAATCAGTGGTGCCAAGATCTACATCCAGGGCCGCAACCTCGGCATGCTCGCCTCGTCGGTCGACTTCATGGACCTCGATACCGGAGCCACCTACTTCAACAGAGGTTTCACCGTGGGCCTGCAGCTTGATTTCTAATCACACATCGTCAAACCATAACCATATAGAACAATTATGAATACCATCAATAAAATCACAACTGGTGTGGTGGCCCTGCTTCTCGCATTCGGCGGCACATCATGTACAGACAGCTTCCTCGAGGAGGACGGCGGACACCTGCTCTCCGAGGACCTGCTGAAGACCGAGGACGGCGCCCTCGCCATGGCAGCCGGTCTCTATGGCAACATTCGCTGGCATTTCGGTTATGAGTGGGCCTATGGCATCACCCTCTACGGTTGCGACGAGTTCACCAACGGCGCCGACCTTACCTCTGAGCCATGGAACACCTACGACAACCGACTCCAGCCACTCGACTGCACGAGGGCCCTGGGTGCAGCCAACAACAACTGCCCGCCCGTATCGGGACTCTGGAACCAGATGTACTACGGCATCTCTACCGCCAACCTCGTCATCGCACGTGCCGAGCAGGTGGCCAACGAGCAGTCGCGCAAGAGCGCACTGGGCGAGGCCCACTTCCTCCGTGGCTACAACTACTACCGGTTGTTCGCACAGTATGGCGGCGTGGTGCTGCAGACCGAGCCGGCCTCTGGCGTGACCAAGTTCTACACCCGCGCCTCTGAGGAGGAGACCCTGAACCAGGTGATTGCCGACTTCGAAGAGGCCTACAACCTGCTGCGCACCGACAAATGGCGTGGCAATGGCACCTGGACAAAATACACCGCCGCCCACTTCCTGGCCAAGGCCCTGCTCTTCCGTCAGAGTGAGCGCTGCGCCAGCTGGAACGCCAAATACGACAAGGCCACCGACCTGAACCGCGTCATCTCGCTCTGCAACGAGGTGATTACCGCCTGCCCGCTCGAGGCCGACTACGCCAACCTCTATGCCAACTGGACGGGCGTGGACTGCAATATCGAGGGCTCGAAAGAGGTGCTGATGTGTGCCGAGCACAACGATGCCACCTCTACACAGGGCCGCTTCGGCAACCGTACCTACAACTACTTCGGTCCGCAGTTCTCCAACTTCTCGGGCTCGTGGGTGAAGCGTGGCCAGTTCATCGGCGAGATGGACTTCCAGCGTTGCCGTCCCACGGAGTATACCTATGCCATCTTCGACAACGTGAACGACGCACGCATGTGGAAGACCTTCAAGACCGTGTATGGCCTGAACAACATCCCTGTGATGAAGAAGGTGAAGAATGCCGAAGGCAAGGAAGTCTCTGTCTACGACCCCGACAAGGTGGCTGCCGACAATGGCATCGCCCTGGAGGCCGTGCCCAACATTGGCGACTATGCCATCGTGTTCATCCTCAACAAGAAGGACGACCCACGTTTCCAGGATGAGTCGACCTACGGCACCTTCGGACGTGGCGCACAGGCCCACTCGTTCGTACACCCCGAGACAGGCAAATGGGTGCCCAACGTGTTCCCCGTATACCTGGGCGGCAAATATGCCATGTATAACTACGGCGTGAGCGGCAACACCGCCACATCCAACGTGTTCTGCGGCATCAACAAGACCACCGACGGCTCGCGCACCGCTGAGAAGGGCGACGCACACCGCGACGTGATTATGGCCCGCACCGGTGAGACCTATCTCGTGAAAGCCGAGGCACTGGTGCGCCTGGGCAACTACCAAGAGGCCATCAACACCGTGAACCAACTGCGTGCACGCGGTCAGTGGAAAGACGGTGAGGACCGCGAGTACTACGTCGATGGCTCCATCGCCTTCACCGACAACTCCACCAACGGTGCCACCAGTGCCTGCGTAGACGAGACCAACACCAAGATGTCGAACCAGAAGGTGTGGGAGAAATCCAATCCCTGGAAGAGCTCTTACTATCTCTCCACCGGCATCGAGCGCACCACTGCCGCCTCCAGCCTGCAGATTGCCAGCTACACCCAGCTGCCCGCAGAGGACGAGGCCGTGCTCCAGAAGCTGGGGTGCACCAGCGACTACGACCGCATGCTCAACTTCATCTTCAACGAGCGCACCCGCGAGTTGCTGGGCGAGTGGAACCGCTGGGAAGAGCTGAGCCGCGCCGGCCTGCTCATCAAGCGTGCCAAGGCCTTCAACCCCGAGGCTGCTCCCAACATCACGGCCAACAAGCATGAGCTGCGCCCCATCCCACAGGCATTCATCGACATGCTGCAGAACGAGGATGGAACCAACCTGAGCGACGCGCAGAAGGCCGCATGGCAGAATCCAGGATATTAATCATAAATGCTCATGCAGTTGATTCATTGCCCAAATTCATTAGCAGACAATGATTCTTATTTGATAGGTTAATTTTTAGGTTTTAGGTAAAAAAGAGTCGCGTTGGCCGTCTGTGACAGATGGCCAACGCTTGTATTATCCTTTCTGGTATTTCGACGGCGTGACGCCAAAATGCTGCTTGAAGCAACGGCTGAAGTAGAGCGAGTCGGTGAAGCCCACCTGATAGGCCACCTCGGCCACGGTGGTCATCTCTCCGCCGCGCAGCAGCTCGGCGGCACGCGCCATGCGCTTCTGCCGGATATATTCCTTGGGGGTCATGCCCGTCACCTCGGTCATCTTGCTGTAGAACTGTGAGCGGCCATAGCCCGTGGCCTGTGCCAGGTCGTCGACCACGAAGTCGGGATTGGAGAGGTTGTGGCTGATTTTCAGGTCGACAATCTCGCGGAACTTGCGGTCGCGCTCGCTGGCGATAAGGGGCGAGGGCTCCGCCATGTTGGCCGAAGGGGCGGCATCGGTGGCCTGTGGTGCCGAATAGGCCTTGCGCAGGCGGTCGCGCTGCTCGAGCAGACCGATGCACTTGCTCACGAGCAGGGCCGAGTTGAATGGTTTCGGGATGTAGGCGTCGGCCCCGAAGCGTGCTCCCTGGAGTTGCTTCTCGATGCTTCCAAGGGCTGTGAGCAAGATGAAGGGGATGTCGAACACCTCGTCGTCGGCACGCATGCGCTTGAGCAGTTCTATGCCATCCATCTGCGGCATCTTGATGTCGCTCACCACCAGGTCGATGGCCGGCGCCTTGCCAATGCGCTCCAGGGCCTCCGCCCCGTTCTGTGCCACCTCGATGGTGAAGAAAGGAGCCAGTTCGCCCCGGATATACTCGCGCAGGTCATCATCGTCGTCCACCACAAGCACCCGCCGGTCGTTGAGGGGTGCCGAGGCCAGTTCGCGGTATTGCCGCCATTGTTCTGAAGTGCCCGCCTCCTGCTCGGCCACTTGGTCAATCCTGCTCTCCTCCATGAACTCCTCGGGCTGGTAGCTTTCTGCCGACTCAGGAATCCTCACGATGAAGATGCTGCCTCCGGCGGGGTTCTCCTCGAACGAGATTTGGCCATGGTGCGCCAATGCCAGCTGTTCGGTGAAATTGAGGCCTATGCCGCTGCTGTTGGCGGCATTGCCGGCCTGCATGAACCGGGTGAAGAGCGTGGGCTGACGGTCTTTGGGCACTCCCACGCCGGTGTCCTCCACACGGATGACGAGCTGTCCGTCGGTCAACTTCACCCTCACGGTGACGTCTCCTTTTCGTGGGGTATACTTGAAGGCGTTGCTGAGCAGGTTGTAGACAATCTTGTCGAGGCAGCTGCGGTCTACGAACATGGTGTGGTGCTGGGCGAAAGGCACGAAGAGCAGGTTCATCTCGCGGTTCTGCGCCAAGTCGCTGAAGGTCATGGTGATGTCGCGCAGGAAGCGGATGACGTCGGTCTCCTGCAGGCGCAGCGAGAGTTTGCCGCTCTGCAGCTTGTGCATCTCGAGCAACTGGTTGATGAGCCGCATCATGCGGTCGGTGCTCCGCCTCATGTTGCTCATGGGCTGACGCAGGTTGGCAGGCAGCTCACCGGCTTTCCTCATACGGTCCATCGACCCCTGTATGAGGGTGAGCGGCGTGCGGAACTCATGGCTGAGGTCCATGAAGAGCTTCTGCTTGAAGTCGCTGATCTCACGCTCCATGCGAATGTGGTTGCGCATGGAGTAGGTGATGAGCAGCAGCCGGATGATGTACCAGGCAATGAAGCCCACCACAGTGAGATAAATGAGCCACGCCCACCAGGTGTTCCACCATGGTTGCCGGATGACCACCTTCATGGTAGCCTCTTTCCCTGGGTCCTCGCCCACGATGCGCACATGGAACACGTAGGAGCCGGGCTCCAGGTCCTTGTACACCGCCTCGTTCTGGCGGGTGGGCTGGCTCCATGTCCGGTCTATCCCCTCGAGCATATACTCATACTCGGTGTTGTGGGGGAAGTCGAACACCATATCCGAGAAACGGAAAGTGAGTGAGTTCTGCCGGTGTGGGAGCTTAACGTCGCCATTGGGCTCATCGTCCGAGTACATCGTGCCGTTGACGAGAAGGTTGGTCACCACGAGATGGCGGCCCTCGCTGCTGTCGAGCGGGGTGGTCTGCGGGTTGAAGCACACCACGCCGTTGTTGGTGCCCAGCACCAGGGTGCCGTCGGCCATGCGGCAGGAGGAATTCTCGCTATACACGTCACCCAGTTTGTCGGCAGAGAGGAAATAGGTGGTGAACGACATGGTCTTGGGATCGAGTTTGGAGAGTCCGTAGTTGGTACCTATCCACAACAAGCCCGACGCGTCGGCGACGATGCTGTTGGCAGTGTTGTCGGCCAGACCATGGCGGGTGTCGAACTGCTCGAACTTCAGGTTGTCGATGTCGCTGGTGTTGGCCACTTTGTAGATGCCTCCGCCGGCTGAGGCAAGCCACACCTGTCCGGCGGCGTCCTCCAGGATGTCGCGAATCTCGAACAGGCCCAGCGTGCTGTTTTCCGAATTGTAGTGGTGATATCCGTGGGGGTCGCTGATGAGCTGTTCGGGGTTGAACACCACCACTCCGTCGCTACAACCTGCGAAGATAGCCCCCGAGCGCGTCTGCACCAGTTTGGTGACATTGCGCATGAGCGGTTCCTCATACAGGAACCTGCGGAACTTATAGGTGCCGTCGGCTTGGGGAAGGGCGAGGCACAAGGCCCCTCTGTTCACAGCCACCCACATGCGCTGCTTGTTATCGCAGAACAGGTCGAACACCTTTCCCAGCGGCAGCGACGTGGGGTCGTCGGCCACATTGCTGTAGAAACGGCCGTCGACGCTCACCCCCTTGTTGCGTGTGCCTATCCAGGTGTGGCCCTTGGGGTCGACGCACACCGAGAGCATGTCGTCATCGACACCGATGCTGGTTTGTCGCAGCGTGTTTCCACCCTCAAGCATATAGGTGCCCCCCATGAGGTTGCCCACCCAGATGCGCTGGTCGCTGGTCTGACGGAGCGAGCGGAAGAGGTTCACGTAGTCGGGCGACAGGCTGGGAGCGGCATAGCACCGCTTCACACCCGGGGGCATGTCGGTAATCACGCTGATGCCCATGTTCTCCTGCGATACCCAGATGTTTCCCGAGCGGTCGATGAGCTGGCCATAGAGATAGTCGCTCTTGATGGGCGACGGACCGCTCTTGGGCGAGAAGTGCGCCTGCTGACGGGTGGCGGGGTCGTAGACGAAGAGACCGTTGCCAGTGGTCGTAATCCATATCTTACCGTCTTTTCCCGTTTCTACCATATAGGGCGTGATGCCGCGCTTGCGCAGCAGTTGGCGGTCGAGGACGTTGAAGGTATAGATTTCGTGTCTTTTCCTGTCGATGTAATAGACGTTCACGTGGTTGTCGCCAATATAGAAGTTTCCGGCGTTGTCACGGTAGACCGTTCCCTCGGGCATTTGGATGTCGTTGACAGTCACGCTGTGGGTGGTGGTATCAAACCGATAGGTGGTGGTGTTTGTGATGACAAGCATATGGCTGTCGTCTATCGCTGCCAGTCCACGGATGCGGTTTCCTGCGGTCCAGGAAGGGAATGTGGCAACGTCGGTTTGGAGCCGTCCCTGGGTGTCGGCATGCATGATTTGTCGGTCGGAGGTGGCGAAATAGATGTTTTTTCCCATCTCCACAGCATTGGTGAAGGTGTGCCGGCTGTCCACGCAGCGCAGCGTGTTGACTGCTTTTTCCTCTTTCACATAAAGGCCCTTGGCGGTGCCTATCCACACTCGGTGCCGGCTGTCGGGCAAGATGAACCGCACATCGTTGCTGCTCAGTTGTCCGTTGCTCTCGTTATACTCCCGGCTGGTAATCTTCCCCTCGTGGTATTTCACCTCGATGCAGCCCGAGTAGGTATACCAGAGCCAGGTGTCGCCTTCGGGAGTGAACACACAGTCGCAGTAGTTTTTCTGGTCGTTGCCGTCGGGGATGAAACGTACGAACCGCCTCTTGTTGGTGTCGTAGCAACTGTATCGTTCGCCTTGGAGACGGATGAAGAGCAGGCCGTTGGGATTCTGCGAAAGCCACCGCAATTGGTTGGTGAGCAGCAGTTTGTTGTTGCCGTTTTCCTCATGGCGGAGCACGTCGGAAGAATAGCCGTCGTAGCGGCAGAGTCCGTCCGACGTGGCCATCCAGATGTAGCCCTGAGGGTCTTGTACGATATTGATGATGGAGTTGCTTGGAAGTCCATCCTCAGTGCTTAGGTCACGGTATTTCAATTCTATCTGCCCCCACGAAGTGAGCATAGAGAGACAGAGAGAGAGGGTAGTCAGTAGTCTATTCATTGCCTTACATTGCTTCTCTGCAAAGATACGATTAAGCGAGTAAAAAGCAAAAATTTTTTTGCTTTTTCGAGCGTGAGTATCTTCGCGACGCAGTCGCAAAGTAGTGCAAGGTGAGTGGAATACCAAACAAACAACGAAGTTTTTGTTTGTATTCCATAACCGCCGCCTATCTTCGCGGCGTAGTTGCAAAGTAGTGCAAACCGAATGAAATGCCAAATGTATTTGAACCGCCGCCTATGATGGTATGCCAATAATGGGCCAGTGTTCGCTGTAGGAGGGTGTGACAAAATGAACTCTGAGGAATGTCCAACCATGCTGCGTCCCTACAGTTAGCACCACCCATTCTTCATAAGAAAATCCTATTTTGACACATCCTCGCCCGAAGAATGCCCCAAAAGAATCTCAGACTCATCTTATTTTGACGTGCTCCCATAAGCCAACCACGATTAAGCGAGAAAAAGGCAATTTTACTCCCTTTCCGTACAAAATTACCGCTAAAATGTACATAATAGGTGGATGATAAATGGCAGAAATAATGTATCTTTGCACTAAAACATACGAAATCAGATGAAAAAAACTATCCTTCTACTAATCCTGACCATCCTGTCGGCAAACGTCTCTGCGCAGAACGCCGTTGCCGACGACGTGCTCTCCGTGGCACGGAAAGTGAACAACTATTTCATGGCCAAGTATGCCGACCCCACCCTCAACACCAACGTGGGCCGCATCCGTCCGAGCAGCCTTTGGACCCGTGGCGTGTATTACGAGGGCCTGATGTCGCTCTATGCCATCGACCCCGACCAGAAGTACATCGACTATACCGACCGTTGGGCCAACCACCACAAATGGACCCCGCGCAATGGCATCACCACCACCGATGCCGACGACCAGTGCTGTGCCCAAACCTACATCGACCGCTATATGATGACCCACGACAACCGCATGATAGAGCATGTGAAGGAGAATCTGGAGCACCAGATGAACTCGGGCAAGGTGGGATATTGGACCTGGATCGACGCCATACAGATGGCCATGCCCGTCTATAGCAAGATGTACAAGGCAACTGGCGAGCGGCGCTATCTTGACTTTGCCATGCAGATGTATACCTGGAGCCGTGATACTTGTGGCGGTGGCCTCTTCAACACTGCCGAGGGACTATGGTGGCGTGATGCCGACTATGTGCCGCCCTACAAGGAGAGCGACGGGCAGAACTGCTACTGGAGCCGTGGCAGCGGCTGGGTGTATGCCGCCCTGGTGAAGGTGATGACTGATATCGGCAAGAAAGACAAATACTATAAGCGGCTGAAAAAGGACTTCGTGATGATGAGCGAGGCCCTGCTTAAATGCCAGCGCGAGGATGGCTTGTGGAACCCGTCGCTCGTGTCGCCTGTCACCTATGGGGGCAAGGAACTCACCGGAACAGCCCTCTTCCTTTATGGCATGAGCTGGGGTATCAACAACGGTGTGCTGAAGGCAAAGAAATACAAGGCTGCCTGCGACCGTGCCTGGAATGCCTTGGTGAACGACTGTGTGCATGCCGACGGCTTCCTGGGCTATGTGCAGGGAACAGGAAAAGACCCATCGGCAGGCCAGCCCGTCACCTATACCAAGGTGCCCGACTTCGAGGACTACGGCACAGGGTGCTTCCTCTTAGGAGCTGCCGAATACTACACCTTGCTGAAGAAATAATTATTGGGTGGCTGTTCTTTCGATAAAGATCAGCCACCAATTGCTTTTCACTCCTCCGCACCATTTTTGTGTGGAGGAGTTTGCGACTTCGTCGCGAAGGTACTTATGCTCGAAAAAGCAAAAAAGTATTTTGCTTTTCGCTCGCTTAATCGCCTTTGCCGCTTCGCGGCGAAGGTAGGCTTCGGTTCGGAAAAGCAAAAAAACTTCGTTTTATTTTGCTTTTCGCTCACCTTGCACTACCTTTGCAGAAAAATAGAGGAAACACATGCAACAGAAGAATTTCAAACGTACGACCGTGACCGCTGCCTTGCCCTATGCCAATGGTGGTGTGCATATCGGTCACCTGGCTGGCGTATATGTTCCAGCCGACATCTATGTGAGATACCTGCGCCTGAAAAAACAGGAGGTGGTGTTCATCGGCGGAAGCGATGAGCATGGCGTGCCTATCACTTTAAGAGCAAGAAAAGAAGGCATTACACCACAAGACGTGGTAGACCGCTATCATAGTCTCATCAAGAAATCGTTCGAGGAGTTCGGCATCTCGTTCGATATCTACTCGCGCACCACATCGGCCACACACCACAAACTGGCCTCCGACTTCTTCCGGCGTCTTTACGACAATGGAAAACTCATTGAGAAGACCACCAAGCAATACTACGACGAGAAGGTGCATGCCTTCCTCACCGACCGCGACATCGAGGGCGAATGCCCCTACTGCGGCAAACTGGCTTATGGCAACCAGTGCGAGAACGGGTGCGGCCGTGACCTCTCGCCCGAGGAACTCATCAACCCGCGCAGCAAGCGCAGCGACTCTACGCCGGTGATGCGCGACACGAAAAACTGGTACCTGCCACTCAACGAGTATCAGGAGTGGCTCCGCCAATGGATCCTGGAAGACCACAAGGAGTGGAGGCCGAACGTCTACGGACAGTGCAAGAGCTGGCTGGAGATGGACCTGCAGCCCCGTGCCATGACACGCGACCTCGACTGGGGTATTCCCGTGCCTGTGGAGAATGCTGAGGGCAAAGTGCTCTACGTGTGGTTCGACGCCCCCATCGGATACATCTCGAACACCAAGGAACTGTGCGACGCCAACCCCGAGCGCTGGGGCTCTTGGGAGAAATGGTGGAAAGACGAAGACACGCGACTGGTGCACTTCATCGGCAAAGACAACATCGTATTCCACTGCATCATCTTCCCCGTGATGATGCGCGCACATGGCGAGTATATCATGCCCGACAACGTACCGTCGAACGAGTTCCTCAACCTCGAGGACGACAAGATCTCTACCTCGAAGAACTGGGCCGTCTGGCTCCACGAATACCTCGTCGACCTGCCTGGCAAACAGGATGTGCTGCGCTACGTGCTCACGGCCAACGCTCCTGAGACCAAGGACAACAACTTCACTTGGAAGGACTTCCAGGACCGCAACAACAACGAACTGGTGGCCATCTATGGCAACTTCGTGAACCGTGCCCTGCAACTCACCAAGAAATACTGGGGTGGGGTGGTGCCCGAATGTGGCGAGCTCACCGAGGTTGACAAGAATGCGCTCGAGGAATTCAAGGATGTGAAGAAAAACGTGGAGAGCCTGCTCGACGTGTTCAAGTTCCGTGAGGCACAGAAAGAGGCCATGACCCTGGCACGCATCGGCAACCGGTATATCACCGAGTGCGAACCCTGGAAAGTGTGGAAAACCGACCCCAAACGGGTGGAGACCATCCTCTACATCTCACTCCAGCTCGTGGCCAACCTCGCCATCGCCTTCGAACCGTTCCTGCCGTTCAGCAGCAAGCGACTCAGGGAAATGCTCAACATCGATGCCTTCGAGTGGAACCAGCTGGGTGAGACCGACATCCTGAAACCAGGACACCAACTGGCTGAGCCTGCACTGCTCTTCGAGAAAATCGAGGACGATGTGATTGCCGCACAGCTCAAGAAACTCGAGGACACGAAGAAGGCCAACCTCGCCGCCAACTACAAGGCTCCTGAGGTGAAGCCGGTCATCGACTTCGCCGACTTCGAGAAACTCGACATCCGCGTGGGACATGTGAAGAACTGCGAGAAGGTGAAGAAAGCCAACAAACTGCTGAAGTTCACCCTCGATGATGGCAGTGGCAACGACCGCACCATCGTGAGCGGCATAGCCAAGTTCTACCAACCCGAGGACCTCATCGGGCGCGACGTGCTCTTCATCGCTAACCTGGCTCCACGCAAGCTCATGGGCATCGAGAGCCAGGGCATGATACTCTCGGCCGAGAACTACGACGGCGACCTGAGCGTCACCACCTTGCTGAAAGAGGTGAAACCGGGCAGCCAAGTGAAATAACGCCATTCCCTGCCATCGCCTTGATAGGTAAGGAAAAACCACGACACCGCCACGTTAAGACGTAGGCGGTGTCTTTTTCTATCCGAATAGGTCATTAGAAATCAATTTCTTTGGCTTTTATTTTGTTTTCCGCTCCGCTTTCACTACCTTTGCAGGCGAAATGGGGTTCCATAGTTCAATGGATAGAATAAGTCTCTCCTAAAGATTAGATCCGGGTTCGATTCCCGGTGGAACTACAAACCAGTGAAAAGCATCAAAAACCACAAGATTTGAGCCAACTTCAAACCTCAAATCTCAAACCTCAAACCTCACTCATGTTTGGAGCTATAATTGGAGATATTGTTGGCTCTCGTTTCGAGTTCACTTCGGCACCCAAGGCAGGTTTCGAACTGTTTACTGATGAGTGCAACTACACCGACGATACTATCTGCACCATCGCCATTGCCGATGCGCTTATCCATAAGAAAGACTTCAAGCAAACGCTCCATGAGTGGTGCCGGCGCTATCCCGACCCTATGGGGGCGTATGGAAGCCGGTTTTACAACTGGGTGCGGTCCGATGACCCGCAGCCTCTGGGAAGCTACGGCAATGGCGCGGCCATGCGCGTGAGCAGCGTGGGGTGGCTCGTCGATGACTTCGACGAGGTGCTCGAGGTGGCACGACAGACGGCCATTGTGAGCCACGACCATCCCGAAGGGGTGAAGGGAGCCCAGTGCGTGGCAGCCCTCATCTACTGGCTGCGCACCGTGCGCATCTACAAAGACGACGTGGAGCGCGCCGTGCGGCGCCGCTTCGGATATGTCATCCCTTCGCTGGCCGATATTTATAAAATAGGTGGCGAGGGCCATTTCGATGGCACTTGTCAGGAGACGGTGCCCATGGCCATACGCTGTTTCCTTGAAGCTCACAGTTTCGAGGAGGTGATTCGCATCGCGGTGATGGCGGGTGGCGACACCGACACCAAGGCTGCCATCGCAGGCTCCATTGCCGAGGCTTACTACGATGTGCCCAACTGGATGATAGAGCGTGCCAATAGCTACCTGCCCCATGAGATGTCGGTAGTAGTGGAGGATTTCTACAACTACCTGGCCGACAATTGCCGAGAATAAAGGCTGTGGATAGGAAAGGCCAGTAGCCCTAGTCATCCTAGTTACCCTAGTAATTCTAGTTATCCTAGTTATTTTTGACAAAAAGCAAGTTCCCCACAAGCCGAGGCCTGCGGGGAACTTTTGGTTATTGATGTGTGAGAAGATACTTACTTCTTGGCAACAACCACTTCTTCTTTCACGTCGTCTTCCTTGATCTTGCGACCCATGGTGAGATAAGCCGTGGGGGCTGCGATGAAGATTGACGACAGGGTACCGAATACCACACCGAGAATCATAGCGAACGAGAAACTGCGGATGCT
>ONSV01000007.1 GCA_900320585.1 uncultured Prevotellaceae bacterium | reverse complement strand
TAACACCCGAGAGTGTGTAAATCGTTTCTTGTGATGAAACGGAAATAATATCGTTTATTCCGTCTGTATCTTCAGAGATATAAGAAGCATTCAGGTTGTCAGTGAATTGTGATTTTGGCACAGCAAGATAAATTTTGTGAGCACCAGCTGTAAAAGGACTACCACTAGCATCAGCAAAATAGAAACCGATAGTTGTGGACTTATCACCCAGACCTACTGTATAACGATAGAAATAATAATCGTTAGGATCTTCTCCTTCATCTACTGTGGTAGTTTGGGCTGTATCGAAGCCGCGTAACATATTGTCGGGATCAGCTTCACCCTCATCTTTCGTTTCCTCAAAAGCAACAGTTAAACCCTCCTCAGGAATATCTTTTAAATCACCACCATATTCAAGTATCACGCCTGTTCCTTTCGGAATGATAGCACCAGCGGCATAGTCTTTATTAGAACGTCCTTTTCCATTTTCTACTACATAAGTATGGGCAGTAACATTCTCCGGCACAATCAGGTTCTTGTCACTGTAGTAAATGGATGTGAAACCCATAAACTTAGGCTTGAAGGTAGCGGTGACAGATGTAACAGGAGAAACAACTTTTTCAATTATTACCTCATCGAGGAAGAAACGCTTTCCTTTTGGTGAAGAGAAAGTAATTGTAGACTCTTTTGTAAAGCCTGTTATATCCAAAGAATAATCATCAAATTGCGAATTTTTCAATTGGAATTCTTGACTCTCTGGTTGAGCACCACCAGTAATAGTTACAGTAAGTATTGTACCATCAGTACCCCATGCACCAGCCTTAAATGTCAATTTTGCATCTCCTTCATATTCAAATTTTGGCGACGTGGCAGAACCAGCAGCAGATCCTGTTGTGAACTTTGCACATTGATTTGCACCACTACCATTTACAAAAGTCCATTTATTATCAGCTTCTAAAGTATTACTAGCGATTTGGCCAGACCATAGACCATCATTGCCTCCTTTTCCATCACATTGGTTGAATGACTCGTAAAACAGAACATCAGACATTGGATTTTGGGTAACGTTAATGCCATCACTCTCTATATTGGCAGCAGGCCACGATTCAACTTCTACGACAGCAAAGAAAATCTTGAAAAGAGCCTTTCGGCCTTCTTCCGACTCATTGGGAGTAACATTGTAAGTAAATGTCTTAAAATCATCACTGGGCGAAATACTGAACCAGCTGGGGGGAGTTTCTCCTAAATTATCCCCACTTTCTGGGTCATAGTACACGATAGAATAATTTACCGAGGACATCTTTTCAAGATCGAGATTCGAACTGATTTCCAAGGTGCCTTTGCCTCCTTGTCCACTAACCTGAATGTCAGATGGATTGATGGAGATTTCTAAGTCCACTTTTGTGAAAGTTGCCTCTGCCACATCACTAAACTTTCCATCTTTCTCAGCAATGGCTTTTACTGTGGTAGTTTCAGCAACAAAGAAAGAAAAAGGATTATTTTTAGGAGTTATCCAGTTATCGGCAGTGGGGTCTTCACCATTGATTGTATAATGAATAGTGCAACCTTCTTCGGCAGTAATTGTCACTTCCTGTTGTTGCAAAAAATTACCTCCATCAGTAATGGTTGGAGTGTTAACAGCACTTGAAGGTTCCCAATCAATACTCACAGATGTGAGATACATGGCACTACTGTTTGAGCGTAAACCGATATATTTATAATCCCCTGTAATTTCCAATACTGTGGAAGTACCACAAACAATTGTTCCCAAAAGGGTACCTTGATCAGTGGAATTATAAAGGTCTGTGGCTGCAGAATATGCTGTGTTTTTGCCATAGACATTCAGTGTTCTGCCACTTACGGTATTTTCATGCCATACTACAGTGATTTTCTTTACCTTGCTATTTGAAACTGTAGTCACAATTCCGGAGTTGTTGTTGTTGGAACGAAGCTGAATAGATCCATTTCCTCCTGCAGAATTTCCAGCATAAATAGCCGCCACTCCTCTTTTTTCTGACCAATTTGTATAGCCTGCGCCATCTTCAACACCTGTGAAAGCCAGATTCAGCACATCGGTTACTGTTTCTGCCCAAGTAGCTGAACACACTGCACATAGCAGCGTCAACATTAATAAACGTAGTTGTTGTTTCATGATTTTGATTTTTTTATATTAGTTGTATAATTTTCATCACAATCTTCCGCAAAATGCCAATCTGGGGACAAATTTATGAAATTTTATTGTAATCCGTTGTTTTTTTTCGAATTAATTGTATTAAAGAGGTAAAAAAAAGATTATTTGGAACAAATGACTCTAAAAACTGTACTAACAGAAGAATAAAAAATGGAGTCCAAGGAAGAGAAGAGCAAATCACAATTCAATTTCCGCAGTTATACGCAGAAAGACCATTGCCTCACTGGGCAACGGTCTTTCCTCCATTAGTATGTTATGAAAAATTTGAGAGAATTGAAACTTCACAGTTTCATTTTGTTTTACTAAACATTTGATTTTATAGAGAAAGCATAGAAATATCTACTTGAGTATGGGCAGTTCCGAGAGTTTCATCGAGTCGGCACGCATGGTGTCGGCCTGAGCCACCGACACTCCGTCGGTAGGTTTCTCGTAGAGGTCGTTCTCGGTAATCTGGATGTTGTCCTTGGGCTGGAAGGCCACTTGGGAGGCATTGCCGAGCGTGAGGATGATGGCTACGATGGCGGCGGCCTTGAAGAGTGGCTTCAGGCGCTGCACCATACTGATGGTGCGTGCTTTCACCGGGGCGGCCTCGCCCGTCATCTCAAGCATCCGTTGGTCGAAGTCATCGCCCAACACCTGCTCCTCCACAGCCATCTGCTCGTAGGTGAACAGGTCTTTGTAGGGCAGAAGGCATGCCGGCACGTTCTCTTGCGAGAAGAACGTGCGGAGGATCTGCTCCTCCTCGAGTGTCGTCTCGCACTGCCAGTAGCGCTCCAGCAATTGTTCGATGTACTTATAGTCCATAACCTTCGAATTCTTGATATCTTTTCTTGATGGCCTGACGGCCTCTGAAAATGTTCACTTTCACTTGCTCCTCGGTAATACCGAGAATCTCGGCAATCTCCTTGTAGGGTTTTCCCTCGAAGTCTCTCAGCTGGATGCAGCTGCGCTGCTTCTCGGGCAAAGCGTTCACCATACGCCTCACGAGGTCGATGCGGTCTTTCTGCTGCATCCGCTCGTAGGGGTTGCCCCCCTGGTCGGGCGTGTCGAGATGGATGTTCTCTATCGATTCGTTCTGGTTGGCGCGCAACTTCATCTTATCGAGGGCAAGATTCCGGCAAATAGTGAGGCAGTAGGCCTCCATCGACACGATATTCTCCCATTCGTCGCGCTTGTTCCAGACTTTTATCAGCGTGTCTTGCACGATGTCTTGTGCTTCCTCGTGCTTGAGCGTGATACGCAACGCGAGCCTGTAGAGCACGTCTTTCAACGGCAGCACATCGTTGCGGAAACTGATATTCTTCATCTTCTCTGATAAAATGACGAATGGGCTTATAAAAGGTTACAGCGTATCTATAGAAACCAAATGTTTTAACAATCATTAACCAAGGGCCCTAAAGACCTTGATGACCTTAAAGACTCTAAAGACCTTAAGGTCCTTAAGGCCCCATTCAAAGCCTTAGATCACCATGGTGCCCTGGGTGCCGTCGATGGCGTCGGCCCTGGTAATGACCACTTTCTTCACGCCGCGACTTACGGCGTCGAGTGCATTCTCAATCTTGGGTATCATGCCACCGCTGATGGTACCGTCGGCCACGAGGGTTTTGAACGTATCGGCGGTGATGGTGGGGATGAGCTCGGCATCGGGTCCGGTGCCCGTCATCACGCCCCGCTGCTCGAAGGCGTAGACAAGGGTGACGTCGTAGAATGGGGCGAGGGCGGTGGCCACAGACGAGGCGATGGTATCGGCATTGGTGTTGAGGATATGTCCCTGACCATCGTGGGTGAGCGGGGCCATGACGGGCGTGATGCCGGCCTCGATGAGGGTGTGGAGCATCGCGCCGTCGGCACGGTCGACATCGCCCACAAACCCGAAGTCGATGCCATCACGCAGTGGCCGCCGGTGCGACCGGATGACATCGATGTCGGCACCGGTGAGTCCGAGGGCGTTCACCCCATGAGACTGAAGCAGCGCCACCAGGTTCTTGTTCACCAGTCCACCATACACCATGGTCACCACCTCGAGCATAGGGGAGTCGGTGATGCGCCGGCCGCCCACCATCTTGCTCTCGATGCCCAGGGCGGCAGCTATCTTGGTGGCACGCCGTCCGCCGCCATGCACCAGCACCTTGTTGCCAGGGATGGCGGAGAAGCGGGAGAGCAGGGCATGGAGCTGTTGGTCGTCCTCGACCACGGCACCGCCCACTTTTACGATAATAACGGATGATTTCATTCCAGGTAGGTATATCCATAAAGGCCCGAGCGGTAGTTGGAGAGGAACTCCTTGCCCTCCTCGAGCGAGATTCTGCCCTCTTTCACGCTCTTCGTCACCCATATCTCGAGTTGGCGAACGAGCTTCTTGGGGTTGTACTGCACGTAGGCCAGCACCTCCTCCACGGTCTCGCCATCGAAAATCTGGTCGATCTTGTAGCGGCCGTCCTTCACCGAGATATGCACGGCGTTGGTGTCGCCAAAGAGGTTGTGCATGTCGCCGAGAATCTCCTGGTAAGCTCCTACGAGGAACACGCCCAGGTAGTAGTCCTCGTTCTTCCTCAGCGTGTGCACGGGCAGAATATGCGACACATGGCGGTTGGTCACGAAGTTGGCTATCTTGCCGTCGCTGTCGCAGGTGATGTCCTGGAGTGTGGCGCTGCGGGTGGGCCGCTCGTTGAGCCGCTGGATAGGCATGATGGGGAACAGTTGGTCGATGGCCCACGAGTCGGGCAGCGACTGGAAGAGCGAGAAGTTGCAGAAATACTTGTCGGCCAGTATCTTGTCGAGCCGTTTCAGTTCCTCGGGCACGTGTTTCATGCTCTTGGTGAGGCTGTTGATCTCATGCGTCACGCTCCAGTACATACTCTCCACCTCGGCACGTGTCTGCAGGTCGATGATGCCGTGGTTGAACAGATCGAGGGCCTCCTCACGTATCTGCTCGGCGTCGTGCCAGTCCTCAAGCATCGTGCGGGGATTGAGGTTGTCCCAAATCTCATAGAGGTCCTTCACCAACTGGTGGGCACCCTCCTCGGGTTCGAAGTCCTCGCTCATCTCGGGCAGCGAGGCCGTCTCGAGCACGTCGATCACGAGTACGGAGTGGTGGGCAGAGAGCGAGCGCCCGCTCTCGGTGATGAGGTTGGGGTGCTGGATGCCGTTCTTGTTGGAGGCGTCGACGAAGGTGTAGATACAGTCGTTCACATACTCCTGGATGGAGTAGTTGACCGAACTCTCGCTGCTGGGCGAGCGTGTGCCGTCGTAGTCGACACCCAGTCCGCCGCCACAGTCCACGAAGTCGACGTTGTAGCCCATCTTGTGGAGCTGGATATAGAACTGCGAAGCCTCTCGCAGGGCGGCCTGTATGCGGCGTATCTTGGTGATCTGCGAACCGATATGGAAGTGGATGAGACGCAGGCTGTCGTGCATACCCTTCTTGTCGAGTATCTCGAGGGCCTCGAGCAGTTCGCTGCTGGTGAGGCCGAACTTGCTGGCGTCGCCGCCGCTCTCCTCCCATTTGCCCGAGCCCGACGAGGCAAGTTTGATGCGGATGCCGAGGTTGGGCTTCACGTTGAGTTTTTTCGCCGCGCGGGCGATGGTCTCGAGCTCGTTGAGCTTCTCCACTACGATGAAGATACGCTTGCCCATCTTCTGTGCGAGCAGGGCCAGTTCGATATAGCTCTGGTCCTTGTAGCCGTTGCAGATGATGAGCGAGTCGCTCTGGCACTGCACGGCGATGACGGCGTGCAGCTCGGGTTTGGAACCTGCCTCAAGGCCGAGGTTGAACTTGCGGCCGTGCGAGATGATCTCCTCCACCACCGGCTGCATCTGGTTCACCTTGATGGGATAGATGATGAAGTTCTCGCCTTTGTAGTCATACTCCTTGGCCGCCTTGGTAAAGCAACTGGCGGTCTTCTCGATACGGTTGTCGAGAATGTCGGGGAAGCGCAGCAGCACGGGGGGCGTGACATCGCGCAGGGCCAGTTCGTCCATCACTTCGCGCAGGTCGACCTGGGTCTCGTCCTTACAAGGCGACACATACACGTTTCCTTTGTCGTTGACTCCGAAATAGGAAACGCCCCATCCGTTGATGTTGTAGAGTTCCTTGGAGTCCTCAATCGTCCATTTTTTCATAGCCTTCCTTCAGTTTGATAAGAGGTGGAAAAGTGGGTTAGAGGTGCAGCTCCTCACGGATGCGCTGCACCGATATTCTGATTTTCTCGTAACTGTCGAGCAAGTTGACGTCGAGCGTATGGCGGGCCTGACAGTAGTAGGGCTCGCGCTGACCGAGCTGGCCGGTGATGAAGGCGAGCATCTCGTCGGGGGTCTTGTCGCGCAGCAGCGGGCGCACGGTCTTGCCCATCTGCAGGTGCTTGTAGAGCACCTCGGGGGTGGCCTTCAGGTAGATGGTCTCGCCCTGGGCATTGAGATACGCCATGTTGTCGAAGAAACAGGGTGTGCCGCCGCCGCAACTGATGATGACATCCTCGAACTCAGCCACCTCGTGGAGCATATTGCGCTCCACCTGCCTGAACCCCTCCTCTCCCCTCTCGGCGAAAATCTGGGGAACGGTCTTGTGCATGCGGCTCTCAATATACCAGTCGAGGTCGTAGAAGGGGAGTCCGAGGGCGCGTGCGAGGGCTTTCCCCACAGTGGTCTTCCCGGCTCCCATATAACCGATGATGATGATTCTCACCATGGGCTATTTCTTCTTGCTCGTGGTGCTCTCTACCACCTTCATGCACTCCTCGTAGGTGAGCTGGCCGGCCCTGGCGTGCATGGCCTTCGGCATACGGTAGTTGGTGCCGTCGTAGCAGATATAGGGACCATACCGGCCGTTCATCACCTCCATCTTCGGGTCCTCGTCGAACTGCTGCAGGTGGCGCTGGGCCTCTTGCTGGCGCTTCTCGCCAATAAGTTCCACGGCTCTCTCAAGGGTAATGGTGAAGGGGTCGTCGGTCTTCGGCATCGACACGTATTTCTTGTTGTGCAGGATATATGGACCGAAACGGCCGGTGCCGATGGTCACGTCGCTGCCCTCGAATTGTCCGAGGTTGCGGGGCAACTTGAAGAGTTCGAGTGCCTCGTCGAGGGTGATGGTCTCCATGCTCTTGTCGGAGGGCAACTGGGCGAAGAGGGGCTTGTCCTTGTCGTCGGCGGTGCCGATCTGCACGATGGGACCATAGCGGCCTATCTTCACAAACACGGGCTTGCCGCTCACGGGGTGCTTGCCCAGTTCGCGCTCACCGGCCTTGTGCTCGGCTCGGATGTTCATCGTGCGCTCCACCACGGGCTCAAACTCCTTGTAGAACTTCTTGATCATGGCCGACCACTTGGCCTTGCCCTCGGCAATCTTGTCGAACTGCTTCTCCACGTTGGCAGTGAAGCCATAGTCCATGATGTCGGGGAAGAACTGCATCAGGAAGTCGTTCACCACGATGCCGATGTCGGAGGGCAGCAACTTGCCTTTCTCGTTGCCCACCACCTCTTTTTTCTTCGAAGCGGTGATCTTGCCACCTTTCAGTGTGTCGATGACATACTCGCGGTTCACGCCCTTCTTGTCGCCTTTCTGCACATACTCGCGCTGCTGGATGGTGCTGATGGTGGGCGCATAGGTGGAAGGACGGCCGATGCCAAGTTCCTCGAGCTTGTGCACGAGGCTGGCCTCGGTATAGCGGGTGGGACCCACGGTGAAGCGCTCGGTAGAGGTGATGGAGGAGTGCTCCAACTGGTCGCCTTGGCGCAGCGGGGGCAGGATATGGGCCTGCTCGTCGAGGTTCTGCTCGTTGGCAGTATTGTCGTCGTCGGTCGACTCGCGGTAGGCTTTCAGGAATCCGTCGAAAGTCACCACCTCGCCCGTGGCCACGAACATATCCTCGGTGTCCTTGGCATCAGAAGAGATAATATTCTCCTGGTTGGTATGGATGAGGATGTTGACGGTGGTCTTCTCGATCTGAGCATCGGCCATCTGCGAGGCGGCTGTGCGCTTCCAGATGAGGTCGTAGAGACGGCGCTCCTGGGCATTGCCGTTGATCTCGGTATTGCTCATATAGGTGGGGCGGATGGCCTCATGGGCCTCCTGGGCACCTTTCGCGTGGGTCTTGTAGTTGCGGGGCTGGCTGTATTCCTTGCCATAGAGCCGTGTGATCTCTTCCTTGCTGTCGTTGATGCAGAGGCTGGAGAGATTCACCGAGTCGGTACGCATATAGGTGATGAGACCGTTCTCATAGAGATGCTGGGCCACCATCATGGTCTGCGACACGGTAAAGCCGAGTTTGCGCGAGGCTTCCTGCTGCAGGGTGGAGGTGGTGAAAGGAGGGGCGGGAGTGCGGCGAAGGGGCTTCTTCGTCACGGCATCGACGGTGAAGGTGGCATCCTTGCACTTCTCGAGGAAAGCAAGGGCCTCGTCGTGACTCTTGAAACGGGTGGGGAACTCGGCACGCACCACCGACTTGTCGTCGCCAGGGATGGTGAAGACGGCGCTCACACGATAGTAGGGCTCGCTCACGAAAGCCTGTATCTCGCGCTCACGCTCCACGATGAGCCTCACGGCCACGCTCTGCACACGACCGGCCGAGAGGGCGGGCTTCACCTTGCGCCACAGCACGGGCGAGAGGCGGAATCCCACAAGGCGGTCGAGGACGCGACGGGCCTGCTGGGCGTTCACCAGGTTCATGTCGAGATGACGGGGATGCTCGATGGCATCGAGAATGGCGGGCTTGGTAATCTCGTGAAACACGATGCGGTTGGTCTTCGCCTCGTCCAGACCGAGCACCTCGCACAGGTGCCAGGAGATGGCCTCTCCCTCGCGGTCCTCATCGGATGCGAGCCATATCTTCTTGGCCTTGCTGGCATTGGTCTTCAACTCGCCAACCAGTTTCTGTTTCTCTTCCGGAATTTCGTAGTCGGGCTCCAGTGTGTCGAGGTCGATACTGATCTCTTTCTTCTTCAGGTCGCGGATGTGACCGTAACTCGACATCACCTTGTAGTCCTTCCCAAGGAACTTCTCAATGGTCTTGGCCTTGGCTGGACTCTCTACAATCACTAAATTGTCTTGCATAATATAATGTCAAAATGTTATTGGAGGCGCAAAAGTAAGCAAATCTTTAATTATACACCTTATTATATGATGATTTTTTGCATTTTTTAAGAAATTATGGAAAAACACTTTTCCGTGAATTGACAAATTAGGGTGATGCTCATCGGTATTCGCGATGTCACAGCCCGCGTGATACCTTGTTAATATACGCGCGAAAGGAGCCAAAGCCTTTTCCGTTGGCTCCATATATCGGCTCTTTCATAACTGGAAAACCCAAATTCTTCACCTATCTCGCTCATAAATCGGGATTTTTGCCTAAATTTGCAGCCGAAACGGATAAAATGCTGAAAATTAACAACTACAATGGAATACAATTTCAGAGAAATCGAGAAAAAATGGCAGAAAAAGTGGGTTGAGCAGAAAACCTACAAAGTGACGGAAGACAACAGCCGTAAGAAATTCTACGTGCTCAATATGTTCCCCTACCCCTCGGGAGCCGGACTCCATGTGGGGCACCCGTTGGGATACATCGCCTCCGACATCTATGCCCGCTACAAACGCCAGCAGGGATTCAACGTACTCAACCCCATGGGATATGACGCCTACGGACTGCCTGCCGAGCAATATGCCATCCAGACCGGACAGCATCCCGCCATCACCACGGTGAACAACATCAACCGATACCGCGAGCAACTCGACAAGATCGGGTTCTGCTTCGACTGGGACCGCGAGGTGCGCACCTGCGACCCCGAATACTACAAATGGACCCAGTGGGCCTTCCAACTGATGTTCGAGTCATACTACTGCAACAAGGCCAAGAGAGCCCTCCCCATCAGCCAGCTGGCAGACCACTTCGCAAAGAATGGTACCGAAGGCCTTGACGTGGCACAGACCGAGGAACTCTCGTTCACTGCCGATGAATGGAATGCCTGGGACGAGAAACGCCAGCAGCAGGTGCTGATGAACTACCGCATCGCCTACCTGGGCGAGACGATGGTGAACTGGTGTGCCGGACTGGGCACCGTGCTGGCCAACGACGAGGTGGTGGACGGCGTGAGCGTGCGCGGCGGCTACCCCGTGGTGCAGCAGAAGATGAGGCAGTGGTGCCTTCGCGTCTCTGCCTACGCCCAGCGCCTGCTCGACGGTCTCGACACCATCGAGTGGACTGAATCGCTGAAAGAGACCCAGCGCAACTGGATAGGCCGTTCGGAAGGAACGGAGATGCAGTTCCGCGTGGCCGACTCCGACATGGAGTTCACCATCTTCACCACACGTGCCGACACCATCTTCGGCGTCACCTTCATGGTGCTCGCCCCTGAGAGCGAACTCGTGGCTCAACTCACCACCCCCGAACAAAAGGCCGAGGTGGACGAGTATCTCGCCTATGTGAAGAAACGCACCGAGCGCGACCGTCAGATGGACCACAAGGTCACTGGTGTCTTCTCGGGCTCGTATGCCATCAACCCGCTCACCAACGAGCGCATACCCATCTGGATAGCCGAGTATGTGCTGGCTGGCTACGGCACGGGTGCCATCATGGCCGTACCGGCCCACGACTCACGCGACTATACCTTCGCACGCCACTTCAACCTGCCCATCATCCCCCTCATCGAGGGTGCCGACATCTCGGAAGAGAGCTTCGACGCCAAAGAGGGTATCGTGATGAACAGCTCGAACGGTGACTTTTCGCTCAACGGACTCACCGTGAAGGAGGCCATCGAGGCCACCAAGAAATACGTGGTGGAGCACCACCTCGGAAGGGTGAAGGTGAACTACCGCCTGCGCGACGCCATCTTCTCGCGCCAGCGCTACTGGGGCGAGCCGTTCCCCGTATACTACAAGGACGGCATGCCCTATATGATTCCTACCGACAAACTGCCCGTCGAACTGCCCGAGATCGACAAGTACCAGCCCACCGAGACCGGTGAGCCACCCCTCGGACGTGCCCTGAAATGGGCATGGGACACCGAGAAGCAGGAGATAGTGGAGAAGACGCTCATCGACCAGGTGAAAGTGTTCCCCATCGAACTCAACACCATGCCTGGATTCGCTGGCTCGTCGGCCTACTACCTGCGCTATATGGACCCGCACAACAACGAAGCTCTCGTCGACAAGGCCGTAGATGAATACTGGCAGAACGTGGACCTCTATGTGGGCGGTACCGAGCATGCCACCGGACACCTCATCTACTCGAGGTTCTGGAACAAGTTCCTGCACGACTATGGCTACTCGTGCAAGGAGGAACCATTCCAGAAGCTCGTCAACCAAGGCATGATACAGGGACGAAGCAACTTCGTATACCGCGTGAACAGCGACGACCACTCGCAGCATCCCGTCTTCGTGAGCTATGGACTGAAAGACCAATACGCCACCACCGAAATCCATGTCGACGTGAACATCGTGAGCGCCGACGTACTCGACCTGGAGACGGCAAGTACATCTGCGGCTGGGCCATCGAGAAGATGTCGAAGTCGATGTTCAACGTGGTGAACCCCGAC
The DNA here is from genome assembly GCA_900320585.1 of uncultured Prevotellaceae bacterium. Taxonomy (GTDB): domain Bacteria; phylum Bacteroidota; class Bacteroidia; order Bacteroidales; family Bacteroidaceae; genus Prevotella. Next base: position 44,724 of record ONSV01000007.1, on the reverse strand, counting down.
ATGATTGTAGAGCGCTATGGCGCCGACACCCTGCGCCTCTATGAGATGTTCCTCGGACCCGTGGAGCAGAGCAAGCCCTGGGACACCAACGGCATCGACGGCTGCCACCGCTTCCTGAAGAAATTCTGGGCACTCTACTATGGTGCAGGTCGCGAGAACAACGGACAGCTGCTCAGCCTCGACCAGCCCGCCACTCCCGAGATGCTCAAGAGCGTGCACAAACTCATCAAGAAGGTGTCGCAAGACATTGAGACCTTCTCGTACAACACCTCTATCTCGGCCTTCATGATCTGCGTGAACGAACTCACCCAGATGCGCTGCCGCAACAAGGAACTGCTCCGCACGCTCGTGGTGCTCATCGCTCCCTTCGCCCCACATATCGCCGAGGAACTGTGGGAAGCCCTCGGAGAGGATGGCTCGGTATGCGATGCCAAATGGCCGGCCTACGACGAGCAATACCTCGTGGAGAGCCAGATGCAACTCACCGTGTCGTTCAACGGAAAGGCCAGGTACCAGATTCTGTTCCCCGCCGATGCCGACAACGCCACCATCGAGCAGACAGTGCTCGCCGACGAGCGTTCGCTCAAGTATATCGGTGACAAGAAGGTGGTGAAAGTCATCATCGTGCCCAAGCGCATCGTCAATGTAGTCATCAAATGATATGACCATCACAGGCAAGCATATCTACAACGAAGCCAAGGATTATGTCTTCATAACCCTTGGTCTTCTGCTTTATACGGTGGGATGGACCGTCTTCCTGCTGCCCTACGAAATCGTGACGGGCGGCGTGACGGGTATCTCGGCCATCATCTTCTATGCCACCAACAGCAACGGGCACGGCATACCCATCATGTATTCCTACTTCATCATCAACGCCATCCTGCTGGTGCTCGCACTCAAGATACTGGGATGGAAGTTCCTGGTGAAGACCATCTACGCCATCGGCATGCTCTCGCTCATGCTCGGTGTGGCACAGGACGTGGTGACCGACGATAGCGGTAAGATGATAAGGCTGCTGGGCGACCAGGACTTCATGTCGCTCATCATCGGATGCTGCCTCACCGGAACGGCACTGGCCGTGGTGTTCCTGCACAACGGCAGTACGGGCGGCACCGACATCGTGGCGGCCATCGTCAACAAATACCGCAACATGTCGCTGGGCACCGTCCTCATCTTCGTCGACCTGCTCATCATCGGTAGCAGTTTCCCGGCGTTCATCTTCGCTCGCGGCTTCACTGTAACCGACGCGCTCTATAAAATCGTGTTCGGTCTGTGCACGATGGTGGTGGAGAACTTCATGCTCGACTACGTGATGAACTCACGGAGGGAGTCGGTGCAGTTCTTCATCTTCTCTAAAAAATACCAGGAAATAGCCAATGCCATCGGTACCGAGATGAAGCATGGCGTGACCATTCTCGACGGACATGGATGGTATACCGGACATGAGATGAAGGTGCTCTGCATCCTGGCACGCAAGCGCGAGAGCGTGAGCATCTTCCGACTCATCAAGATGATCGACCCCAACGCCTTCGTCAGCCAGAGCAGCGTCATCGGTGTATATGGCGAGGGATTCGACGAGATGAAGGTGAAAGTGAAAAAACAACAGAAAGAACTACAACAGAAAGAATAGCCATGAGAATAGTCTTTGCTACCAACAACGCCCACAAACTGTCGGAGATAAGACAGATACTGGGCCACCGTATAGAAGTGCTCTCGCTCAGCGACATCGGATGCCACGCCGATATCCCCGAGACCGCCGACACCCTGGAGGGCAATGCCCTGCAGAAAGCAGAATACGTGGTCGACCACTATCATATCAGTTGCTTCGCCGACGACACCGGACTGGAGGTGGACGCGCTGGGCGGCGCTCCTGGTATCTACTCGGCACGATATGCCGGCGAGGGACACGACAGCGAGGCGAATATGAGAAAACTGCTCGGCGAATTAGGAGAAAATAACAATCGGAAGGCAAGATTTCGCACTGTTATCGCGTTAATAACACTGGATGGCGATCATCGCGAGGTAAACACCTTCGAGGGTATCGTCGAGGGCCAGATTACTCGCGAGCGTCATGGCGGCGAGGGATTCGGCTACGACCCCATCTTCCAACCCGACGGCTACGACCAGACCTTCGCCCAACTGGGTATGGAAATCAAGAACCACATCTCGCACCGCGCCAGGGCCACCGAGAAACTGGCCCGCTTCCTCAGCGAGAAATAACGCAAACCCTACATGAGAAGAACGACACTCACCTCACTGCTGCTTGCCCTCTGCTTCATGGCCGTGGGCGCGGCACCCATCGGCACCTGGACCTCGTACCTGGCCTACGGCAACATCACCGAGATCGTGCCTACGGGAAACACCGTCTACGTGCTCTCCTCGGGTGGACTCTTCTCATACCGGCTCTCCGACACCAGTGTCGATACCTACGACAACACCAATGTGCTCAGCGACTGCAACATTGCCCACATCGCCTACTGCAAGGCGGCCAAACGACTCGTCATCGCCTACCAAAACCAGAACATCGACCTGCTCGACGACAAGGGCAACGTGCTGAACGTATCGGCGCTCTACAACAAGACCACCACCGACGACAAGACCATCAACGAGGTGAGGGTAAACGGTTCGTATGCCTATCTCTCGACCAACTTCGGCATCCTGAAGATGAACGTGGGAAAAGGGGAGTTCAGCGATACCTACAACCTGGGCAGGAAAGTGACGTCGACCATCGTCAACGGCGACTTCATCTACGCCGGACTGGGCAATGAGGGCATACTGAAGGCCCGGCTCTCTGACAACCTGCTCGACAAGGGCAACTGGACGAAGGAGAGCGACGTGCCTGCCGACCACCTGTTCTTCTTCGACAACCAACTGATGGCAGTGGCCAATGGCAGCCTCTGTGCCAAAACGGCCGACGGATGGCAGAAAGTGGGCACACCGGGATTCACTTTCTTCAGCGAGGGGGGAGGAAAACTCATCCTCGGCCGCTCCGACCAAGTGCTCATCTATACCACGGCCAGCCAATACACCGCCGTGCTGCCCAACTATGCTGCCACGGCCTTCGTCTACGATGATGCCAACGACTGCTACTGGGGCAACCAGGCCGACAACAAGCTCTACTCGCTCACTCTTGAAGGACAGAACATCATTCCGCAACAGACCGACATAAGGCCCGATGGCCCGAAATACAACTACTTCGGGTTCATGAGATACCTTAACAACACGCTCTATTCCTGTGGTGGCGGCTACGATGCCTTCGCCGAGTTCTTCCGTCCGGCGGTGGTGCAGACCTACAGCAACGAGGAGTGGACGATATATGAGGAGGATTTCAAGGACCGCGTGAAAAGCCTGCTCCAAGACCTCACCTGCCTCGACGTAGACCCCAAGGACCCCACCCACGTGATGGTGGGCGGCAGGGCCGGACTCTATGAATTCAGGAACGGTAAATTCGTCAGACTATACAATGTGGAGAACAGTCCGCTGCAGTTCTCTACCCCCGACGAGAGCATGAACTACAACCTCACGCTGGGCGTGAAATACGACACCAACGGCAACCTGTGGTGTCTGAACAGTCTGGCACAGTCGGCATCATTGCTCGAACTGAAAGCCGACGGCACCTGGGAGTCGCACCACCAGCAGGCACTGATGGACGACAACGGACGCAGTCTGGGCAACATGAAGAACATGATCATTGACTCACACCAGCACCTGTGGTTCGTCAACAACCACTGGTCGTTGCCCGCCTTCTACTGCTACGACCCGGCCACCAATGCCATGAACCACTACACCCAGTTCGTGAACCAGGACGGTACGACGGTGAGCAATATCAATGGCGTGCGATGCATCGCCGAGGACAAGGAGGGAAACATCTGGATAGGAACCAACGTGGGACCCCTGATGCTCCCTGCCAACCAACTGGACAGCGGGTCGGACGCCACGCTCACTCAAGTGAAGGTGCCCCGAAACGACGGTACCAACTTCGCCGACTACCTGCTCAGTGGTGTCGACATCACCTGCATGGCAGTGGATGGCGGCAACCGAAAATGGTTTGGCACCAACGGCAACGGGGTATACCTCATCAGTTCCGACAATTTCGAGCAGGTACACCATTTCATGACCAACAACAGCCAGTTGCTCTCCGACAATGTAGAGTCGGTGACCATCAATGAGCGCACGGGAGAGGTGTTCTTCGGTACCGACTTCGGACTGTGCTCGTTTATGAGCGACGCCAGTGCCACCAACGACGAGATGACCAAGGACAACGTCTATGCCTATCCCAATCCGGTGCGCCCCGACTATACGGGCCTGATCACCGTGACGGGACTCTCGATGAATGCTGACGTGAAAATAGTGACGGCCAACGGCACGCTTGTGGCCGAGGGCAGGAGCAATGGCGGGTCGTTCACCTGGGATGGCAACGACAGCAGCGGAAAGAGAGTGGCATCGGGAGTGTATATGGTGCAGACGGCCACCAGTGATGGAAAGAGTGGCACGGTGTGCAAGATAGCCATTGTGAACTGAACCGACTATGGCCTCTACCGACAAGCGCATCCTATGGATAGACATGGCACGCGGACTCTGCATGATGGCCATCCTGCTGTTTCATACGGAGTGCTACTATTGCGGTGAGGAAATCATCCCCTATGTGGTATTTGCGGGAAACGCGGCCATCACCTTCTTCTTTGTCTCTGGCTACTTGTTCGTAAGACCGGATGCTGAATTCAGCATCAAGCGCAAAACACGCTCCATCGTCACTGGACTCGTAGTGCCATATTTCATCTTCACCTCGGTCATCGCATTGCCCAAGACCCTCGCACACGACGACCTCACTATCCAAGATGCTTTCCTGAACATCATCACCGGCCATGCCACATGGTTTGTGCCGGCTCTCATCGTAACCCAGCTCCTCTTCATGCTGATGATGCGATTGTGCAAAGGCAGGGAGCTGTGGATGGCGGTGGGTTGTGCCCTGCCTTTCGTGGCGGTGGCCCTGCTCCATCACCTCATCGACGACGAGGTGCTCTCCTCGCACAACCTATGGTGCTGGCAGAACGCCTTCTTCATGCTCTTCTTCTTCTATATGGGCCATGTGATGCGACAACGGAAGGAGATGGTGGCCCTGCTGCGGCGCAACAGTGTGCTGGCGCTGCTGGCAGTAATCGTTGTGGGAATGAAAATAATGGAATACCGAACTGGCATCAGCCTCACGGTGGAACCCATCCACGTCAGCTCGTTCACCTTGCTGCTCATCGACGGACTGCTCGTCGCGCTGCTTGTCTGCGCCTTCTGCCTGCGACTGCCGCGGATAGCTCCCATAGAATGGACGGGCGCCAACTCGCTCTATTATTATTTCATCTGTGGGGGCGTGCCCTTGATGGTGGGCAAGGCGCTCGACTGGTGCCATCTGCCCTACGACAACCACATTTGGCGACTCATCCTAGCCTTCGTGATCGTACATATCGCAGCCACAGCCATCGTGTGGATGCTGAACCTCATCAAAACCAGAAGGTAAGGCATCCACTCCTCATCGGAAAATCAATAGCATCAACAGGGGGCTAACTTGACTTTCCACTCACTATTTTCTTGATTTCATTGAGTTTGTTGAGTGCCTCGACAGGCGTGAGATTGTTGATGTCGAGACCTAAAATCTCGTCGCGCACCTGGCAGAGCACGGGGTCGTCGAGCTGGAAGAAACTCAGTTGCATGCCCTCACGCGACTGGTTGATGGCCTGTGCCGAAGGTTTGCCCACTGCTCCCACCTTGTTGCTGTCGGCCTCCAACTGTTTTAGGATGACATTCGAACGGCGCACGATGCTCTTGGGCATACCGGCTATCTCGGCCACATGGATACCGAAAGAGTGCTCCGAACCACCCCGTTCCAGACGACGGAGGAAGATGACCTTGTTGTCGACTTCCTTCACGCTCACGTTATAGTTCTTGATACGTGGGAAATTCTTCTCCATCTCATTGAGCTCATGGTAATGGGTGGCAAAGAGGGTGCGGGCACGGGCCTTGACATTCTCGTGTAGGTATTCCACGATGGCCCACGCAATGGAAATGCCGTCGTAGGTGGAGGTGCCACGGCCCAACTCATCGAAGAGCACCAACGAGCGGGGCGACACATTGTTGAGGATATTGGCGGCCTCGGTCATCTCGACCATGAAAGTGGACTCACCCAACGAGATATTGTCGGAGGCACCGACACGGGTGAATATTTTGTCTACCAAACCTATTCTCGCGGCCTCTGCGGGCACGAAACATCCTATCTGGGCCATGAGTACGATAAGGGCGGTCTGGCGCAACAGCGCCGATTTACCGGCCATATTCGGACCCGTGATGATGATGATTTGCTGCCGCTCGTTGTCGAGCATGATGTCGTTGGGCACATAACGCTCGCCCAATGGCAGTTGGGTCTCGATGACGGGATGCCGTCCTTGCTTGATGTCGATGACCTCGGAACCGTCGACTACGGGACGCACATAGTGGTTCTCCTCGGATACGGTAGCGAAGGAGAGGAGGCAGTCGAGTCGGGCAATGAGGTTGGCATTGATCTGAATGGCGGGGATGAACTCCTGGATGGCCATCACGAGGTCGTTGAAAAGTTGGGTTTCCAAAACCTGTATCTTATCCTCAGCGCCAAGGATTTTCTCCTCATATTCTTTCAGTTCCTGGGTGATATAGCGCTCGGCTTGTGCCAATGTCTGCTTACGCACCCACTCGGCAGGCACCTTGTCCTTATAGGTGTTGCGCACCTCAAGGTAATAACCAAACACATTATTATATCCTATCTTCAGCGACGAGATGCCAGTGGCCTCGGTTTCGCGCTGCTGTATCTTGAGCAGATAGTCCTTGCCGTTATAGGCGATGGATCGCAGTTCGTCGAGCTGTTCGTTCACCCCGTCGTTGATGATGTCGCCCTTGTTCACCAGGAAAGGTGGGTCGGGCTTGATCTCACGCTGGATGCGGTCGCGGATGGTGCGGCAGATATTGATTTGCTCGCCGATGGCGCGCAGCACCGGATGGTCGGCACTCATACAGGCCGTCTTGATGGGCTCAATGGCCTGGAGGGCTATCTTCAACTGTACAATCTCACGGGGCGATACCCTGCCTACCGCCACTTTCGAGATGATACGCTCCAGGTCGTTGATGAGATGCAACTGTTCGTCTGCCTGCTGACGGAAGTCGGGATGACGGAAGAAATACTCCACCACATCAAGGCGCTTGTTGATGGGTTTCGCGTCCTTCAACGGGAAGATGAGCCATCGGTGCAACATACGGCCACCCATCGCCGTGATGGTCTTGTCGATGACCTGGAGCAGTGATGAACCGCCTTCCTGCATGGTGTTGACCAATTCAAGCGAACGGATGGTGAATTTATCCAAACGCACATACTTGTCTTCCTCTATCCGCGAGATGGAGGTGATATGTCCGATCTGGGTGTGCTGGGTGAGTTCGAGATACTGCAGAATGGCCCCCGCGGCCACCACGCCATTCTGCAGGTGGTCGACACCAAATCCCTTCAACGACTTGGTCTGGAAATGGCGCAACAGTTTCTCACGGGCCGTCATGGAGGTGAACACCCAGTCGTCGAGTTCGAACACACAGTGTTTTGTACCGAAATAGCGCTCGAAATCGGCTTTGCGGGCACGGTCGTAGAGCACCTCCTTGGGTTGGAAATTGCCAATGAGTTTCTCCACATAGTCGTAGGTTCCCTCACCGGTGAGGAACTCGCCAGTGGAGATATCGAGGAAAGCCACGCCACAAGAGCCTTTTCCAAAATGCACGGCAGCAAGGAAGTTGTTCTCCTTGTAGTTGAGCACATTGTCGCTCATGGCCACACCAGGAGTCACCAGTTCGGTGATGCCACGCTTCACCAGGGTTTTGGTGAGTTTGGGATCTTCCAACTGGTCGCAAATGGCCACCCTGCGCCCGGCACGAATCAATTTGGGCAGGTAGGTGTCGAGCGCATGGTGTGGAAATCCGGCCATCTCGGCCGAACCCGACGTACCACCATTATTACGGCGGGTAAGGGTAATACCCAGAATCTTGGATGCGGCCACCGCATCCTCGCAATAGGTCTCATAGAAGTCACCACAACGAAAGAGCATCAGCGCATCAGGATGTTTCGCCTTCAGCGTGAAAAACTGTTTCATCATAGGGGTAAGTCCTTTTTCCTTGGCTGCCATAACAAATGGTTTGATTGAAGTAGCAAAATTACGAAAAAACGACTGAAAAGCAAAAGTATGGCATTATTTTTTTCAAGGAGTTCAGGAGTTCAAGGAGTTCAGACAATGGTGGAATGGCAAGATGGCATGCACTACGGCTCCCGTACTTTGTGAACACTTTGATAAAAATGTGGATAACTTGTGGATAACTTATGGAAAAACAAATAATAAACCATCATTTTTCAACATCATCCAAGAACCACACAAAATGGGTGGAAAAAATACATTTTATTCCAACACTTAAGCAACAGTTTTGCACATCACGCTACCCCACCCTACTTTTCCACATCCCTTTATCCACCACATTCCATAACTGTGGAAAACGATGTAATTCATTTATAAATAATGATTTAATATCAACCAACCAATAGGATAAGTGGAAATAAGTCCATCAAATTTCAAAAATAGAGATATTCAACATAGTTTTCCACATTTTCCACACCCCATCATTATTCATCATTTTCTTTATTTTTAAAAAAAATAAAAGAAATATAATAATAATTTGGAGTTCAGAAGTTCAGGAGTTGCAGGAGTTCAGACAATAGTCCGAATTCATCTCGTTGTGTTCAATGGTTATTGTACAATGGTTGTAAGTTGTGGTAATGTCTGAACTCCTGAACTTCTGAACTTCTGAACTCCTAAAAAAGTCAGGCAAACATTTGTTTGCCTGACTGATTGAATTATCCTTAGAGGAATGCTGTGACAAGTTTAGTCGGCCAGTTTGGCTTTGATGAACTCGCGGTTGAGACGTGCGATATTGGCAATGGTCTCGCTCTTCGGGCAAACAGCCTCGCAGGCGCGGGTGTTGGTGCAGTTGCCGAAGCCCAACTCTTCCATCTTTGCCATCATCGCCTTGGCGCGTTTGGCGGCCTCTGGACGTCCCTGTGGGAGGAGAGCCAGCTGACTTACCTTCGAGCTCACGAAGAGCATGGCAGAGCCGTTCTTGCAGGCTGCTACGCATGCACCGCAACCGATGCACGAAGCGCAGTCCATAGCCTCGTCGGCATTCTGCTTCGGGATGAGGATGGCGTTGGCGTCCTGTGCCTGACCTGTACGCACGCTGGTATAGCCACCAGCCTGGATGATCTTGTCGAAGGCACCACGGTCTACCATACAGTCTTTGATAACGGGGAAGCCAGCCGAGCGCCAGGGCTCTACGGTGATGACATCGCCGTCGTTGAAGCGGCGCATGTAGAGCTGGCAGGTGGTGGCGCCACGCTCGGTCTTGCCGTGTGGTGTGCCGTTGATATAGAGTGAGCACATTCCGCAGATACCCTCGCGGCAGTCGTGGTCGAACACGAATGGCTCACGGCCTTCGTTGATCAGTTCCTCGTTGAGGATGTCGAGCATCTCCAGGAAAGAGGTATCATCGGGAATGTCTTTCATCTCGTGGGTGTCGAAATATCCTTTCTCACGAGGTCCGTTCTGACGCCAGAACTTGATAGTGAATGATATATTTTTAGCCATGATTGTTAGTTCTTATAATTACGTGTTTGTACCTTGATTGCCTCATACTCTAACGGCTCCTTGATGAGCTCAGGTGCCTTGTCGTCGGAGCCCTGGTATTCCCAGCAGCCCACATAGAAGTAGTTCTCGTCGTCGCGCTTGGCCTCGCCTTCCTCTGTCTGGTATTCCTCACGGAAGTGGCCACCGCAGCTCTCGTTGCGTGAGAGGGCATCGTAGGCTACCAACTGACCCATGGTGATGAAGTCGCGGAGGTGGATGGCCTTGTCGAGCTCGATGTTGAGTCCTTCTTTCGTTCCGGGAATAAAGAGGTTGGTGTCGAATTCCTTGCGCAGTTTCTTGATGAGTTCGATACCTTCTTTCAGACCTTCGGCGGTGCGGCCCATACCCACGTGCTCCCACATGATGTGGCCCAGCTCCTTGTGGATGGAGTCGACACTGCGCTTGCCCTTGATGTTCATCAGACGGTCGATCTCGGCCTCAACGGCCTTCTCGGCAGCCTCAAACTCAGGCAGGTCGGTAGAGATGCGTGGCCAAATCTCCTGGTCGGCCAGATAGTTCTGGATGGTGTAAGGCAACACGAAATAGCCGTCGGCCAGACCCTGCATAAGGGCGGAGGCACCCAGACGGTTGGCACCATGGTCGGAGAAGTTGCACTCGCCAATGGCGAAGAGTCCCTTGATGGAGGTCTGCAACTCATAGTCTACCCAAATACCACCCATGGTGTAGTGGATGGCGGGATAGATCATCATGGGGTGATAGTAGGTCACGCCATTGATCTCGCAGGCTTTCTTGCCGGGGAACACGTCGGTGATCTCCTCGTACATCTCGAAGAGGTTGCCGTAGCGTTGCATGATGACATCAATGCCCAGACGGTTGATCGACTCGGAGAAGTCGAGGAACACGGCCAGACCGGTGTTGTTCACGCCAAAGCCTTTGTCGCAGCGCTCTTTGGCGGCACGTGAGGCCACGTCGCGTGGAACAAGGTTACCGAAGGCGGGATAGCGGCGCTCCAGATAGTAGTCGCGGTCTTCCTCGGGAATCTCATATCCTTGTTTGGTACCAGCCTGAAGAGCCTTGGCATCCTCAAGTTTCTTGGGCACCCAGATACGACCGTCGTTACGCAGCGACTCTGACATCAGGGTAAGTTTCGACTGCTTGTCACCGTGTACGGGGATACAGGTGGGGTGAATCTGCACATAGGATGGGTTGGCAAAATAAGCTCCCTTGCGGTAGCACTGAACGGCAGCAGTACAGTTGCAGCCCATGGCGTTGGTGGAGAGGAAGTAGGCATTGCCATAACCACCAGTGGCGATGACCACGGCATTGGCGGAGAAGCGCTCCAGCTTGCCGGTGACCAGGTTCTTGGCGATGATACCACGGGCACGGCCGTTGACAATCACCACATCTTCCATCTCGTAGCGGGTGTAGAGCTTCACCTTGCCGGCATGTACCTGTGCGCTGAGCGACGAGTAGGCACCGAGCAGAAGCTGCTGTCCTGTCTGTCCCTTGGCATAGAACGTACGCGACACCTGTGCGCCACCAAACGAGCGGTTGGCCAACATGCCACCATACTCACGGGCGAAAGGCACGCCCTGTGCCACACACTGGTCGATGATATTGTTTGACACCTCTGCCAGACGGTAAACGTTGGCCTCACGGGCACGGTAGTCGCCACCCTTCACGGTGTCGTAGAAAAGACGGTATACAGAGTCGCCATCATTCTGATAGCACTTGGCGGCGTTGATACCACCTTGTGCGGCGATGGAGTGTGCGCGGCGCGGGGAGTCCTGGATACAGAGATTGATGACATTGAAGCCCATCTCACCAAGACTGGCGGCGGCACTTGCACCAGCCAGACCGGTACCTACGACGATGATGTCGAGTTTCAGTTTATTCTTCGGGTTCACCAAGCGCTGGTGGGCCTTGTAGTTGGTCCATTTCTCTGCTACTGGTCCTTCGGGAATTCTTGAATCTATTTTCTTAGTCATGATATTACGAAGTTAAATTTGAGGGTTAGTGATTAGAATGCGCTGCAGCAGAGACTTGGTGCGCACTTGAAAGCGAAGGCAAGCACCACGATGAGGAAGCAAGCCATGAGGATGGTGACATAGACGATGCCGATCACCTTCCAGCGCTTGAACCATATCTTACCACTGATACCAAGAGTTTGCATGGCACTCCAGAAACCATGGGCAAGATGGAACCAGATGGCCACGAGCCAGATGATATAGAGCACTACGAAGACGGGATTGGAGAAGGTCTCCACAATCCATCCAAAGCCATCAGTAGGACTGAGCTTAGTCTCCATACCCACGAGTTCGGCGAACATCATGTTGTACCAGAAGTTGAAGAGATGCAGCAGGAGGCCGAGGAGAATGATGATACCGAGAACGAGCATGTTCTGCGATGCCCACTCCACTTTCTTTGGAGTGTCGGTGACAGCATAGCGCTCATTTCCACGGGCGCGGCGGTTCTGCGCTGTGAGAATGAAGGCATAGACAATGTGAATGACTGCCAGGGCAGCCAGACCCAAAGTGGCGACTACTGCATACCAGTTGGAACCTAACAACTCGCAAATCCAGTTGTAGGCTTCGCCTGAGAATAGTGCAGCGACGTTCATACAGCAGTGGAACGTCAGGAAGAGGATAAGTGCAATACCGGTAATCGACATTACGACCTTCCTACCAATAGAAGAATTGATTAACCACATAAATGATTGAGATTTAATAATTTAATTATAGTGTTATTTTTCAAGTTACTAATAGTATAGTATTGCATCGACGGTTAATAAGGCAAAAAATACCTATTTGTAAGTATTATAGCAAAGCCTTCAGATTGCAAAAATAGTATATTTTGGTGATTAATCAAAGGTTTTTGAAGAAAAATCCGATTATTATGCTTACTTTTGCGGTGGAATTGATTCATCAATAGTGCAATCAGTTTGATTCAACCCTCCAAAATTTCTTGTTTTTCGGATTATGAATTATAAGATGGATTATGATGTCATTGTCGTGGGCGGCGGTCATGCGGGCTGCGAGGCGGCTTGTGCTGCTGCCGGCATGGGTGCGCGCACCTTGCTCGTGACGATGGACATGAACAAGATAGCACAAATGAGTTGCAACCCTGCCGTGGGCGGGATTGCCAAGGGACAGATTGTGCGTGAGATCGACGCGCTGGGGGGATGGATGGGTCTGGTGACCGACGCCACAGCCATACAGTTCCGTATGCTCAACCGCTCGAAAGGTCCTGCGGTGTGGAGTCCGAGGGCGCAGTGCGACCGTGGCAAGTTCATTTGGAAATGGCGTGAGACGCTTGATGCCATTTCGCTGCTCGATATCTGGCAAGACCAGGTGGAGCAGCTCATCGTAGAGGATGGCGTGGCCGTGGGCGTGACCACCCTCTGGGGTGTGGAGGTCAGGGCCAGGAGTGTGGTCATCACGGCAGGCACGTTCCTCAACGGATTACTGCATATTGGCCATTGTCAGGTGCCGGGTGGACGCATCGCCGAGCCCGCCGCCCTTCACCTCACCGAGAGCATTACCCGTCATGGGGTGCGCACGGCGAGGATGAAGACGGGTACGCCGGTGCGCATCGACCGCCGGTCGGTACACCTCGACGAGATGGAGGTGCAGGATGGCGACCACGACTTCCATCAGTTCAGTTTCATGCCATCGCGGCGCACGCTCAATGCACTCACTTGCTGGATATGCTATACCAATCCCGCGGTGCATGAGGTGCTGCGGGGCGGACTGGCCGACTCACCGCTTTATAATGGACAGATACAAAGTATCGGTCCGCGCTACTGCCCGTCGATAGAGACCAAGCTCGTTACCTTTCCGGAGCGCGAGCAGCACATGCTCTTCCTCGAGCCCGAGGGAGAGAGCACGAACGAGATGTACCTTAATGGGTTCTCGTCGAGTATGCCAATGGATGTGCAGATCAACGCGCTCCGGCAAATCCCAGCCCTGAGGGACGTGAAGGTCTACCGACCGGGCTATGCCATAGAATATGATTTCTTCGACCCCACGCAGTTGAGTCACTCGCTGGAGTCGAAAGTGATAAGTGGACTGTTCCTTGCGGGTCAGGTGAATGGTACCACGGGATATGAGGAGGCTGCCGGACAGGGTCTGGTGGCTGGTGTGAATGCTGCCATCCGATGTGGTGGCGGAGAACCTTTCGTGATGCGCCGTGACGAGAGCTATATCGGTGTGCTCATCGACGACCTGGTGACCAAGGGCGTAGACGAGCCATACAGGATGTTTACCTCCAGGGCTGAATACCGCATCCTGCTCCGACAGGATGATGCCGACGCGCGACTCACCGAGAAGGCCTATGACATGGGACTGGCCTCACGTGAGCGTTACGACTGGTGGAAGGAGAAACAGGAGGCCATTTCACGCATCATCCACTTCTGCGAGAAGACACCCATCAAACCCCGCGAGGTGAACGACCGTTTGGAACAACTGGGCACTACCCCACTCCACTATGGTTGCAAGGCCGTAGACTTGATTGGTCGTCCGCAAGTCGACCTGAACGTGCTCATGGAGATGTTGCCCGAACTGCATCAGATGATTGATGCATTGCCCAATCGTCGTGAGGAAATCTGCGAGGCTGCCGAGGTGCTCATGAAATACAAGGGATACATCGACCGTGAGCGCCTCGTGGCCGACAAGATGCACCGGTTGGAGGATATCAAGATCAAGGGACATTTCGACTATAAGAACATGACCCAGATATCGATAGAGGCACGACAGAAACTGGAGCGTATCAATCCCGACACCCTGGCACAGGCCAGCAGGATTCCAGGGGTATCTCCATCGGATATCAATGCCATGCTGGTGATGATAGGAAGATGATAATTTTGTAAAATATTTTTTATGTTTCACGTGAAACAATTCAATTAATAGATCAACAATATGAACAACGAAATTCTGCTCCAGAACCTGAGGAGCATTCCCGACTTCCCCGTTAAGGGAATCAATTTCAGAGACGTCACCACCCTCTTCAAGAGTGGCGAGTGCCTCAGAATCATGTTAGACGAACTCTACGAGATCTACAAGGACAAAGGCATTACCAAAATTGTGGGTATCGAGAGTCGTGGCTTTGTCATGGCATCTGCTTTGGCCGTGAGATTGGGTGCCGGTGTGGTGCTCTGCCGCAAGCCCGGAAAATTGCCTGGCGAGACCATCAGCGAGACCTACAAGAAGGAGTATGGCGTGGACACCATCGAGATTCACAAGGACTCCATCACCGAGGACGACGTGGTGCTCCTGCACGACGACCTCCTGGCCACCGGAGGAACCATGAAGGCTGCCCTCGACCTGGTGAAGAAATTCCATCCCAAGCAGACCTACATGAACTTCATCATCGAACTGGTGAACGAGGGTCTTAACGGACGGCAGTTGTTTGGCGACGAGGTGGAGATCACCACGCTTATGCAACTGTAAATCATCAACTATTTCAAGAGGGAGAAACCAACGTGTCTCCCTCTTCTTTTCTTATCCTCATACCCCATTCAAATGCTCCTGTGGTATGGCATAGGCCATGCTTTCCTAATCAGGGTTTCACGTGAAACAAATTTGGCGCCACTATGAGAAACGAGACCGAAGAACAACTCAAACAACGACTGAAGAACATCGTGCTCAATTTGCCCGAGCAACCCGGCAGTTACCAGTATCTCGACGATAATGGAACCATCATCTATGTGGGCAAGGCCAAAAACCTGAAACGGAGGGTGTCGTCCTATTTCCACAAAGAGGTAGACAGGTTCAAGACCAAGGTGCTCGTGAGCAAGATCAGAGACATCAAATACACTGTGGTGAAAACCGAGGAAGATGCCCTTCTGCTTGAGAACAGTCTGATCAAGAAATACAAGCCGCGCTACAACGTGCTGCTGAAGGACGGCAAGACCTATCCCAGTATCTGTGTCACCAACGAACCCTACCCGCGCATCTTCAAGACCCGCAACATCAACCGCAAATGGGGCACCTATTATGGACCCTACAGCAACATGGGACCTATGATAGCCGTACTCGAGCTCATCAAGAAACTCTACAAGCCCAGGGCATGCAATATGGTGATGACCAGAGACCGTATTGCCGAGGGAAAATACAAGACATGTCTGAAATACCATCTCCACATCTGCGATGCTCCCTGTGTGGGCAAGCAGAGTTATGAGGACTACCAGGAGAATATCCGTCAGGCCAAGGAAATTCTCAAGGGCAATACCCGTGACGTGATACGCCAGCTCACCCAATACATGATGTCGCTGGCCCAGCAACTGAGGTTCGAGGAGGCCGAGGAAATCAAGCGCAGGATAGCACTTATCGACAACTACTGTGCCAAGAGCGAGGTGGTGAGCCACACCATCCACAACGTCGACGTGTTCAGCATCACCAACGACGAGCATTCCAACTATGCCTTCGTCAACTATATGCACGTGACCAATGGAAGCATCAATCAGGCATTCACCATCGAGTATAGAAGAAAACTACAGGAGACCGACGACGAGTTGCTCGCCTTGGCCATCCCCGAGATACGCCAGCGGTTCAAAAGCAATGCCAAGGAAATCATCCTTCCAAGAGATATTGAGTGGAAACCTGAAAACGTGGAGGTGACCATACCACAACGTGGCGACAAGAAACACCTGCTCGAACTATCGCAGATGAATGGCAAGCAATACCGCCTCGACCGGCTGAAACGCACGGAGAAACTCAATCCCGAACAACGGCAGACCCGACTGATGAAAGAGTTGCAAAACGCACTCCAGCTCGAGAAACTGCCCTATCAAATCGAGTGTTTCGACAACTCCAATATCAGTGGCGAGGATGCCGTGGCAGGATGCGTGGTGTTCAAGGCCATGAAACCAAGCAAGAAGGATTACCGGAAATACAACATCAAAACGGTGACAGGTCCCGACGACTATGCATCGATGAAGGAGGTGGTGAGACGTCGCTATAGCCGGATGATAGAGGAAGACACTCCCCTACCCGACCTCATCATCACCGATGGCGGAAAAGGACAGATGGAAGTGGTGAGACAGGTGGTGGAAGACGAGTTACATATCCATATCCCCATCGCCGGACTGGCAAAAGACGACCGCCACCGCACCAACGAACTCCTTTTCGGTTTCCCGCCAATGGTCATCGGCATGAAGACCGACAGCGAGCTCTTCCATATCCTCACCCAGATACAAGACGAGGTGCACCGTTACGCCATCACGTTCCACCGCGACAAACGAAGCAAGCATGCCCTGCACTCCGAACTCGACGATATCAAGGGCATCGGACCAAAGACCAAGGACGCGCTCATCAAAGCATTGAAATCGGTGAAACGCATCAAGGAGGCATCGCTCGAACAACTCCAGGAAATAGTGGGTCCTGCTAAGGCTAAGGTAATTTTCGAGCATTTCAAAAAATAATAGCCTTTAGAAGAACCATATTGGAAAAAAAAATGTATTTTTGCCATTATTATCCACGCTATGAGAACAGTCATTCAAAGAGTATCGCAGGCATCGGTGACCATCGATGGAAACGTGAAGTCGGCAATCGGCAAGGGATTGTTGGTGCTGCTCGGCATCTGCGATGACGATAATGAGGAGGATATTGACTGGCTCGTCAAGAAAATCGTGCAACTGAGGGTATTCGACGACGAGAATGGCGTGATGAACCGTTCAGTGACCGATATCCAGGGCGAGATCATGGTGGTGAGCCAGTTCACGCTCTATGCCTCCTACAAGAAAGGCAACAGGCCATCGTGGCTCAGGGCGTCCAAACCCGAGGTCGCTACCCCACTCTACCTGCTTTTTTGCGAGAAAATGTCGGCGGCTCTCGGAAAACCAGTGGCCACAGGCTCTTTTGGCGCCGATATGAAGGTGAGTCTGCTCAATGACGGACCGGTGACCATCTGTATGGATACCAAAAACAAGGAATAGTATGGAACCACGGAATATCACGCTGAAAGAGGCGCAACGGCAGGTTGATGAATGGATACACACCTATGGCGTGCGCTATTTCTCCGAACTCACCAATATGGCTTGTCTCACAGAGGAGGTGGGTGAGCTGGCACGGGTCATGGCACGCAAATATGGCGACCAGAGTTTCAAGAATGGCGAGAAAGAACAGTTGGGCGAGGAGATGGCCGATATCCTTTGGGTGCTCATCTGCCTGGCCAACCAGACGGGGGTCGACCTCACCGAGGAATTCCAGAAAACGATGGATAAAAAGACCCGTCGCGACAGTCTGCGCCATATTTCCAACCCAAAATTGAAAGCATAAACCAAATCAATAACGACTATGGAATTAAAGAAAATTGATGCTCAAAACACTCCTAAGAGCAAATACGAAGAAGTATTGAACAAATACAATGTGGAGATCGATGATGCTACCGTACAGGAAGAGGTAAAACGTATTATTGCCGAGAAAGTGCCCGAGAACGACACGCTCGAAGTAAAGAAATTCCTGATGGGAAGCGTGGAACTTACCTCGCTTAACACCCAGGATTCTGACGAAAGTATCATGGCATTCACCGAGAAAGTGAACCGGTTTGATGAGGAATACCCCACCCTACCCCATGTGGCCACTATCTGCGTCTATCCTTGTTTTGCCAGCGTAGTGAGCAATACACTCGAGGTGGATGGCGTGGAAATAGCTTGCGTATCGGGCAGTTTCCCATCATCACAGGCACTCATCGAGGTGAAAGTGGCCGAGACGGCACTCGCCGTGAAAGATGGTGCCACAGAGATTGATATCGTCATGCCCGTGGGTAAATTCTTCAGTGGCGACTACGAGGGTGTCTGCGACGACATCAGTGAGATGAAGGGTGCTTGCGGCGACAAGGCCATGAAGGTGATCCTTGAGACCGGACTGCTCAAAACAGCCAAGAACATCAAGATTGCCTCTATCCTGTCGATGTATGCCGGGGCCGACTATATCAAGACTTCCACCGGAAAACTCAGTCCTGCGGCCACTCCAGAGGCTGCCTATGTGATGTGCCAGGCCATCAAGGAATACTATGATGAGACAGGCATACAGATTGGTTTCAAACCTGCTGGTGGACTCAATACCGTGACCGACTCCCTCACATATTACTCCATCGTGAAGGAAATTTTAGGTGAGAAATGGCTCACCAATAAGTGGTTCCGACTGGGTACCAGCCGTCTCGCCAACTTGCTGCTCAGCGAGGTAATAGGTGAAGAGACCAAGTTCTTCTAACCATTTTTTCCCGTTTTTTGGATAGATTGACAGCAAATAGTTGCGATAAAAACATAAAACCCTGGATATCATTGCATATCCAGGGTTTTGTATTTGGTAAGGGATAAATGTCTAAATATTCCTGTTGGCCACAAAGTCAAGATAGGCCTGCAAAGCCTCTTTTATCTCAATTTGTTTCACGTGAAAATCGATATATTGCTGAGCCTGGGCACTGAAATCGTCCATTTTTTTCACTGCATAGTCAATACCTCCGTTTTTGATGGCGAATTGTACCAACTGTTGGATTTCAGCATCGTCTACGAAGCCTTTCTTCACTTTCTTGGCCAAGTTGAGCATCTCCTCATTGCCTGTGTTCTTGAGGGCATAGATAATGGGAAGTGTGAGTTTGCCCTCAGCCATGTCGTTGCCCGTGGGCTTGCCTATCTCCTTGGAGTCGTAATAGTCGAAAATGTCGTCTCGAATCTGGAAAATCATGCCTATTGCCATACCAAAATCGTAGGCTTCACGCACTTCCTCGGCAGTGGCATTCACCGACAAGGCACCATTCATCGCGCAACGGGCAAACAGCGAGGCGGTCTTCTGACTGATAATACGGTAATAAACCTCTTCCGAGATACCGTCTTCAGCAAAATTGTTCAATTGCAGCAACTCGCCTTTCGAGAGCGTCTGGCCCAGTTCGGCAAGACTGGTCACAATGCTGGTATTGTTGCTTTTCGATACATAGAGCAAGGCCGATGAGAGAATGTAGTCGCCTACAAGCACTGCTACTTTGTTGTTGAACATCGCATTGACAGAGGCCTGGCCACGGCGCTTGTCGCTCTCGTCCACCACGTCGTCGTGCACCAGACTGGCGGTATGGAGCAGTTCCAGTCCCAATGCGGCATATTGCGTGGTGAGATTCACCTCGCCAAGGTTTTTGGTAACCAGTAGCGTAAGGATAGGGCGCATGCGCTTGCCGCCACGCTGCCTGATGTGCTGCAGGGCGTCGGCAAGGAGTCCATCAGTGTGTGAGAGTGACTCATCAAACAGGTTGATGAATTCTTTGAGTTCTGCCTCAATGGGCTTTCTTATAATTGAGAGATAATCCATTGCCATAAATTTCGCACAAAAATAAGCATTTTATCTGGGAAAAATGAAAAAAATGAGTAATTTTACACAGAAAATTTAAAAACCATATGGATAAACTATTCCTCTTCGATGCGTATGCGCTTATCTATAGAGCTTATTACGCCTTTATCCGCACTCCGCGAATCAATTCCAAGGGACAGAATACTTCGGCCATTCTGGGTTTCTGCAACACATTGCAGGAGATTTTATCGAAGGAAAAACCCAAGTATTTGGGCGTTGCCTTCGATCCGCATGGACCCACTTTCCGTAATGAGATATTCCCTGAATATAAGGCCCAGAGAGAGAAGACACCCGAGGACATCCTCATTGCCGTACCTATTATAAAAGATATCCTTGATGCCATGAATATTCCGGTGCTCATGGTAGATGGTTTTGAGGCCGACGATGTGATAGGCACATTGTCGAAAGCGGCTGTGGGAGAGGGTGTGGAAACCTATATGCTTACTTCCGACAAGGACTATGGACAGCTTATCAGTAACACCGTGAAAATGTACCGGCCACGTCATGGAGGAGGCTACGAGGTGATCGGAACCGAGCAAATCAATGCAAAATATGGTATCAGCCGACCATCACAAGTCATCGACTTGCTGGCACTCATGGGCGATGCAGCCGATAATTTCCCAGGATGTCCCGGAGTGGGCGAGAAGACTGCCGTGAAACTCATCAACGAGTTTGATACGGTCGACAATCTGCTCGAACATACCGACCAACTGAAAGGTGCCTTGAAGAAAAAGGTGGAGGAACATGTAGACGATATTCGTCTATCGAAAGTCCTCGCCACCATCAAGACCGATGTGCCCGTGACCCTCGACCTCGAAAAACTGAAGGTCACCGACCCTGATGAGGCACGACTGAGAAAAATCTTCGATGAGTTGGAGTTCAAGTCACTCATCGACAAATTTCTTAATAAACCTAAAAAAAGTCCTCAAAATGTGAATTTGCAACTCGATTTGTTTGGCGAATTTCAGCCCGCTGATGGAGAAGTTGAGAAAAATTCGAGTTTTGAGAGCCTAAAAACCATTGATCACGATTATCAACTCGTTGAAAAACAGGAAGATATTAAAAAATTATGTGATTTTTTATTGACATTCGATTTTTTAAGTCTAGACACGGAAACCACTTCCACCAATCCCATTGAGGCCGAACTGGTGGGTTTGAGCTTCTCAGTGCGCGAAAACCAGGCTTTTTATGTTCCTGTGCCTGCCGAGCAGTCGGAGGCGCAAAAGGTGGTGGAGATTTTCCGACCACTTTATGAAAATCCCCGGATTTTGAAAATCGGACAGAACATCAAATACGACATGCAGGTGCTCGCCAACTATGGCATCCATCTTCAAGGTGACTTGTGGGATACGATGATAGCCCATTACCTCATCCAACCCGAGTTGCGGCACAACATGGACTTGCTTGCAGAGGTCTACCTCCACTACAAGACCATTCATATCGATGAGCTCATCGGACCGCGAGGGAAAAACCAGCGGAGCATGCGCGACCTCACACCCAGCGAGGTCTATGAGTATGCCGCCGAGGATGCTGACGTCACCCTGAAACTGAAGAGGGTGCTGGAACCCAAACTCAAGGAGGTGGGTGCCGATAGGCTTTTTTATGAGATAGAGATGCCACTGGTACCTGTCCTGGCCTCGATGGAGCGCAATGGGGTGCGCATCGACACCGACTCGCTGGCAGAGACCTCGAAGGCGTTCACGCAGCGTATGCACGACATTGAGCACCAAATCTATGAGTTGGCCGGCGAGGTGTTCAATATCTCCTCACCCAAGCAGGTGGGCGATATCCTCTTCTCCAAACTCAAGATCGTGGAGAAGCCCAAAAAGACAAAGACCGGGCAGTTTGTCACCTCGGAGGAAATCCTCCAGGCCCTGAAGGGAAAACACGAGATTGTGGGGAAAATCCTCGACTATCGCGGACTGCGGAAGTTGCTGAGTACATATATCGATACCCTGCCTTTGCTCATCAATCCCAAGACCCAGCACATCCATACCTCTTTCAACCAGACGGTTACAGCCACAGGACGCCTGTCGTCGAGCGACCCCAACCTCCAGAATATCCCGGTGCGTGGCGAGGACGGCAAGGAAATCCGTAAGGCATTCATTCCCGAGCCCGGTTGCCTCTTCTTCTCGGCCGACTATAGTCAGATTGAGTTGCGGGTCATGGCTCATCTCAGTGGCGACGAGAATATGATCAATGCCTTCATCGAAGGGCATGACATCCATGCGGCCACGGCAGCGAATATCTATAAGGAAGATATCGACAAGGTGACCAGCGACCAGCGACGGAAGGCAAAGAGGGCCAATTTCGGCATCATCTACGGCATCACCGTCTTCGGACTGGCAGAGCGGTTGGAGATAGAGCGTTCGGAGGCACGGCAGTTGATCGATGGTTATTTCGAGACCTTCCCGAAGGTGAGGGAGTATATGGAGAAGTCGAAGGAGATGGCACGCGAGAAAGGGTATGTGGAGACGTTCTTCCACCGCCGGCGCTATCTTCCCGACATTAACAGTCGCAATGCCACCGTGCGTGGTTTCGCCGAGCGAAATGCCATCAATGCTCCTATTCAAGGTTCAGCGGCCGATATCATCAAGGTGGCAATGATACGTATCTACCAACGGTTCAATGAAGAGCACCTTCGTTCAAAGATGATTCTCCAGGTGCACGACGAACTCAATTTCAGTGTCGTACCCGAAGAGAAGGGTAGGGTAGAGGCCATCGTGAAAGAGGAGATGGAGAATGCCTACCACCTGCGCGTACCTTTGGTGGCTGATGCCGGATGGGGTGCCAATTGGCTTGAAGCCCATTGATGGGCGGGGTGGTTTTGCTTTCCTCTCGGTTTGCACTAACTTTGCCACTGCGTGGCGAAGTTAGGCTGCGGTTCGGAAAAGCAAAAAAACTTCGTTTTATTTTGCTTTTCGCTCACCTTGCACTAACTTTGCAAGAAATTTCAAAATAGATAGAATATGGCCTTAAAATGTGGTATTGTGGGACTCCCCAACGTTGGTAAGTCCACCCTTTTCAACTGTCTGTCGAGTGCCAAGGCACAGGCAGCCAATTTCCCTTTCTGTACGATAGAACCCAATGTGGGTGTGATTACCGTTCCCGATGAGCGGCTCAACAAATTGGCCGAATTGGTGCATCCCGGACGGATTGTTCCCGCCACTTGCGAGATTGTCGATATCGCCGGACTGGTGAAAGGTGCATCGAAAGGCGAGGGACTGGGAAACAAGTTCCTGGGCAATATCCGCGAGACCGATGCCATTATCCATGTGCTGCGTTGCTTCGACGACGACAACATCACCCATGTGGATGGTACCATCGATCCTATCCGCGACAAGGAGATTATCGATACCGAACTGCAGTTGAAAGATCTGGAGACCATCGAGTCGAGACTGGCCAAACAGCAGAAAGTGGCCTCCCTTGGCAACAAGGAGGCAAAGGTCGAGGTGGCTGTGCTCATGGCCTACAAAGAGGTGCTCGAGAAAGGCCAGAATGCCCGTGTGGTGACCTTCGACAGCAAGGAGGAGCAACAGGCTGCCCACGACCTGTTCCTGCTCACAGCCAAGCCCGTACTCTATGTGTGCAATGTGGATGAGTCGGCTGCCAAGGATGGCAACGACTATTCGCGCCGTGTGGAAGAGGCCGCCAAGGCCGAGGGTTCCGAGGTATTGGTGATTGCTGCCAAGACCGAGGAGGATATTGCCAGTTTCGAAAGCTATGAGGATAAGAAGATGTTCCTCGACGAACTGGGACTGGAGGAGAGTGGTATGAACCGCCTCACCAAGAAAGCCTATGCCTTGCTCAATCTTGAGACATTCATCACCGCCGGTCCGATGGAGGTGAAGGCTTGGACTTATCATAAAGGATGGAAAGCCCCGCAGTGTGCCGGTGTCATCCACTCCGATTTCGAGAAAGGATTCATCCGTGCCGAGGTCATCAAGTACGACGACTACATCAAATATGGCTCAGAGGCAGCCGTTCGCGAGGCAGGCAAACTGGGTGTCGAGGGCAAGGACTATGTGGTGCAGGATGGCGACATCATGCATTTCCGCTTCAATGTGTAACCCCAATTCATAAAAGACATGCACAACCTTCTCTATGTCGTTTGGAATCCCAGCGAGGTGGCCTTTAGTCTGGGTAGTTTCTCTATCCGTTGGTACTCGCTCTGTTGGCTGATTGGACTGTTGCTGGCTTATCTGATAGTTAAAAAACTTTACAAAGAGCAGAAAATCAAGGACGAGCTGTTCGACCCGCTCTTCATCTATTGTTTTTTAGGCATTCTCATCGGTGCCCGTCTGGGCCATTGCCTGTTCTACGAGCCTGGCTATTTTCTCAGCAGCGGAACCCATGTCATAGAGATGTTCCTGCCTATCCACAAGATGGCTGATGGTTCATGGAAATTCACTGGTTATGAGGGACTTGCATCGCATGGAGGTACCCTCGGACTGATGATAGCCCTCTATATCTATTTCCGTAAGACCCACTTGAGCCTTTGGCAGGTGCTCGACAATATCGCCATCGCCACTCCCATCACCGCTTGTTTTATCCGGTTGGGCAACCTGATGAATTCAGAGATTATCGGTAAGGTGACCGATGTGCCCTGGGCTTTCATCTTCGCCAATGCCGAGCCCTCGTTGGCCACCGAGCCCCGTCATCCCGGTCAGCTCTACGAGGCCATCGTCTATTTCCTCTTCTTCTTTGTGGGATGGTATATTTACCGTCGCCGTCCCGAGAAGGTGGGCACGGGCTTTTTCTTCGGTCTCTGTCTCACGCTCATCTTCACTGCCCGCTTCTTCATCGAGTTTACCAAGATCAACCAGGTGGACTTTGAGAATTCCCTGCCGCTCGACATGGGACAGCTCCTCAGCATCCCCTTCGTCATCATCGGCATCGCCTGTATGGTAGGAGGAAAATGGATGAAGAAAATAGGGTAGGGGACTCCTTTTCTCAAGTTGAAAGGAGTTCTGGAGTTACAGCAGTTCAGGCATTGCTGTAGCCAACATTTATTTTCTCACATACTAATAGCAGGTGCTGCTGTTGGGTGGTGGTGGCGAATATATAGGTGCTGCCACCATCGGCCAAACGTAGTCGCTTGCGCAGTTCGGCCACTGTCATGGGGAAGTTGCGCACCGTGATGTTGGCCTGTTTCAGTTCGGCAAACTGTTGGCGCAACTGGCGTTTGTTCATGGTGGTGGTGGAACTGACCACGAACTGCCTTCCAGGGAAATCCGCTATCGGCTTCTCGCTCACGAAAAGGTGGCTGTTGGGGTGTAGGGCCATGACGCCGTAGCGATGGGCCAGTGCCGAAAAACAGCCCGACTTCATCACAGCAGCCCCAGGCTCATACAGGTATTTTCCCTCCAAGGGCAATTGGTCATCGACGATGGGCAGCGGTTGTGATGGGGTAGGGGAGAAGGCGACCACTTGGTCGTCGTCGGCACAAATCAAACTGAGAGGGTTTTCGGAGGGAATGGCCGACAGCACTACCAGCAGTTCCTTGCACTCGTTTCCCGTGGCCACGATATGGATTTCCCGCACACTGTGTGGATTTATTCCCTCGAGGCTCTCAAGCGTATGGTGCCAGTCGAGCATGGGCGAGAGTTTCAGCATCACGATATCGGCCTTCTGGAGCAGTGTGGAGAGTAGTTGCAGCACGTCGGGTGTACAGTCGGCAATGGCGAACGTACGGCCACCATGATGGTCGCGCCGGGCTGGGTCGACGAAGATGAGTTGCTGATGGGGGAGGGAGTGGAGTAGGGCGGTGCCGTCGCCTTCCACCACTTCGGCCTGATGGAGGCCGAGGGCATGGAAATTGTGCCGTGCGCAGTCGCAGAGCGCCGTCTGCTGCTCAATATAAATCCCTTTGTCGAACAGTGGACAGAGAAAGGCGAAGTCTACCCCGAACCCTCCGGTGAGGTCGGCCATCGACGTGTGTCGCCCTTCGGCTATCTCATGTAGCAGGCGTTGGCAGAGCCGTTGCTTGTAGCGTGCCGTCTGCTCCGAAGAGCATTGTTCCATCGACAAGTGGGGTGGATAGACTATCCCGTCGCAGGCAGCCCACGACGGAATCTTTGTACGCGCTTTCTGCCATCCCGCTATCTGACCGACGGCCACCGCCATGTCTACGTCGCCGTAGCTCCTTGCCTGAAGGGCCAGTTGGCGAACGTCGCATTGGCGGTGGCCGTCGATGAATGCTTGTGTGGCAGGGTCGATCATCTGATCACTTTATAGTTGCGCTTGGCCTCGGCGCGGGTGCAGAGGTTGAAGTGCCACCATTCGGTGCGCAGGGGCATGAAGCCGCCCACAGCCATCACCTCGCGCAGCAGTTGGCGGTTGGCGCGCGCCTCCTCGGTCATGCGTTTCGTGCGTACCAGCACGTCCTCATGGTCGATATGCGAGAGGCTGCTCATGTGGTCGACCAGTGCGCCCATGGGGATGGTGTCGCCGTTCTCGCGGCAGATGGAGATGTCGACGGCCATGCCGTAGTTGTGCATGCCGCCGCCATTGGCAGGGTTGCTCACATAGATGTTCTTCGGGGTGCCTTTCACCACATTCCACATCTTCTGCTGGATGCTCATGGGGCGGGTGGCGTCGAAGATGATCAGACTCAGTTCTGGACGCAGTTCCTTCAGTCGTTTCTGGGCCATGGCCAGTGCCTTGGCGGCCTTGGGATGGAGGTAACCCTCGCGCAGGTCGTCGTAGAGCACGCGACCCGTAAAATTGTCGGGCCGTGAATACATCAGGCTCACGCGGATAGTGGGGTCTACCGACTGCACGTTCATCATGCCCTGGCGCTCCATCGAGAGGGCCGTGGCACTCAGCGGTTGCGTCACGGTGTCGCGGGGCAGGGTGGTGTTCCCGGCCTGCGTCGGGGTGTCGGTAGGCAAGGCAGCCTTAGGCGCACGACCACCACCATTGCCGGAGCAAGCGATGAGCAGTGCGGCAATGAAAGGAAGGATTCTCATAAAAGGAGATGCTCTAAACAATCAGAACTGCACTTTGGGTGCTTTCTCGGCCCCACTCTCGGCAGCAAACTTCTCCATGGTCTTGAAACCGAACATACCGGCGAAGATATTGTTGGGGAACGAGCGGATGTTCTTGTTGTAATCGGTCACTGCAGCATTGTATTTGTTGCGGGCCTCGTTGATGCGGTTCTCCGAACCCTCAAGCTGGTTCTGCAGGTCGCGGAAGTTCTCGTTGGCCTTCAGGTCGGGATAGTTCTCGGCCACGGCGATGAGTCGGCCGAGCGATGAGCTCAGGTCGCTCTGGGCTTTCTGGAACTCCTTCATCTGCTCAGCAGTCATGTTAGAGGGGTCGATGGTAATCGAGGTGGCTCTGGTGCGGGCCTCGGTCACTTCCTTCAGGGTGTTCTCCTCATGTTGGGCATAGCCTTTCACCGTCTCCACAAGGTTGGGGATGAGGTCGGCCCTGCGCTGGTAGGCCGACTGTACGTCGGCGGCAGCCTGTGTGGCATTCTCCTGCACGCCAATCATGCCATTGTATGCCGACATGGCCCAAAGAGCTATCAATACCACGATAGCAATGATGAATAATAATGTTTTCTTCATGATGTTGGGTTATTTAATGATGAATACTTTTTCCTGTGTGGTGGCTACCAGCCGCCGCCGGCTCCACCTCCGCCGAAGCTTCCGCCTCCGAAACTTCCTCCTCCGAAGCCGCCGCCACCGCTGCTGAATCCTCCGCCTCCGAAGCCGCCTCCACCGATATAGATGCCGCCTCCCTTGCCACCATGCCGCCACAGGTAGGCGATGATGATAATGATGATGATAATCTCGATGATACCGAATCCCTCCTCATCATCCACAGGGTCAGAGATAGAGGTAGAGGGGGGCAGTTCGCCCTCCTTGAGCAGTTTGTAGATGGCATAACAGGTTTGCGACACGGCCAGGTCGGGGTTGCCGTTGCGCATGTTGGGCTGTATGAAGTTGCGCCCTATCCTTCCGCAGCTCACGTCGGTGAGGTAGGCCTCGAGACCTTTTCCCGGTGCGATGAAATACTGCTTGTCTTCGGTGGCGATGACCACCACCAGTCCGGTGCGCGTGTCCTTGTATCCCACTCCATAGCGGTTGCCCACATCTTGTGCCATGCGGAAGGGGTCGCCATTCTTCACGTGGCGCACGATGATGAACACCGTCTGGATGTCCATCTCCATCTTCATGCGGTGAAGGTAGTAGTTGGCCGAGTCCTTGTATTCCAGCGAGAGGATATGGTCGGGGTCGCAGACAAACTGCGTGGAGTCTTTCAGGTAAACCATCTGGATGTTGTCGGCACTCCAGATGGGGTAGCCGTCGCTCGACCTCTCAGGGGCGGCCATGGCGGCGGTGCCGACAAAGAGGAATACCGTCAGCCACGCCAGTATGGGCCAGTGGCGGAATGGTGTCGAGGGTAGAGGATGGTTGGATAGTGGCATATTGTAGGGGTGTAAGGGGTTATCTCATGGCGAGGGCCTTGTTCTCGGCGGCCTCCATGAGCTCGCGCTCTCCCGGTCCCTTGTCGTTGAGGCCGCAGAGGTGCAGGATGCCATGGATGATCACGCGGTGGAGCTCTTCGTCATACTGTGTGCCTTGCTGCTGGGCATTGGAGGCCACGGTGTCGAGCGAGATGACGATGTCGCCGTTGATGGTGTCGCCCTCGTCGTAGTCGAAGGTGATGATGTCGGTATAGTAGTCGTGACCCAGGTATTCACGGTTCACTTCCAATATTTTGGCATCGTCGACGAAGAGATAGCCTATCTCGCCCGTCTTCTTGCCATAGCTGGCAGCCACGGCTTTGATCCAGGCCGTGGTGTCGCGTTTCCTGATTTTGGGCATGCTCACGCCCTCGCTGTTGTAGGTAATCATTTGGTTGGGGTCTTGGGTAGGAATTTGCTGATGTCACGGCCGAAGCGGGCGAGTTCTCTCACGGTGCTCGAACTGACGCTTGCCAGTTCGGGCCGGGCGAGGAGCAGCACGGTCTCCACGCCGCCCACGAGCCGGTTGATGTCGGCCTGCTCGCGCTCGCTCTCGAAATCTTTCACGTTGCGCACGCCCTTGACGATGAACTGTGCTCCCTCGCGGTGAACCAGGTCGATGGTGAGATCGTCGTAGCCTTTCACCTCCACCCGGGGCTCGTCATGGTAGATGGCGGCGATGGCCTTGATTCGCTCCTCGGTGGAGTGGCTGTAGTGCTTGTCTTTGTTGATGCCTACGCCAATGACCACGCGGTCGGCGAAGCAGAGGGTGCGCCGCACGATGTCGTCATGGCCGATGGTGAAGGGGTCGAAGCTGCCTGCGAAAATGGCTGTCTTTGGCATATCGTTTGGGTTTGTTGTCAGTCGAAGAGGTCGCGTTGTATGGGGTTGCCACGATGGGGGTTGCGTCCCAGGTGCTCATAGGCCAACTCGGTCACCATGCGCCCACGGGGAGTGCGCTTGATGAATCCCTCCATGATGAGGAAAGGCTCATACACCTCCTCCACGGTGCCGGCGTCCTCGCCGATGGCCGTGGCGATGGTGGAGATGCCCACCGGACCACCACGGAACTTGTCGATGATGGTGAGCAAGATCTTGTTGTCGATCTCGTCGAGGCCATACTGGTCGATGTTGAGGGCGGTGAGGGCCACACGGGCGATGTCGATGTCGATACGGCCGTTGCCACGCACCTGGGCAAAGTCACGCACGCGGCGCAGCAGGGCATTGGCGATACGGGGCGTGCCACGGCTGCGACGGGCTATCTCGGCAGCGGCCTCGTCGGCAATGGGCACCTGGAGGATGCTGGCCGACCGTTTCAGGATCTCGGTGATGGTCTCGGGCTCATAGTATTCCAGGTGCATGTTGATGCCGAAGCGGGCACGGAGGGGGGCAGTGAGCAGACCGCTCCGCGTGGTGGCGCCAATCAGCGTGAAGGGGTTCAGGTCGATCTGTATCGACCGGGCCGACGGACCTTTGTCGATCATAATATCGATGCGGAAGTCTTCCATCGCCGAGTAGAGGTACTCCTCCACCACGGGCGAGAGGCGGTGAATCTCATCGATGAAGAGCACGTCGTTGGTCTCGAGCGAGGTGAGGATGCCGGCCAGGTCGCCGGGGCGGTCGAGCACGGGACCACTGGTGAGCTTGAAACCCACGCCCAGTTCGTTGGCGATGATGTTGCTCAGCGTGGTCTTGCCCAGTCCTGGCGGACCATGCAGCAAGGTATGGTCGAGGGGCTCGCCGCGGTATTTGGCAGCCTCCACAAACACCTCCAGGTTCTCCACCACGCTCTGCTGACCACGGAAGTCGCTGAAGTGGAGAGGGCGCAGGGCGTTCTCGAAGTCTTTCTCTGCCGGCGATACCCTTTCGTTTCTGATGTCAAAATAGTCGTCCATATTATGGTAGTGGATAGTTGAGGCAGGAGAGGAGTGAGTCCTTCCCTACCAAGCAGTGGCAAATTTAGGTAAAAAATCTGATATTTCTCATGATGGGTGGTGATTTTTGTCCTTACCCAAAAATAATTTCCTTTTTTCTTTGGATTTTACGTGGAAAGGCATTACCTTTGCAGACCGAAAACTATGTCGCATTGCCGACTTAGCAGGGCTTTTAGCTCAGTTGGTTAGAGCAACAGACTCATAATCTGGAGGTCCTAGGTTCAAGCCCTAGAAGGCCCACAAAAAGAGAGTATCATGAATGTTCATGATACTTTTTTTGTTCAATATCGGTTTGATTTAACGGCAGAGTGATGAAAACACATCAGACACTGAGAATTGCGGCCGTGGCTTTACTGCTGTCGGCTACCCTTATGGGAAAGGCACAGCCATATCAGCCCACCCCCGAGGTGCTCGCCGCCCGTGAGACCTTTCAGGACGACAAGTTGGGCATCTTCATCCATTGGGGCATCTATTCCATGCTCGGCAATGGTGAGTGGGTGATGAACAACCGCGACATCAACTACCAGGAGTATACGAAGCTGGCTTCGGGTTTCTATCCCTCACGGTTTGATGCCGATGCGTGGGTGAGGGCCATCAAGGCATCGGGTGCAAAATACATCACCATCACCTCACGCCATCACGACGGTTTCTCGATGTGGGGCACCCATGCCAGTCCTTATAATGTGGTGGATGCCACCCCCTTCGGCCGTGACGTGCTCAAGGAGATGGCCGAGGCATGCCAGCGTCATGGCATCCGGCTCCATTTCTATTACTCCCATCTCGACTGGCAGCGCACCGACTATCCTTTGGGGCGCACCGGACGGAAACTGGGACGGCCCACCAACCAGCAGGACTGGACTTCCTACCGGCAGTTCATGGACCGCCAGCTCACCGAGTTGCTCACCAATTACGGACCTATCGGCGCGATTTGGTTTGACGGGGTGTGGGACCATGACTCCGATGCCCAACCCTTCGACTGGCAGTTGCGCTCGCAATACGACCTCATCCACCGGTTGCAGCCGGCGTGCATGGTTGCCAACAACCACCACCTCACACCTTTCGAGGGCGAGGATATCCAGATTTTCGAGCGCGACCTGCCTGGCGAGAACAAGGCTGGCATGTCGGGACAAGGGGTGAGCCCTCTGCCCTTGGAGACTTGTGAGACGATGAACCGCACATGGGGATATAATATCTGTGACAACGACTATAAATCTGTCAGCGAGATCATCCACCTGTTGGTGCGTGCCGCAGGAAAGAATGCCAACCTGCTGCTCAATATCGGACCGCAGCCCAATGGCGAGTTGCCTGCCGTGGCCCTTCAGCGCCTTGGTGAGATAGGCCAGTGGATGAGCGTCTACGGTCCCACGGTGCAAGGTACACGAGGTGGCGACGTGGAGCCCCACGAATGGGGAGTCTCCACCCGCAAGGGAAAGAAGCTGTTCATTCACATCCTCTCTCTTTCAGACGAGTCGCTCTTCGTGCCCCTCAAAGGCATGAAGGTGCGCAGCGCCGTAGAGTATGCCTCGCGCAGGAAGATAGCCTTCACCCGTGTCGACGGCGGTGTGGTGCTCCATTTGGGTGAAGTGCCCACAGCCATTGATTTTGTCGTAGAACTGGATTGAAAAATTTTGTCGGTATGATTATTTTTGTTACCTTTGGCCTTCACCAAATCGGTAGCTGCTAAAAAGAATCTCGTATGGTACTCAACTATATCTGGATAGGTTTTTTCCTCGTTTCGTTCCTCATCGCAGTGGTTCGTCTCATCTTCATGGGCGACGTGGAAGTGTTCCCGGCGATGATGGACTCCACCTTCGACTCTTCGAAGACCGCTTTCGAAATCTCCATCGGACTCACGGGTGTGCTCGCCCTCTGGATGGGCATCATGAAAGTGGGTGAAAAGGGCGGCGTGGTGGCCGCTTTCGCCAAGTTGCTCGGTCCGGTGTTCTGCCGGCTCTTTCCCGATATACCCAAGGGCCATCCCGTCACCGGCTCCATTTTCATGAATATCGCCGCCAATATGCTCGGTCTCGACAATGCCGCCACCCCAATGGGACTGAAAGCCATGGAGCAGATGCAGGAACTCAATCCGAAGAAGGATACCGCCACCAACTCGATGATCATGTTTCTGGTGCTCAATACGTCGGGCCTCACCATCATTCCCGTGAGCATACTTGTATATAGGGCACAGATGGGGGCCGCACAACCCACCGACGTGTTCATCCCAATCCTCCTGGCTACGTTTTTCTCCACTATCGCCGGACTGGTGGTGACCTCGCTCTTCCAGCGCATCAACCTCTTCAATCGCACGCTGTTGATCACCCTCGGCGGACTCTGCCTCTTCGTGGCGGCCATCATCTGGGGATTCAGCCGCATGGACAAGGAGCAGATGAACGTCGTGAGCACCACGGTGGCCAACACATTGCTGATGTCGGTTATCGTGGGATTCATCGTGGCAGGGGCCTTGAGGCGCGTCAACGTCTACGATGCCTTCATCGAAGGGGCGAAAGACGGTTTCACCACGGCGGTGCGCATTATCCCCTATCTCGTGGCTATCCTCGTGGGCATCGGCGTGTTCCGTGCGGCAGGAGCCATGGATATGCTCGTGGGAGGGGTGAAATGGGTGGTTGAGGCCACAGGGTGCAATACCGACTTCGTGGAGGCATTGCCCACGGCACTCATGAAACCGCTCTCGGGCAGTGGGGCGCGTGGCATGATGGTCGACGCGATGACGCAATATGGCGCCGACTCCTTCGTCGGACGGCTCAGTTGCATCTTCCAAGGCTCCACCGACACAACGTTCTATATCCTTGCCGTCTATTTCGGCAGCGTCAATATCCGTTATACCCGCCATGCCGTGACCTGCGGACTGCTGGCCGACCTTGCCGGCATCATCGCGGCCATCGCCATCGCTTATATGTTCTTTGGTTAACACGTTATTATGGCAGATCTTAAAAACCTTGCAAAAGACACGGCCATCTATGGCCTGAGCAGCATTATCGGCCGCTTCCTCAACTATTTGCTTGTACCACTCTACACGCAGAAGATGTCGGCAGCAAGTGGCGAATATGGTGTCATCACCAATGTCTATGCCTTGGTGGCCCTGTTGTTGGTCATTCTCACCTATGGCATGGAGACCACTTTTTTCCGCTATGCCAACAAACAAGGTGAGCGGGCAGAGCTTGTCTATTCCACCACACTGTGGGCAGTGGGATTTACCTCGGTGCTCTTCATCGTCCTGGTATTGGTATTTCTGCATCCTATCGCCGATGCGCTGCATTACCACGACCATCCCGAGTACATATGGTGCATGTTCACCTGCGTAGCCATCGATGCGTTCCAGTGCATCCCCTTCGCCTATCTTCGCTATCAGAAACGCCCATTGAAGTTTGCTGCACTCAAACTGTTGTTCATATTCCTCAACATCTTGCTCAACGTGATCTACTACCTGGGCATGGGTGGGCGCGATGCCGGAACGGCTTTCTACATCAACCTCATCTGCACCAGCATCATCACTTTCTTCTTCTGGCAGGAACTCCGGGGATTCAAGCATGGTTTCGATGTCCGGTTGCTCAAGCGCATGCTCTCCTACAGTTGGCCCATCCTCGTGCTCGGCATAGCCGGCATTCTCAACCAGACCGCCGACAAGATTCTCTTCCCCTATCTTTACCAAGAGGCCGACATGAAACAGCAGCTGGCCATCTACGGCGCCGTGTTCAAGATAGCCATGATTATGGCCATGATTACCCAGGCCTTCCGCTATGCATACGAGCCCATAGTCTTCAGCACCGCCAAGGAGCGCGACTCCAAGCATTATTATGCCGTGGCCATGAAATATTTCCTCATCTTCACCCTTCTGGCCTTTCTCTGCGTGGTGGCCTATATTGACCTGTTGAAACACATCATCGGCGCCGACTACTGGGTGGGACTGCGGGTGGTGCCTATCGTCATGGCCGCCGAGATTATGATGGGTGTCTATTTCAACCTCTCGTTCTGGTACAAACTCATCGACAAGACCATCTGGGGAGCTATCTTCTCTGGCATCGGCTGTGCCGTGCTCTTCGCCGTAAACATCATCTTTGTGCCACGCTATGGCTACACGGCGTGCGCATGGGGCGGGTTCGCTGGCTATGCCACCGCCATGGTGCTTTCCTATATCGTCGGACAGCGCTACAACGCCATCGACTATCCCTTGGCCGACATTGCCCGTTATGTGCTGCTTACTGTTGTCCTTTTCGTGGCCATGTATTTTGCCTCAGCCTATCTGCCTATGTGGGTATCGCTCTTGGTCAACACCATTCTAGTAGGTGTCTATCTCGTATACACCGTAAAGCATGACTTCCCCCTCAAGAGCCTGCCCGTGGTGGGTAAGTATTTCAAGTAATACTTCTATAGCAAACAAAAACATATTCTAACCATAAAGCATTTTCATTATGAGAAAAGCCTTTTTGATACTTTCTTGCATGGTCGCGTCATTCCAGGCCAAGGCCGACGAGGGTATGTGGACCATCTACAACCTGCCCCCTCAGGTGTATGAAATCATGCAGAACGAGGGTTTCAGCATGACCTACAACGACTTGTATTATGGCGAGACGGCACTGAAGAATGCCGTGGTCAATTTCAGCGGTTATTGCTCGGGCGTGGTCGTCTCGCCCGACGGACTGGTGTTCACCAACCACCACTGCGGGTTCGAGGCCATCCGCAGCCACTCCACCGTGGAGCACGACTACATGCTCAACGGATTCTATGCCAAGACCTACGAAGAGGAGCTGCCCAACAAGGACATGTTCGTGAGTTTCATGGTCGACCAGGCCGATATCACCGACCGCCTGGTGAAGTTGGGCATCGAGGGTATGAGCAACTACAAGCGGGCCGTGCTCATCGACTCCATCACCAATGTCCTCACCGACTCGGTGAAGCGCATCGACAAGACATTGCGTGTGAATGTGGACCCCTTCTATGAGGGCAACCGCTACTATGCCACCACCTATCAGGACTTCACTGACCTGCGCCTGGTGTTCACCATCCCCAAGTCGATGGGTAAGTTTGGTGGCGAGACCGACAACTGGATGTGGCCGCGCCAGACCTGCGACTTCTCCGTGTTCCGCATCTATGCCGACCCCAAGACCAATGGTCCGGCCGAATACAGCAAAGACAATGTGCCCTACCATCCCAAACGTTGGGCAAAGGTGTCGATGCAGGGATATAAGGACGGCGACTTCGCCATGACCATCGGCTATCCTGGCAGCACGGAGCGCTATCTCTCTTCGTATGGCATCAAGCAGATGCGCGATGCCGAGAATGCCGTGCGTGCACAGGTGCGTGGCGTGAAGCAGGAGGTGATGATCAAGCACATGAGGGCCAGCGAGGCCGTGCGCATCAAGTACGACAGCAAGTATGCCCAGAGTTCCAACTATTGGAAGAACTCCATCGGTATGAACAAGTGCATCGACTCTATCGGGCGAGTATTTCAACCGTGCCCGCAAGGTGGCTGGCGACGGCATCGAGGTGAAGGGGCCGAAAGACAACCCCAAGAAGCAGTATTACCAGTTTGATGACAACAGCGACGAGTGGGACGAGGCCCTCGACAAAGAGGTGCTGGCTGCCATGCTGAAGAACTATGCCCAACAGGTGAACGAGAAATACCTGCCGAAGTTCTATTCCGTCATCAAGACCAAGTTCAACAACAACTACACGGCTTACGTCGACTACCTCTACAAGAAGTCGGTGCTGATGAAGAAAAACAAGCGCATCAAGTTCAACGACAAGAAGTTCAAGAAAGACCCGGGCCTGAAGTTCGGCGAGGATATTATGGAGGTCTACTACGACCTGCTCTCGCAGGTGCGTGTGGCCAGCGACGATATCGCTACCCAGGAGCGTTACCTTTGCGACGCCGTGGTGCGCATGGAGCAAGACCTGCCTCACTACAGCGATGCCAACTTCACCATGCGCCTGAGCTACGGACAGGTGGGCGAGTACTTGCTCAACGGACAGCCCTCGGGCTACTATACCACCGCTGAGAGTATTGTCGAGAAGATGGACCGTGCCGACAAGGTCATCGACTATGTGGCAGAGCCCATCATGAAAGAATTGCTCTCGTCGAAGGACTTCGGACCATACACCGACAAGACCACCGGCAAGATGCAACTTTGTTTCCTCACCAACAACGACATCACGGGCGGCAACAGCGGCTCGCCGATGTTCAACGGCAAGGGCGAGCTTATCGGACTGGCCTTCGATGGCAACTGGGACAGCCTCTCGAGCGACATCTTCTTCGACAAGAAGTTGGCTCGCTGCATCGGTGTCGACATCCGCTTCGTGCTGTTTATGATGGACCGCTGGGGACATGCCGACCGACTGCTGAAAGAAATCAATGCCCAGTAGCCTTATCCACAAGCTTCAACCTCAGCTTGTGGAACAGGTCTTTATCTCGCCGAATCCAGGATTTGCCTAAAGGATAGAAACAATGGTCAATCCATACGGCATTTGCACAAATCGGGCGAAATCTATCCCAAAATGATAGATTTCGCCCGATTTCTTGTTTTGTCCGACGAGTTTCGATGTTGAAGGCACCAACAGCGAGAAACGCCGTTTACGTCATGCTTATTTCTTCTTCGGCTTACGCCTTGCCCAGCCCTCTTCAGAGAAGTCGGGCTCGTCGCCCTTGAGTGAGGGGGTACGGCTGGGGAAGAACTGGCGCCAGTCGGTGCTCTCGTTCTCCACACGGGCGGCACCACGGCTGCCCTTACGCGAGCGCGGTGCATCGCTGCCGCCACGTTGGCGCTTGGGTTTCTTCTCGAAACGGCCAAAATCGTCGTGGGTGAAGTCGGTGGGATATTCGTTGCGGCGCTGGCGTTGGGGGCGGTCTTCGCGCTCACCACGGGCAGCTGCCGGTTTCCGGCTGTCCCTGCGTCCGCCGCCGTGCCCTTTCCGAGGAGGGCTACGGCATCTCTCTCAGGCACCTCGATATACGAGAATTTGCCCAGTAGGTCGATATGTCCCACGTCCTGGCGGCCCCTCACGTGCTTGTTGATGAACTGCATCACCTCGCCGGGATAGAAGCCGTCGTCCTTGCCCAGGTTGATGAAGAGGCGGCGGTAGCCCCGTTCGGCCTTCCTGTGCCCTTGCGACTTGCCTTTGCCCTCTCCTTTACGCTCCGATGCCTTCCGCTCGCCCTTGAGCGAGGGTTTCTCTATCTCGGGGGCATCGGCGTAATAGGCAAGGAAACGGCCGAAGTTGCGCGACACGATTTTCTTGATGAGGTCTACCTTCTCCATATACTCGAAATGGCGGTTGATCTCGGTCATGAAAGGTGCAATCTCCTCCTCGTTCACGTCGGTCTTCTCTATCTGGTCCATCACGCGGTAGAGTTGCTTGGTGCAGATCTCCTTGGGGGTGGGCAGGTCGGCCTCGACGAAGGCCTTGCCTATCTCCTTCTCTATGGCCTTGATTTTCTTCACCTCGCGGGTGTGGACGATAGAGATGGAGGTGCCTTTCTTGCCCGCACGGCCAGTGCGGCCGCTGCGGTGGGTGTAGTTCTCGATGTCTTCGGGCAGACCGAAGTTGATGACGTGGGTGAGGTCGTCGACATCGAGTCCGCGCGCTGCCACGTCGGTGGCCACGAGCAGTTGGGTGAGGTGCTGCCTGAACTTCTGCATGGTGAGGTCGCGCTGCTGCTGCGAGAGGTCGCCATGGAGCGACTCGGCATTATAGCCGTCGCGGATGAGTTTGTCGGCTATCTCCTGTGTCTCGATCTTCGTGCGGCAGAAGATGATGGCGAAAATGCGGGGATAATAGTCCACGATACGTTTCAGGGCAAGGTATTTGTCCTTGGCATGCACCATGTAGTAGATGTGGTTCACATGCTCGGCACCCTCGTTGCGGCTGCCCACCACAATCTCCTTGTGGTCGTGTAGGTAGTTCTTGGCGATGGCCTCGATCTCCTTGCTCATGGTGGCCGAGAAGAGCAGGGTGTTGCGGTTAGAGGGCACGCCCTCGAGAATCTCGTCGATGCTCTCCGAGAAACCCATGTTGAGCATCTCGTCGGCCTCGTCGAGCACCACATTGCTCACGTTGTCGAGTTGGGCCACGCCGCGGTTCATCAGGTCGATGAGGCGGCCGGGAGTGGCTACGATAATCTGTACGCCCTTGCGGAGCGCGTTGATTTGGTTGACGATGGAGGTGCCTCCATAGACGGGCACGATTCTTACTCCCGTCATGTATTTGGAGAAGTCTTTCAGGTCATCACTGATCTGCAGGCACAGTTCACGGGTGGGTGAGAGGATAAGTGCCTGGGTGGTTTTCTCCTCGGGGTTGATTTTTTGCAAGAGAGGGATGCCATAGGCCGCCGTCTTGCCCGTTCCGGTCTGTGCCAGGGCAATGACGTCG
The DNA here is from genome assembly GCA_900320585.1 of uncultured Prevotellaceae bacterium. Taxonomy (GTDB): domain Bacteria; phylum Bacteroidota; class Bacteroidia; order Bacteroidales; family Bacteroidaceae; genus Prevotella. The sequence goes on along the minus strand of ONSV01000007.1, from coordinate 5,897 downwards.
TTGCCGATGCCGAGCAGGTAGGGGATGACCTCTTCCTGTACGGGCATGGGCTGCTCGAATCCCATCTCGGTGATGGCGCGGCGAATATCTTCGCTCACGCCCAGTTCTTCGAATGTTTTCAATCTAATGCTTTATTTTTTGATAGTGGCGGGTTTCCGGGTGGTAACCTTCTTTTGGGGTGTGGGTGCTGGAGAGTTGGCAGACGGGGTGTCGGCTTTCTTCTCCTCGGCTTTGATCACCTTCTCTACTTCAACCCGGAAGATGAGGGTGGAATAGGGCTTGATTTCTCCCATATCGCGCTCACCATAGGCAAGGTCGTAGGGGATGTAGAGTTCCCACATGCTGCCTTCGGGCATCATGGTAAGGGCCTCGGTCCAGCCTTTGATGACATCGGTGGGGCGGAATTTGGTGGTCTGTGGGTTGCGCTTGTAGCTGCTGTCGAAGATGGTGCCGTCTACCAACCGGCCCTCGTATTTCACCTCCACCTGGTCGTTGGCGGTGGCGATGGGACCCGTGCCTTGGCGCAGTACCCTGTATTGCAGGCCACTGGGTTGGGTGGTCACGCCAGGCTGCTTGGCGGTCTGTTTCAGGAATTCCTCACCTTCTTTCTTCAGTGCCATGACGTGCTGCTCTTTGCGGTCTTTCACATAGCGCTGGGCAGCTGAGTCGGTGAAGGTGGTATAGTCTTTCTTGAGCGCGGCAAGGAAACCGCTGTAGATGGCATCGACATTCAGGCTGTCGGCAACGCCGGCCAGGTTTCTTTTGGCTGTGGCCAGCATGTTTTTGCCTACCATATGGGCCACGTCTACACCGGCGGCATAGGCGCTGAGTTCAGGATGGTTGGTCTCCTTGGAGATGGCTGCCTCGAAACCTTCGATGAATTTGTAGAGATAGGTGGTATCGACGCCTCTCTGATTGATGAGGTAGGGGATGAGCCCGTTGGTCATCTCTATGCCGGTGGCATAACTGATGGAGTCGTTGGCATTCTGAAGCACTAAGGGAGCTGTTGTGGGCTTGTTTTCCTTTTTCTTCTTTGCCTCTGTGGTATTGAGTGAGGCACCCATGGCGAAGAGGAGTGCCAGCAACACTATTTTCTTCATGATGATGTGTGGATTGGTTGATTCTGTTGGAATGATAGGGTATTTTCTCAACAATTGGCACCCGCCCCGAAAGGCAGGTGCCAACCGTTTGCCATCATTTCTTAGGGATGATGGGTTATTTCGATTCCAGAAGCTCAATGGTGAAGATGAGGGTGGAGTAGGGCTTGATGCCGCCCATCTCACGACCACCATAAGCTTTGTCTTCAGGGATGACAACCTCCCACTTCGAGCCCACGGGCATGTGGGTGAGGGCCTCGGCGAAACCGGGGATGTTCTGGCGAACCATCATCTCCAAAGGCTGGCCATGCTTGGCAGAGCTGTCGAACACCTGTCCGTCGATGGTCTTGCCCTCATAGTTCACTTTCACGGTAGAGGAGTCGGTGGGGATGACGCCATTGCCTTCCTTGATGACCCTGTACTGCACACCCGAGGGAAGGGTCTGCACACCGGGTTTCTTGGCGTTCTTGGCGAGGAATTTGGCACCAGCCTCCTTGTTCTCGCTGTATTTGCTCTCCATCACCCTGTTGTGTACGCGCTCGGCCATGCCATCGAGTTGCGGACCCACTTTCTCGATGTCCATGATGTGCTTGTTGCCCTTGATACCGTCGATGAGGCCGGCCACCAGGTTCTTGGTCGATACATGATACACGGAGTCGTTGCCGAAGATGCCACGGTTGATGCCGCTGGTCATCTGTGAGCCCACTTGCAAGCCTGCGAAGTAGGCGGCTTCCCTGGCACTGTTGCCAGCCTTGGTACCTTCTTTGATACCTCTCACGAAGTCGGCGATATAGGCAGTGTCGATGCCTTGGCTTTGCATATAGCCCTTCATCTGTCCGCCGTTGGCCAGACCGATGGCGTAGCTCAGGGTGTCGATGTCGCTATGAAGACTTGCCTTGGGAGAGTGGTTGCACGATGCACTGGCCATGGCAATGATGGCTGCAGTTGCGATGATTGATAATTTTTTCATGAATTGCTTATTGTTTTTTGATGATTATTTCACTTCTATGAGCTCCACGTCGAAAATGAGTGCGGAGAATGGGGGGATGAGTGTGCCTGCACCACCCTCGCCATAACCCAGACGGTAGGGGATGAAGAAACGGTATTTGGCTCCCTCCTGCATGAGCTGGAGTCCTTCTGTCCAACCGGTGATTACCTGGTTGAGGGGGAATGTGGCGGGCTCACCACGCTGGAAACTGCTGTCGAAGACGGTGCCGTCGACGAGGAATCCCTCATAGTGGCATACCACTTGGTCGGTGGCTTTGGGCTTGCGGCCATTGCCCTCGCGGAGCACCTTGTACTGCAGGCCGCTGGGCAGCGTCACCACACCTTCGTTCTTGGCGTTCTCGGCCAGGTATTTCTCTCCTGCTTCCTTGGCCACCTTGCCTTGCACGGCACGGTCGGCGTTCATCTTCTGCTCTTTCTTCTGGAAATAGGCTTCCACAATGGTCTGTGCGTCTTTGTTGGATACTTTCAGCGAGTTGCCTGCCAGAACATCTTTGATGGCGTCGGCAAAATCGTCGATATTGAGGTCTGTGGCACCCATTTGGGCCAGTTGGCGACCAATGCCCAAGCCCAGGGCATAACTAACTTTGTCCATAAAAAATCTTAAGAATTAAAATGCATTTTAAAAATTGCGGCAAAGTTACTCATTTTCTGCGATTGAAAGGGTGTAATTTGTGGAAAAAATACTATTTTTGTACATTATTAATAAATCGGAATGCCGTTTGTTCATCCTTTGCCTATTCTTGTGGAAACAAGGGGATGAGGCAAGGGGGCATGGCTCCTGGATGTGAAACCTTAACTTTAAGCATATGAAGAAAGTAGTGATATTGACTGGTGCGGGCATGTCGGTGGAGAGCGGCCTGAAGACTTTCCGCGATGCCGACGGCTTGTGGGAGGACTATCCGGTGGCACAGGTGGCCACGCACGAGGGGTGGCTCAACGACCCCGCTCTCGTTACCAAGTTCTACAACATGTTGCGCAAGAAGACACTCAACGCCCAACCCAACGAGGGTCATAAGCTGGTGGCTGCCTTGCAGGACTATTATGACGTGACGGTGGTGACGCAGAACGTCGACAACCTGCACGAGGTGGCGGGCAGCAAGAAGGTGGTTCACCTGCATGGTGAGCTGATGAAGGTGTGCTCGAGCATCGACCCCTACGATGAGCGCTATATCCAGACGCTCACTCCCGAGAACCCAGAGGTGGAGGTGGGTACCAGGGCTGGCGACGGTTCGCTGCTGCGCCCGCATATCGTGTTCTTCAACGAGGCGGTGCCGATGATCGAGGTGGCTGTGGAGAAGTGCATGCAGGCCGACATCTTCATCATCATAGGCACATCGCTGGTGGTCTATCCGGCCGCCGGACTGGTGAGATACGTGCCCAGGCACGCACCCATCTACCTCATCGACCCAGGCGATGTGAGGGTGGCTGAGACGGAGCGCTTCGAGCACCTCAAGATGGGTGCCTCGGCGGGAATGAAGATTCTTTACAACCGACTGGTAAAGGAGGCCTGACCTTTCAGGCTTCCTTCTGGCGCATGCCCATGCGGGCCTCCACCACGTTCACCACGTAGTCGCCCAGTTTCTCGCATTCTGAGATGATGTCCATGTAGGTGGTGCCCACGCTATATGAGTATTCGTGGTTGTTGATGTCGTTGATGTTCTGCGACTTCAACTGGTTGCGATAGTTGTTGATCTCGTTCTCGATGTTGAACGAGCGGTTCACGTTGAACGACTCCTTCCTGCCGCTCAACAACGAGTTCATCTGCTCCAGGGCATTGTTGGTGAGTTCCATCATCTGGTGCAGTTGCTCATACTGCTTCTCGGTGAAGTGGTCTTGTTTGCCTTGTACCTTGCGGTTGATGGTGCGTGCCATGTTGTAGCAGGAGTCACCGATGCTCTCAAGTTCGGAAATCTCGCGCAGCATGGCACGTATCTTGTGCTTGGTGTCGTCGCTCAGGTGGGCGTCCGACACTTGATCGAGATACCTGGCTATCTCTATCTCCATGTTGTCGGAGATGCCCTCGTATTTCTCGATGCGTGAGAAGAGCTTGCTGAATTGCTGCGCGTCTTTCTCGGTGAGCAACTCCCGCACCATGCCAAACATGCGTTGCATGCGTTCGGCAAACGAGCGTATCTCTTTCTGTGCCTCAAGCACCGAGAGCTCTGGAGTCTTCATGATGCCCGAGGTGATGAAATGCAGGCGGAAGTCTTCCTCCTCGCCGGTCTCCTTGCCCTTGATGGCCCAACATACGAAGCGCTCGATGTAGGGAGTGAACCAAATCTGGAGCAACGTGTTGGTGATGTTGAAGAGGGTGTGGAAGGTGGCGAGAACGATGCTGGTCCGGGCGAGGTTGGCGGCAAAGCCGGGGGCATCGGTGCCGATGGAGCGGTCGAAGCCGGCGATGGAGCAGACGAGGTAGATGAAAGGTCGCAAGAGGATGAGCGCCCAGGTCACACCGATGACGTTGATGATGAAGTGGGCGAAGGCGGCACGGCGCGCCGAGGTGTTGGCAGTAAAGGCCACGATGTTGGCGGTGATGGTGGTGCCGATGTTCTCGCCGAGCACGAGCATGATGCCTTGGTCGATGTGGAGCACGCCGGTGGAGCAGAGGGTCATCGTGATGGCCATGATGGCTGCCGACGACTGCACGCAAAGCGTGAGGATGGTGCCCATGATTAGGAAGAAGAGGGTGTTCCCGAAACTAGGCTCGTTGAACTGCTGGAAGAACTGGCTGATAGTGGCACCCGTCACGGGGTCCTCTACCAAGGAGAAACTGGTCTCTTTCAGGGTAATCAGGCCAAGAAACAGGAAAGCGACGCCGAAGAGGAAGTCGCCCATGATGCGCCGGCTCTTCAGGTAGATGAGGATGATGCCGATGAAGAATGCAGGGTAGATGAGATAGGTGACGTTGAACACATCCGAAAGCGACATGATCCATGCCGTGACGGTGGTGCCGATATGTGCGCCCATAATCACCGAAATGGCCTGCAACAGCGTGAGCAGCCCGGCGTTCACGAACGATACGGTCATCAGCGTGGTGGCGGTGGACGACTGCACAGCGGCGGTGACAAACATACCCGTCATCACACCCGTAAAGCGGTTGGTAGTCATCGCACCAAGCACATGGCGCAACTGTGGTCCGGCCATCTTCTGCAGGCTCTCGCTCATGGATTTCATACCAAACATGAGGAGTGCCAACGCACCGAGCAACTTAAATACGATCCAAATCGACATACAACATAAAATTTTCCCTCAAAACAACCCCCTATTTCGTTTTTTCTCACTACTTTTACAAGCAAATCCAGAAAAACGACAAAAATTAGATGCTATGAGAGAATTACTGAAAATCCGATGCAAAAATAATAAAAAAAACGTAGAAATCCCCATGGGTAGCACACTTTCTGAGGTTTTTACGCAAATGAGATTGGAAATGCCCTATGGGCCTATGAGTGTGAAGGTGAACAACCAGGTCACCGGTCTCGACTTCCGCCTTTATCACAACAAGGACGTGGAATTCCTCGACATTACCGACCCCTCCGGGCACCGCGCATATACCCGCACCTTGTTCTTCGTACTCTGCAAGGCCGTGCACGACCTTTATCCCAAAGGGAGCGTGGTCATCGACATCCCCGTGTCGAATGGTTACTACTGCGACATGACGCTCGGCCATCCTGTGACGCAGCAGGATGTGGATGCCCTGAAGCAGCGCATGCGGCAAATCATCGAGGCCGACATCCCCATCAGGCGGCGGGAGTGCACGGTGGATGAGGCAGCGAAGATTTTCGAGGAGCG
>ONSV01000145.1 GCA_900320585.1 uncultured Prevotellaceae bacterium | reverse complement strand
GGACACCCGTCGCTGCCAGTCGCCTCTCAGCGGCTACGACCTCGAGAACATCTCCATTACCGGAGTGGGCACCATCAGTGGCAATGGCGTGGCGTTCATGGGGGCCGAGCTTGAGGATTCGTACGAGCTGAAACCGGTCACCACCTTCGACCCTCGTCCCCATGTGCTCACGCTCACCGGGGTGCGCAACCTCATCGTGCGCGATGTAACCATACGCGACGGCGCCTACTGGACACTCCACCTCGTGGGCTGCGATGGAGCGGTGATCGATGGCATCAACCTGCTCAACAACCTGAAGATACGCAATGGCGATGGCATTGATGTCGACCACTCGCGTAACGTGCGCATCGCCAACTGCCACATCACCAGCGGCGACGACTGCATCTGCCTGAAAAACCGGCGCGAGACCGAGAAATATGGTTCATGCCACGATATCGTGGTCACCAACTGCGTGATGACCAGCCGCTCGTGCGCCATCAAGATCGGAAGCGAGAACATGGACTCCATCTACAACGTGCTCTTCGACAACTGCATCATCAAGGCGTCGAACCGCGGACTGGGCATCCAGAACCGCGACGAGGGCACCGTCACCGACGTCGTATTCTCCAACATCCTGCTCGACTGCAGGCTGTGGTCGGATGTGTGGTGGGGCAAGGCTGAGCCTATCTATGTCACCTCATATCCCAGGGCCAATGGCAACCACAAGGATGCCAACTGGCGGTTCCCCAAAGGACAGGAACTGTCATTTGTCATTGTCACAGGCGGCGATGCTATTAACACAAAGGGCGGTTCCTTTTGTGTTCTTTTGTTACACGAGAACCGTCCCCAGGACTCCAAGAACGAGATCGGGGCTGGCTCGACACCCCGCAATAACTCCCCAAAACAAGGTCTACGGACTTTATGTCGAAAAAGCCAGTGACGTGACAGTCGACAATTTCAGTGTGGTCAACAAGACACAACATTTTGGAGGCGATTTGTACGGACTACACAAACCCTAAACTATCCCTGTATTCTTTACACAAAAACATATACTATTCGATACATTTTTATTTAACCTAACTTTAGAATTATGCTAAAAGTACGAAACCATGTAAGGAAGGTACTGCTGAAATCATTCCTGGCAGTCACCTTCATGCTTTGTGGGTCGGTGGCCATGGCACAGAACAATGTCTCTGGTGTCATTACCGACGACAACGGAGAACCGCTCATCGGAGTCACCGTGGTAGAGGCTGGTACACAGAACGCCACAGTAACCGACATCAACGGACGTTACACGCTCAACGTAAAACCAGGAGCAAAACTCAATCTCACCTACGTGGGATATGAGAACCTCACCATCAATGCCGGACAGAGCGCCAAGATGAAAGAAGACCAGGCTGTCCTCAACGAGGTGGTGGTCGTGGGTTATGGCACCATGCGCCGCAAGGATGTCACGTCGTCTATCACTACCATCAAGGCCGAGGACCTCAACAAAGGTGTGTTCACCGATCCTGCCTCGATGCTGCAGGGTAAGGTGGCCGGTCTTGTGGTCACCACCTCTGGCGACCCCAACGGAAGTCCTTCCATCACGCTGCGTGGTGCTTCCTCACTCCGTTCAGGAGCCATGTCGCCCTACTATGTCATCGATGGCATTCCCGGTGTCGACATCTCTATGGTGGCTCCCGACGATATCGAGAGCATCGACGTGCTCCGCGATGCCACTGCCACCGCTATCTATGGTTCGAAGGCTGCCAATGGCGTGATCATCATCACTACCAAGAGTGGTGGGAAGACCGAGCGCACCAATGTCAGCTACAATGGTTATGTGGCTTTCGACAATATCTCCAAAAAGCTCGATATCGCCACGGCCGATGACATCCGCAACTATGTGAAGACCAACGGCCTCGACTATGCCTACGACAACCATGGCAATACCGACTGGCAGGACGAGGTGCTGCGCACCGCCGTCAGCCACAACCACAACGTGTCGGTGAATGGTGGGTCGGAGCGCACCAAGTATATGGCCAGCGTCAACTATGGCAATCGTCAGGGTGTCATCCGCGGGTCGTACAACAACCGTCTGAATGTCCGCTCGCTCGTCTCCACCAAGGTGTTGAAAGACCGTTTGGAACTGTCTGTTGGCTTGAATGCCATGTATGGCAAGCACGTTGGTGTGAAGATGGACAATGAGGGCGCATCAGTGCTCGATGCCATGAACTATTTCTCGCCGCTGAATCCTATTAAGGATGAAGATGGTAATTGGTTCAAAGGCTCTGGTTCCAAGAACTACAACCCACTGTCGCTCATCCATGAGGACACAGCAGAGAACATCTGGAAGCGCGAGCAGGTGCTGACCAAGGCTTCTCTGAAGATTATCGATGGCCTGGTGTTGAACGCCAACTACTCCTTCAACCATTTCCAGCGTACCTATAGTGCCTATGACACTCACTTTACACAGCTCGAAGGCGTGAGCGCCTATAATGGCCGTGCCGACCGAAGCACATGGTTTGGCAATGAGCAAACTTTCGAGATTTTCGCTAACTACAACAAAACCTTTGCCGAAGTTCACAATATGGCTCTGATGGCTGGTTACAGCTGGGAGGAGAAAAAGAATGGCGACGGATTCGGTGTGATCGTTCATGATTTCTACGATGATTACCTGAAATGGAACCAGCTGACATACGCCAGTACCATTGATGGCATGAATGGAGTTGTAAGTGGTACAAAAGAGACTGTTCGCAATATCTCGTTCTACGGACGTGCCAGTTACTCGTATGCAGGCCGTTACATGCTGCAGGCCACCATCCGTCGTGATGGTTCTTCCGTTTTCGGCGACGGTCACCGCTGGGGAACGTTCCCCTCTGTCTCCGCTGCATGGAACATCACCGAGGAGGAATTCATGCGCAACCAGCATCTCATCTCTACTTTGAAACTGCGTGCCGGATATGGTGTCAGCGGTAACGCCATGGGATTTGGTGCCTACACTGCCTATGCCACCTATGGTGCATCGGGATTCTTCGAGTATAACGGCAAGAACTGGCGTACGCTGGCTGCCACGAAGAATGCCAACCCCGACCTCAAGTGGGAGAGCACAGGCATGTTCAATATCGGCATCGACTTCGGACTCCTCAAGAACCGCATCAACGGTTCGTTGGAGTTCTACCACAAGAAGACCAAGGACCTCATCTGGGACTATCCCGTCTCCACCAACATCTATCCGTTTGGCTCGATTGCTGCCAACGTGGGTGAGATCACCAACACTGGTGTGGAGTTCACCGTCAATATCCATGCCATCAAGACCAAGGACTTCAACTGGATGACCACCATCAACCTGTCGCACAACAAGAATACCGTCGACCGCCTCTCCAACGACCGCTTCAAGGTGGGTACTTTCACCCAGGGCGACCCAATGGTGGCTGGCGTGTCGTCAAACGGATACACGCAGCGCATCATCGAGGGCGAGTCGCTCGGTACATTCTACACTTATGAGTTCGCTGGATACAAGGATGGAAAATCCACATACTATGTGCGCGACGAGAACACTGGTGAGCGCACGGGCGAGGTGACCAACGAGCCGGCATTCAAAGACCGCACCATCACCGGATGCGCCCAGCCCAAACTCAACCTGGGATGGAACAACACGTTCTCTTACAAGAACTTCAGCGCTGCTCTCTTCTTCACGGGTGTCTTTGGAAACAAAATCTACAATGGCTCGCGTGCCAACTACTCCAGCCCCGAGATGTTCGCTAACGGAAAGAACGTGCTCAAGGAGTTCATTACCGACAGACCGGCAACCGACAACCTGCCCAACTATCCTTCCGACCGATACCTCGAGAACGGCTCATACTTCCGTCTCTCTTCGCTCACGCTGGGCTATACCTTCGACCACTTCGACGGATGGATCCAGAACTTGCAACTCTATGCTACCTGCAACAACGTTTTCACCATCACCGGATACAAGGGCCTCGACCCAGAAGTGAACATGGGTGGTATCGACCCGGGTATCGACTATCGTTGGAGCACTTATCCACACACCCGCACAATGATGGTTGGTGTAAAGATCAATTTCTAATTTTCAATCGGAATATAGTATGAAAACAAATATAAAAGGACTGTTCCTGGCCGGCCTGGCTGCAATGGCTGCCGGTTGTACGGATTTGAACGTGGATGTTGATTCCCAATACACGGAATATCCAACAAACGAGATTGCCATTGAGGCAAAGATGGCTGATATCTACTACCATTTCAGTGGGGTGCTCGGCCGTCGTTATATGGAGGCCATGTGCCTCTCGAGCGATGAGTGGACCGCAGCATCCTATGGTGGTGGCTGGTATGACGGTGGTGCCTATGCCCATCCTTCACTCCACAACTACACTTTCGAGGATGCCACCATCGACTGGTTTGGCACCATCACCGAGGGCATCTCGAAGGCCAATAAGGCCATCGTCGACCTCGGTGGAAACGAGGGAGGCGAGGCTGTTGCTCCCGCCCGCGCCATCCGTGCCTATTTCCATTGGCTCATCATGGACGGTTGGGGCGACGTGCCCATTCTCGACCGCATTCCCGAGGATGGTGAGGCTATCGACCGCAAGCCACGCGCCGAGGTGGCCAAGTGGCTGGAGTCGGAACTGCTCGAGGTGATACCACAACTCACCACAGACGTCAACGACAACACCTATGGCAAGCCGACACGTTGGATGGCAGAGGCGCTGCTCGCCAAAATCTACATCAACTGGGCTGTGTACACCGCTTCGGCCGTGGAGAATTACGATGCTTCCACTGCCAAGAACGAGAAACTCGCCGACTGTATCCGCATCTGCGACGACATCATCAACTCTGGCAAGTTCAACCTCGGCTCCATGTCTTATCGCCAGAAGTTCGCCTATAACAACGGTTCAAAGGTAGAGGACTTCATCTATGCCATGCCTTACGACACCCAAACCCGCCAGGGTATGCAGTATGGCCGCAGCCGCTGCTGGAAGAATATCAAGAAGATGGCAAAGAGTTATTTCGGAATGGCACTCTCACAGTCGGGTGGTGGATACATGACCATGACACCGGAGTTTGCCAAGATATTCTATCTGCAGGGCGACGAGCGCAACAAGTGTGTCATCGGCCTGTCCGACAATGTCGACGACTACCGATATGTGCCCGGCAAGGAGTCCAACCAGGTGTATGTCTTCGACCCCTCTTCTCTGGAGATGACCAAGGAGGTGGCACGTGTCGAAGGTCCCGACAGCGACCCGCTGGTTCTGAATATGAACGTGAAGCTGGCTTCAGCCGATGACCCGACCCTCGATGTGGGCGACAACCTTAACGGTTATTGCCAGGGCTGCCGCTCAGTGAAGTGGTATGTTGTCGACGATGACTTCAAGAACGGCCGCAACCAGTCAAACGACGTGCCGCTCTTCCGCTTTGCCGACGTGCTCTTGATGAAGGCCGAGGCCCTCACGCGTCAGGGCAGTTCGGCAGAGGCTAAGAATCTCTTCAACATGATCCGCGCCTATGCCAAGGCTCCCGCCCTCGACCACAACCCGTCGCTCGAGGAAATCTATGAGGAGCGTGGACGTGAGTTCTTCGACGAGAACTGGCGCCGTAACGATATGATTCGCTTCGGACATTATGAGGATGAGTATTTCCCGCACTACAAGAACTTCCCAACGGCTCGTTTCGACAAGACTTGCCGCATCTTCCCGCTCCATAAGGATATCCTGAATCTCAATCCCAACTGGAAGCAGAATGCCGGTTATTGATTCCTATTCTGCATAAGCATATCTTGAGGGTGAGCCTATGGCCCACCCTCATTTTTTCTCCATTCTATTTGCAGAACGCCACGATTTTGACTATATTTGCATGTCGAATGAAAAAACACACCAGCCGGTCGGATAGTGATGATGAATATGCCGAAATTGACAAGTCGTAGACTGGGATTGATACTCTTTCTTAGTTGTTTCTGGTGGGGTGTCTGGGCCCAGCAGTGGCAGTATGTCGACCCGCGTATCGGTAGCGTGGGCGTAGGCCGCACCTTCCCCGGACCCTCCATGCCCTTCGGCATGGTGAAACCCGGTCCCGACTGTGGCGTACGTCCCAATGCGGGGTGGGCTCCCATGCCCGAACCGGTGACGGGCTTCTCACAGACCCATGTCAGCGGCACGGGCGGCGGACAGAAATATGGAAATATCCTTATCCAGCCGTCACTCGACGAATCCTGGAACCAAGTGCGCACCGACGAGCATATTTCACTTGGCTATTATGCCACGACCTACGCCAATGGCATCCGCACCGAGATCACCACGTCGGAGAAATGTGCCTTCTACCGGTTCCATTTCCCGCGCTCGGGAAACCTGCTCATCGACGTCTCCCATTTCCTGGGCAAGAGCGACATTCCCGACCTGCGCGAGGCACAGCAGCTGGTGGGGGCTGAGATGGAGGTGGTCGATGGCCGTCAGGTGAGGGGATACTCCACCGTACGCGGGGGATGGAACAACGGCGATGCCTATACGGTGTTCTTCTGTCTGGTGCCCGACAAACCCTTCTCGGCTATTCTCGATGACCAGCACCAGAAGGCATCGCTCCATTTCAGCGACACCGCTGTAAGCGTCAAGGTGGGCATCTCTTTCATCAGCACCATGCAGGCGGCAAGGAATGTAGCGCAGACGGAGTTCGACCAGCAGTTGGCCAACCTGCGCGACAGTTGGCAACAACTGCTTGGCAAAATATCCCTGAAGAAAGCCTCTCAAGAACAGCAAAGGATGTTCTACACGGCACTCTATCATACGATGATCATGCCGGTAGACCGTACTGGCGAGAACCCGAAATGGACCGATTCGCCTTACTACGACGACTACTACGCCATCTGGGATACCTACCGCACCTCATCACCCCTCATCACGCTCATCGCCCCGGAGCGGCAGCGCGACATCATACGCTCGCTGCTCAATATCTACCGCCGCGAGGGGTTCATGCCCGATGCGCGCAGCGGCAACTGCAACGGGCGCACCCAAGGAGGCAGCAATGCCGAGGTGGTCATCGCCGATGCTTGCGTGAAAGGTATTGAGGGCATCGACTATGAGCTGG
>ONSV01000078.1 GCA_900320585.1 uncultured Prevotellaceae bacterium | reverse complement strand
GATGGCCTCTGGTGACAATTTGACACTTTGAAGTAAAAGTATATTACAAAATTAAAATGTTAAAAATTTATTGGGACAGCTGTGCAGCATGCTGCGTCCGCCCGAAGAATGGCCCAAGATGAAAGCCTCAGACACATGAAAATGTGTCATTTTTGCTAAGCCAGACCGCTGGCGGACGCAGCATGCTTTGACCCCCTCCGACTCCCCCGTTTGACGGGGGAGAGCAATCTACAGTGTGCACCAACCATTCTTCATCGGACATTTCTATTTTGACACACCCTTCTACAGCGTGGTTGGACATTCCTCAGAGTTCATTTTGACACATCCTCATTTTGTCAAGCTCGATGCAGAGCTCCGCTTCTTGTCAGGCCAGTCGGAGTAGTCCGACGTGTCTTACAGGTCCGACAAAATTAGTTGAAAGAGAATGCCGACGATTTGCCGTTGACATTCTGGAACTTTCCCTTATACTCACCATTCTTGTAGGTGCCTACCAGTTTACCCGTTACTGTTCCGTCAGGACGGCTCACGCGAAGTTCCAAGCGGCCACTTGATGGGTCATAGGAGATGAGTTTCACGTCGCGTTGTTCATTTGAGCTTGCGTCCAGTTCATTGCTCTTGGTGGTGTACATCAAATAACCTCTGTCGTTGTCCATCGACAGTCGAGTGGGCCAACCACCCATCAGTCCTTCTACAAAAAAAGTCAGCGACTCGCCTACAGCCTCATGCCTGCCGTTGTTTTTGACATATTCTTCGTATTCGTTGCCAGTAGGAATAAAGGCGGCCATGAACTCTTCCCTGGTGAGGCCTTTGATGTTGAGTCGCTGTCCTGTCTCGCTCTCCATGCTCGAACCAAGTTTCTTCGTCTTTACCGTCACCGTCTCTCCGGCCTTCACATCGACACCTGGCACTTCTTCGGTCGCCATCTCACCGCCACCCCAGTAGCCTTCCTTGTAAATGATGCTCCAAGCACTGCCGGGGATGTCCATCGACGAGGAATTTTTCACATCGAACACAGCACCTTTTGAGTATACCCATTCGCCTTCGTAGTAGTCGTCACCCCAAGTGCCGGTATTGGCAATGGAGAGTGCGGATTTCACTTTGTTGTTGAACTCTTCATATAGGTAGTCGGCGAGTCCTTTGTCCGCCATGCGCGCAGCAAGTTCGACATCGGTCAGTCCTTCTTTCCATTGTCCAGTTTTTTTCGCAAAAGCCATTTCTGCTGCGGGGTAGGCAAAGACACCATGTGAGGATTGGATGACGAACTCGCCGTCGGCATTCTCGCTCACCACCAAGTCGACACCCTTGCTGAGGGTGAGGGTGGTCAGCTTCTGTGCCTCATCCTTTGTGATGACGACGCTGTCGGCATTGAATGTCACAGCCAGAGAGTCGCCTTTCTCGGCATCAGGATACATCCGTATGATGGAGGCGCGGTCACCATTGGCGACGGCGGTGGCAAACTCTTCGGCAAAAGCTTTGATTTTATCGTCGACTGAACATGAGGCCATCAGCAAGCCTACGCAACCAGCCATGCTGGCAAAAATCCAATTATTCATTTTATTTTGAGATTTACCAAATTTTTGTAGCACTTTAGTCTTAATTTTTCACAAGTTCCTGAGCAACAAAAAGTTGCTCAGCATCTTGCCATGTCAGAATTATCACTTATCTTAGTGCTGCAAAACAGAACAAGCAAAATCATCACATGGCATGACAAATATAAGCATAAAATCTGAAAAAGAAACCAGTTCGGAGTAATTTTCCACGTAATTGAGATATTTGCTTGCTACATCAGTCCGGTTATAGGTGAACACCCATCTACCGATATCACGGTTGAAAAATTAAACAAGAAAATTCGTGAACATTCGGGTAATTAGTGTTCAACTTTTCGAGGGTGTACAAAATAGGCATGTCCGATGAAGAATGTCCAACCACGCTGTTGTAGGGACGCAGCATGCTGCGTCCGCCCGAAGAATGCCCTAGATGAATGCCTTTTATACATAAAAAACAGTCATTTTAGCTCAGCCATACCGCTGGCGGACGCAGCATGCTGCGTCCCTACAGCGTGCACCACCCATTCTTCATAAGAGAATTATATTTTGACACATCCTTCTACAGCGTGGTTGGACATTCCTCTGGGGGCACTACATTTTGACACACCCACGTTTTCCACTCAACTTTTCGTACCTTTGTGTTTCACACGAAGGTAGGCGGCACCTCAGGAAAGAAAATAAATCTCAATTTATTTTGCTTTTCGCTCACCTTGCACTACCTTTGCCGCTGCGCGGCGAAGGTACTCCGTTTCGGGAAAAGAAAAGAATAAATTCTTTTCGTTTTCCACTCAACTTTTCGTACCTTTGTACCCGAATAACGTTATTCTTCATCATGAAAAAAATTTCTACTATCATTACTCCTTATTTTCGGCATTTGTCAGCGGCCATTGTCATGCTGGCAGCCGTTTCCTCAGCCTATGCTGCCAAAGCTACAATCACGGTAACAATAACCCTAACACGTAATCAGACCATTACGGGCTTCGGTGGGGCATGTTGCGACGGTGCCATGTGCCCCTTCGGCAATGACACCGCACCCGTGAAACTGCTCTATGGTCCAGAGTCAGAGATTGGCCTGAACATCTTGCGTATGGAAATCTCGCCCAACTTCATTGGCGACGTCGTTGTGCCCGAGTGGAACTACTGGGACTCTCCCTACGACTGGAAAGGGTCGCTGCCTTCGGCAAAGATCGTAAAGCAGCGCGGCGGCATCGTGTTCGGCACCCCCTGGTCGCCCCCCGGTGAGTACAAGACCAACGGCACGGCACAGGGTGGCAACGCCGAAGACCAAGGCAACCAGCGTGGCGAGCTGCGCGAGGACTGCTACGACAAGTTCTTCCCGTGGCTGAACACCTTCCTGAAGTATATGAAGGACAACGGCGTGGATATCGACGCCGTCTCCATCCAGAACGAGCCCGACTGGTGGGTCAACTACTCCGGCTGCCTCTACTCCCCCCAGCAGCAGCTCAACCTGGTGAAAGGCTACGCCCACATGCTCGACCGCGAGACCTACAACGGTGTACGCCTGATCAGCGCCGAGCCGCTGGGTTTCGACCCCAATTACTCCAACACGCTGTTGAACAACGAGGAGGCTCGCAACCAGATCGACATCATCGCAGGACACATCTACGGGCACCCACCATTGAACGAACTGAGAGAATCGGCCAAACTGGCCTTCAAATACGGCAAAGAGGTATGGATGACCGAGCACTCGGTGACCGACAACCTCAACGGCCGTCTGCCCAACTGGCACGAGCAGCTGCTCTTCGCCGAGGAGGTGAACGAGTGCATGGTAGCAGGCTGCACAGGCTACATCTATTGGTATCTGCGCGCCCAATGGGCCTTCGTGGGCAATGGCGAATCGCAATACGGTCCCGACAACGTCAAGAACAAGCTGCTGCCCCGCGCCTACGTCATGTCGCACTTCTCGAAATATCTCCCCGGAGCCACCCGTCTGAACTCCAGCTCAACCATAGAGAACACCACCAACGGCATGTTCGAGCACTCTGCCTACATCAAGGGCGACTCTATCATCGTGATGGCCATCGACACCACGAAGAACGGGCACAACCTTAGGCTGAAGCTGCCCTACCCGGTGAAGAGCGGCACGCAACTGGTGTCTACCGGCAATGATAAAGAGAGCCTCTGCCAGGAGCAGACCGTCGAGATCGCCGAGCCTACCGACCTGGTCACCATTCCTCTCCCCCCACGCAGTCTGAGCACCATCGTCCTCACCATCGACGAGGGCATGGGCATCAAGGAACTCAATCCTCACACCGGCAAAGAGATAAAGGCCTATTACGACCTGCAAGGCCGGCGCCTGGAAAAACCCCACGGCCTGTGCATAGAGAAATACGCCGACGGCACATCGAAAAAAGTCATCATCAAGGACTGACGGCTGTCAACAACCACTAATAACAGGACATTCTTATCGGTTTAGACGAACACGAATTTACCGAATTCACACGAATTTCATATCAAATATTTAATTCGTGCAAATTCGGTAAATTCGTGTTCGTTTAAAGGCCACTTCTTTTTTTTATTTTCTTAACATAAGTATGAAAAGAAGTTTAAAACATACGTTTCTCGTATAAAATATGTATCTTTGCACCAAATTTACTATAATATCCGGCGTTATATGCCAAAATGAGCCTTGTCGCTCACCACAAAACAGCGAAGACAGACTACACTTCGGCATAGGTAAATGAGGCGCGCCACTCACGCGCTCTCCAGCCTTGTTAAGGAAAAAGATTTAAGAAAGGTAACTAAATGGGAAAAATCATAGCATTAGCCAACCAAAAGGGAGGTGTAGGAAAGACCACCACCACAATCAACCTGGCGGCCTCGTTAGCGACCTTGGAAAAGACCGTTCTCGTCATCGATGCCGACCCACAGGCCAACGCCTCGAGCGGACTGGGCGTCGACATCAACCACCTGGAATGCTCACTCTACGAATGCCTGGTCGATAAGATCGACGTGCGTGAGGCCATCTACACCACCGACATCGAAGGGCTCGACATCATACCCAGCCACATCGACCTCGTAGGAGCCGAGATAGAGATGCTCAACATCGACAAGCGCGAGAAGGTGATCGAGCGACTGCTCGCCCCCATCCGCTCAGAATACGACTATATCCTGATCGACTGCTCACCCTCTCTGGGTCTCATCACGGTCAACTCGCTCACTGCCGCCGACTCCGTCATCATCCCCGTGCAGTGCGAGTATTTCGCCCTCGAGGGCATCGGCAAGCTGCTCAACACCATCAAGATCATCAAGAGCAAGCTCAATCCGCGCCTCGAGATAGAGGGCTTCCTGCTGACGATGTACGACAGCCGCCTCCGACTGGCCAACCAGATCTACGACGAGGTGAAGCGCCATTTCCAGGAACTGGTCTTCAAGACCGTCATCCAGCGCAACGTGAAGTTGAGCGAGAGCCCCAGCCACGGCCTGCCCGTCATCCTCTACGATGCCGACAGCACTGGCAGCAAGAACCACCTGGCACTGGCCAAGGAGATTATCACAAAGAACAGTTAAGAAAAGCTTGATGGCCCATGCCATCATCCGACACACATATTCTATGGCAGTAAAAAAGAAATTCAATGCACTGGGTCGTGGACTTGACGCGCTCATCTCCACCGACGAGGTGCATCCCCAAGGCAGCTCCACCATCAGCGAGATAGCCCTCGACCAGATAGAAGCCAACCCCAACCAGCCCCGTCGCGAGTTTGACGCCGACAGCCTGCAGGAGTTGGCCAACAGCATCCGCGAGATAGGCATCGTGCAGCCCATCACGCTCAGGCAGACCGACGACGGCCGCTACCAGATTGTGGCCGGCGAGCGCCGCTGGCGTGCCTCGCAGATGGCAGGGCTCACCGCCATCCCCGCATACATCCGCACCATCGACGACGAGAGCGTGATGGAGATGGCCCTCGTCGAGAACATCCAGCGCGAGGACCTCAATGCCATCGAGATAGCCCTCGCCTATGCCCATCTGCTCGAGAACGAGGGAATGACGCAAGAGAAGGTGGCCGACCGCGTGGGCAAGAGCCGCGTGGCCGTGGCCAACTACCTGCGCCTGCTGAAACTGCCCGCCCAGGTGCAGATGGCACTGCAGAAACGCACCATCGACATGGGCCACGCCCGCGCACTGCTCTCGCTCGACAGTCCGTCGCAGCAGCTCGCCGTTTTCGAGCAGATACAGAAAAACGGCTCCTCGGTGCGCCAGGTAGAGGAGATAGTGAAGAAACTGAAGAATGGCGAGGACGTGAACCTCGGCAACAAGAAGATAGCCCCGGGCACCCGACTGCCCGAGGAGTTCAACATCCTCCGCGAGCAACTGGCCGGATTCTTCGGCAAGAAGGTGTCGCTCAGCATCTCACCATCGGGAAAAGGCAAGGTCACCATACCCTTCGCCGACGAGGAAGAGCTGGTGCACATCATGAGCGTGTTCGACCGGTTGAAACGTAGTTGAGATGACCAAACGAACGATAAGAAAGTCAGCCATCCGCCTTGTGGCCACCATGATGCTGCTCATGGCAGCCATCACCGGGCGCGCGCAAGACATCATCGTGGGTGACAGTCTGCTCGGCAGAGACGACAGCGCCGACGTGCTGATGGCCGACTCTCTGGAAATGGGCCGCTTCCTGGCGGCCGACACTCTGCCAGCCCCACGCCGCGACTGGAGCACCTGGCGCCCCAACCCCAAGCGTGCGATGTGGCTCGCCATCGTCCTGCCCGGTGCCGGACAAATCTACAACCGCAAATACTGGAAGCTTCCCATCTTCTACGGCGGATTCGTGGGCTGCATCTATGCCCTGCAGTGGAACAACATGATGTACCACGACTACTCACGCGCCTTCCTCGACATCTCTGACAACGATCCCAACACGCAGAGCTACAACCAGTTCCTGCACCTCGGCACACAGATCACCAGCGCCAACGAGGAACGCTTCAAGACGCTTTTCAGAAAGCGCAAAGACTATTATCGGCGTTACCGCGACCTGAGCTTCTTCATCCTGCTCGGTGTCTACGCCCTCTCTGTTGTCGACGCGTATGTCGACGCTTCACTGTCGGACTTCGATATCAGCAAAGACCTCAGTCTGAAGGTCTCTCCGGCAGTCATCAACAGCCACACCGACCGCAACCCCATCAGGTCGAGTGCCATCGGACTGCAATGCAGCCTGAACTTTTAACCAAAATCAACCCCAGCCAAGTCAGAAAATGAAGAAAATCGGAACACTCATCGTCTTGTTATTGTGTTGCACTACTTATCTCTCTGCCCAAATCAGCGAAGACTACGAAATTCTGTTCACCGATGAGAACGGACACCAGGATGTGATGGAGCTGCCCGAGTCGATGATGCTGTCGGAACTCGACAGCATGCTCGCCCTCTACCACGCCAAGACCTATCTCATCAACGACGAGGCCTGCGAGTCGACGGGAGAGAATCCCTACTATGCCGACGACGTCTACGCCGACCGCCTCAGCCGCATGCCCACCGCCATCGACATGCCCTACAACACCATCGTCCGACAGTTCATCGACCGCTACTGCACACGCCTGCGCCGGTCGGTAAGCGTGATGCTGGGCACGTCGAACTTCTACATGCCCATCTTCGAGGAGGCGCTCGAGGCCTATAACGTGCCGCTCGAGCTGAAATACCTGCCCGTCATCGAGTCGGCCCTCAACCCGAAGGCCGTATCGCGCGTGGGAGCCACCGGACTCTGGCAGTTCATGCTCTCCACCGGCAAGCAATACGGCCTGCGCGTCAACTCGCTCGTCGACGACCGCCGCGACCCCATCCGCGCCTCGTATGCCGCAGCACGACTGCTGCGCGACCTCTTCCGCATCTTCGGCGACTGGACCCTCGCCATCGCAGCCTACAACTGCGGTCCGGCCAACGTCAACAAGGCCATCCGCCGCAGCGGAGGCCTGCGCGACTTCTGGAAAATCTACCCCTACCTGCCCTCCGAGACACGCGGATACGTGCCCGCCTTCATCGCCGCCAACTACGTGATGACCTACTACTGCGAGCACAACATCTGCCCCATGCTCACCAACCTGCCCGAACGCACCGACACCATCATCGTCGACCGCAATATCTCGCTCAACACGATATCCAAATTCTGCGACATCAACATCGACCTGCTGCGCGAGCTCAACCCGCAATACCGCCGCGACCTGGTGAACGGCAGCACCGAGCCCTCCACCATCCGCATGACCATACCATCGATGAACAAGTTCCTCGAACTGCACGACACCATCTTCGCCTACGATGCCGCCCATGTGGGAGGCAAGCGCCAGCACACCGCCGTGGAAGACAAGTCGACACGCGAGAGCACCAGCCAGCGGCGCTCAGGGGGAGAGAGCAATTCGTCGGCCTACCGGAGCAGCAGGCGGAGCAGTTCGAGTGTAGCCAACACCACGGCCAGCACCAGCACGTCACGCTACGGGCGAAGCCAGCGAGGCAACTCCTACAGCCAGCGCAGCAGCTCATACAGCCAGCGGGGCAATACCGCCTCGAGCGGCTATTCCTCTGGCAAGCGGCGCAGCAGCCGGCGCGGCTAACCCATCCTCACCCCAACCACTATCTTCATTCCAACACATATGAACGAGCAGGACCATCTTGGCAAAGACATCGACCGTGAAGCCGCCGACAACAAACTCGTCGACGATGCCTACCAACAGCTGATCGAAAGTTACCTCTCCTCGCCACACCGCAGGAAGGTCGACATCATCAACAAGGCATTCAACTTCGCCAGACAAGCGCACAAAGGCGTGCGCCGCCTCTCGGGCGAGCCCTATATCATGCACCCCATCGCCGTGGCCATGATTGCCTCGAAAGAGATGGGACTGGGCTCTACCAGCATCTGCTCGGCCCTGCTCCACGACGTGGTCGAGGACACCGACTACACCGTAGAGGACATCGAGACCATCTTCGGCTCCAAGATCGCACAGATTGTCGACGGACTCACCAAGATCTCGGGCGGCATCTTCGGCGACCAGGCCTCGGCACAGGCCGCCAACTTCAAGAAGCTGCTGCTCACGATGAGCGACGACATCCGCGTCATCCTCATCAAGATCTGCGACCGCCTGCACAACATGCGCACGCTGAGCAGCCAGCCTGCCAACAAGCAATACAAGATAGCCGGCGAGACCTTATATATATATGCGCCCCTCTCCAACCGCCTCGGACTGAACAAAATCAAGAACGAGCTCGAAGACCTGAGCTTCAAGTACGAGCACCCCGAGGAGTACGAAAGCATCAAGACCAAGCTCGCCTCTACCGAGGAGAAGCGCAACATCCTCTTCGAGGAGTTCACCCTCCCCATCCGCGCCGCCCTCGACAAGATGGGCATGAAATACGTGATACGCGCGAGGGTGAAGACCCCCTACTCCATCTGGTCGAAGATGCAGAACAAGAACGTCACCTTCGACGAGATCTACGACATCCTTGCCGTGCGCATCATCTTCAAGCCCGAGAACAAGGAGAACGAGATCAACGACTGCTTCAAGATCTACGTGGCCATCAACAAGATATACAAGTCGCACCCCGAGCGCCTGCGCGACTGGGCCAACCACCCCAAGGCCAACGGCTACCAGGCGCTGCACGTCACCCTGATGTCGAAACAGGGCCAGTGGATAGAGGTGCAGATACGCTCCGAGCGCATGGACGACATCGCCGAGCAGGGATTCGCCGCTCACTGGAAATACAAACAGGGCGCCGACGGTCGCGTGACCGCCGTGAGCGAGACCGGTGAGGACGGCGAGCTCAACGACTGGCTCCACACCATCAAGGAAATCCTCGACGACCCACAGCCCGACGCCATGGACTTCCTCGACACCATCAAGCTCAACCTCTTCGCCTCCGAGATCTTCGTCTTCACCCCCAAGGGCGAGATACGCACCCTGCCGGCAGGCAGCACCGCCCTCGACTTCGCCTTCCAGATACACACCTTCCTCGGAAGCCACTGCATCGGCGCCAAGGTGAACCACAAGCTGGTGCCACTGAGCCACCGGCTCAACAGCGGCGACCAGGTGGAGATTCTCACCTCGAAGACGCAGCACGTGAACGCCACGTGGGTGAACTTCGCCACCACCGCCAAGGCCAAGACCAAGATCCTGGCCATCCTGCGCCGCAACGAGCGCGAGGTGCAGAAAAACGGCGAGACCATCCTCCGCGAGTTCCTTTCATCCCACGACATGGAGATGACCACCTCGGTCATCGAGCGCCTCAGCGCGTTCCACGACATCGAGAAGCCCGAGAAATTCTTCCAGGCCCTGGGCAACAAGATCATCATCCTCGGCGACAAGGACATCGACGAACTGCTCGACAACAAGTCGGCCAAGAAGTCGTCGGGCTGGCGCAAGCTCGTGCCCTTTCTGGGCAGCGACAGCAAGAAGGAGAAAGAGGGCAGCACCGCCGACGACGCCACCGACCTGTTCCTCGTCGACAAGGACTTCAACCGCAAGAAGGCCTTCATCATCAACGACAGCAACCTCTCGCGCCTCATCTTCCCGCCCTGCTGCCGTCCCATTCCAGGCGACGACATCCTGGGCTACATCGACAACCGCAACCACATCGAGGTGCACAAGCGCAAGTGCCCCGTGGCCAACAAGCTCAAGAGCAGCTTCGGCAACCACATCATCGACGCCAAGTGGGACATGCACCGCCGCGTGCTCTTCGACGCCACCATACAGATCACCGGCATCGACCGCATCGGCCTGCTCAACGAGGTGACCAACGTCATCTCGAGCCAGCTCAACGTCAACATGCAGAAGCTGGTCATCTCTACCGAGAGCGGCATCTTCGACGGCACCATTCAGATGCGCGTCTACGACCGCAAGGACGTGCAGACCATCGTCGACAGCCTGAAGGCCATCAACGGCATCGAGGAAATCAAGCAAATCAAATAACAACCCGGGAGCCGCCTGCCCACAAGGCACCGGCGTCCCGCCACTCAACCTAAAACAATACTACTTATGCGCCAAGCCCTCCTTATCCTTGCCATGGTGCTCGCCCTGCCCACCATGGCCGCCAACAAGTACGACAACCCCGACACGCTCTTCGTGGCACGCGACGGCACCGCCGAGTTCCGCAACGTGGCCGACGCCATAGAGGTGTGCCGCGCCTTCATGGACTACCACAAGGTAATCTTCGTGAAGCGGGGCACCTACAAAGAGAAGCTCATCGTCCCGTCATGGCTCGACAACATCGAAATCGTGGGCGAGGACGTGAACCAGACCATCATCACCTTCGACGACCATGCCAACATCCGCCTCGCAGGCACCGAGCAGGGCATGGGCACCTTCCGCACCTACACCCTGAAGATAGAGGGCAATGGCATCACCCTGAAGAACATCACCATCGAGAACAACTCCGCACGGCTCGGACAGGCCGTGGCCCTGCATACCGAGGGCGACCGCTTGCGCTTCATCGGATGCCGCTTCTTAGGACACCAGGACACCATCTACACCGGCAAGGCCGGTACGCGCCTCTATTTCGAGAATTGCTATATCGAGGGCACCACCGACTTCATCTTCGGCCCCTCCACAGCATGGTTCGAGGGCTGCACCATCAAGAGCAAGGCCAACTCCTACGTCACCGCCGCCTCCACCCCCAACAATGTGGAGTTCGGCTACGTGTTCAACCACTGCCGCCTGATAGCCGAAGAGGGCATCGACAAGGTGTTCCTGGGCCGTCCATGGCGCCCCTACGCCTACACCCTGTTCATGAACTGCGAGCTGGGCAAGCACATCGTTCCCGCCGGATGGCACAACTGGGGCAACGCTGCCAACGAGCAGACCGCCCGCTACCTGGAGTACAACAACAGTGGCGAGGGTGCCGCCACCAGCCAGCGTGCCCCCTGGAGCCGCCAGCTGAGCAAGAAAGAGGCCGCCGCCATCACGCCCCAGCGCGTGTTCCGCATCGAAAGCCAGTGGATGCCATGATGCTTTATATCGAGAGCCAATGGATGCCCTAAGCATGCCCCGAGGCACAAAAAAAGGCTGCTGTCATTCTCCCCTGAGAATAACAGCAGCCTTTTTATCTAGGACAACTAGAATAACTAGGATAACTAGGATTTCTAGGATAACTAGTAAAACTAGTTTTGACTAGAATATCTAGAATATCTAGCTCATCTAGAAAAAAAATCCCCCCCTTCTCACGACAGCGAGTCGAGCTGCTTCTTCAGCATCTGCAGCTCCTCGCGTATGGCGATGAGACTCTCCATCACCTTGGCACTCTTGTCCACTCCGTCGCGGTTCTCGTTGAGCAACTTGCGGGCGGCCGACAACTTGAATCCACGCACCTTCACCAGGTTGTAGATGAGCCCTATCTGGTCGATGTCTTTCTGCGTATACTGCCTCACCTTGTTGCTGGTGGTCTGAGGCTTGAGATGGGGGAACACGCCCTCCCAATAGCGCAACAGGCTCTCCTTGACGTCGTACATCGCCGCCACCTCCTTGATCGAATAATATACCTTCTGTGTCTTAATCTTCTCCATTTTCAATGCCTTTTATCCCTTCACCTTCTTTGGGATTGCAAAAATAGTGAAAAGGGCGAACAAAACAAAATTAAATTGCATGATTTTCAACGGCTAACGGCCACATTTTGACAATAATGTTGCCTATTCTTGAAAAAAAGCAGTAATTTTGCCCCCGAAATTCCGGAAACGCCGGAATGACCGGGAAAAACCCGACAACCATAGACACCGGACCTCCCGGGAAACCACCTACCCCACAAGAAATTTTTAGATACAAAATGATGACAGCCAACGAAATCCGCGACTCATTCA
>ONSV01000080.1 GCA_900320585.1 uncultured Prevotellaceae bacterium | reverse complement strand
GAAATCCTCGTGGTTGTTGATGACTCTCAGGTGCGAGTGCCCTGTCCAGGCGTTGATGACTTTCTTGTCGAGGAGTCTGGCCTGGCGTAGTCCTTCCTCGTCCATCTTCTCGTAGCGCTGCGCGTTGTTGCTGGTGGTGTAGAACTGCTCAGCGCCGTCGGCCGCAGATACCAGGTGGAGTACGGCATCATAGCGCTGGTCGCGCAACTGCGAGGTGTTGGTTCCCAACTTCTCCGTGATGTCGTCCCACATCTCTGGCGTCATGTAGGCCGAGATGTCCATCACACCCCTGTCGCAGACGATGAGCGTGGGCTCGGTGCACTGCTGCGCCATGGTGAGGAATTTGTCCTCGAGTGCCAGCTGTATCTCGAGGGTGGCCTTCTCTCCCTGATAGAAGAGGTCTTTGTTTTTGGTGAGGTAGTTCATACCCGCCTGACTGAAGAGCGTGGGCACCTCGGGAATGGTGAACACTTTGTATCCAAGACTTGAGAAGTGCTCGATAACCTGCACGAGTGCGGTGGTCTTTCCGGCGCATGGTCCACCGGTGAGGACAATTCGTTTGATATTTTCGTTCATTGGCTGATAGGATGATTTTTCTTTTTTTCTGGGTTGAGGGATGACGGGGCTTGGGAGAGTGTTTTTTGGTCTGCCACTATGCCATTCTTTTGAGCATGGTGACAAATACCTTCCATATGTCGGCTATGGTCGAGAGTTCCACTCTTTCGGCGGTGGAATGCGGCTCGACGATGCGCGGACCGATGCATGCGATTTCGATGCCGGGGAATTTCCTTACGAAATAGCCCGCCTCGAGCACGAAGTGCATGGCCACCTTCCTTGGTCTCCATCCCAGCACCTCGTCGAAGACGTCGGAGGTGAGGTTGAGGAAGTCGGAGTCTTGCTTCTCTTGCCATGCCGGGGCAGCCATCACCAGTTCCGAATCGCCGCCCTCCTGCTTGAACACGTTGGCGATATCCTTTCCCAGGGCCACCATGTCGTCGTAGATGAAACTCCGCGTGTGGGTAGTGACCACGATGTGGTCGCCATCGACGAAGATACGCCCCACATTGTTGGAGGTCTCGACGGTGTCGTTCAGGGCCTCGCTCATCTTCACCACACCTTGCGGTATCTGCTCCAGGCAGAGCATCAGGGCCTCGAAGGCCGTCTCGGGCAGGATGGTGGCTCGGGCGTTGGTCTTCTCGATGGTGCAGTGCATTTCGGGGTCGTTGTCGCCATACTCTTCCTTGATCCAGTCGTTGAGCATCTTCTCCTGCTCCTTCACATACTCTGCCTGTTCGCCGGAGGGAACGGTGACGATGATTTCGGCACTCGAGGCGATGGAGGCGTTGGCCTCTCCCACCTTGATGTCGGCCAACTGCACGTCAACCTCGTTGTATATGGCGGCGAGCAGTGCCCAGGCGATGACCACGGCGCTCGCCCTGCCCTTGTTGATGTCCACTCCCGAGTGGCCACCCTTTCCTCCTTGGATGGATATGCGGAACCACCGGCGTTTGCCGCCCGGAGCCTCCTCGGGGGTGGCGGGCAGGCGGTGGAACTGCAGGTAGGCACCCGCGGCTCCCGTGGTGATGGTGTCGTAGTCCTCGGAGTCGAGGTTGATTACCTTGCGGCCCTTGAGGAAGTCTTCGGCCAGTCCGGCCGCGCCCGACATGCCATCCTCCTCGTTGGTGGTGGTCATGATCTCGAGAGGGCCGTGCACGATATTGTCGTCGGCAAGCACCGCCAGCGCCATCGACAGTCCGATGCCATTGTCGGCACCGAGCGAGGTGCCCCGGGCCTTCATCCATCCATTGTCCTCATAGGGTGTGATGGTTTGGGTGAGTGGGTCGTCCATCCCCACGCACACCATATCCATGTGGTTGAGCACCACCACAGGCTCTGCCTGCTCGTGTCCTGGCGAGGCTGGTTTGCGGATAACCACGCAGTTGTTGTCGTCGCGGCGGTACTCGAGGCCGAGTTTCCTGGCAAAGTCACAGAGGAAGTCGGCCACTTTCTCCTCATGGTGTGAGGGGCGTGGTATGTTGTTGAGCTGTCGGAAAATGTCCATTACGGCCTCCACGGGTGGAATATAGGCATTTGTTTTGGTCATAGCAATCAGTACGGTTATAAAATGAACAATGATGGCTGGGGGTAGCATGTAATTGTTTCTTAGCGGCAAAGTTACGAATAAATGAGCGAAATGCAAAAGGAAAGAATAATTTCTTTTCGATTTCCTCACGACTTTTCGTAACTCTGCGCTTGCAGCGCGAAGTTACTCCGTCTCGGGAAAAGAAAAGAATAGATTCTTTTCGTTTTCCACTCGACTTTTCGTAACTTTGCCGCCACAATGAGCAAACGATATTTCATTTTCCTCGGCTACGATGGCAAGAACTACCACGGATGGCAGGTCCAGCCCAACGGCAACTCCGTGCAGGCGGAACTGCAGAACGCACTCTCCGTCTTGCTCAGAAAACCCATCGAGGTGGTGGGGGCCGGACGTACCGACGCTGGGGTGCATGCCGTAGACATGGCAGCGCATTTCGACACCGACTTGCCCATAGACTGCGACCAGCTCTGCTATAAACTCAACCGACTGCTCCCTGGCGATATCAGTGTGAGGAAGGTGAGTGAGGTGTCGCCCGACATGCATGCGCGGTTCAGCGCAAAGTCACGCACATACTATTATTATATCCATACACGGAAAGACCCCTTTGTCAGGCAGCACTCGTGCTTCATTCATTACCAGCTCGATTTCGACTTGATGAACGAGGCGGGACGGATGCTCACCACATACTCCGACTTCGGCGCATTCTGCAAGACACATACCGACGTGAAGACCACGCTGTGCCAGGTAACCAGGGCCGAGTGGGAGAGAATCGACGACCATCACTACCGGTTTGTCATCACGGCCAACCGCTTCCTGCGCAATATGGTGCGTGCCGTAGTGGGCACGCTCATCGATGTGGGGCGACACCGTGTCACGCTCCTCCAATTGAGGCAAATCATAGAGAGTGGGAAACGCACCGAGGCGGGCGAGAGCATGCCGGCACATGCGCTCTTCCTACAAAAAGTGGAATATTAGAATAAAACTCCTATACAGATGATGTGGCTCATCATGGCTTTTGTCTCCGCAGCTTTGCTCGGATGCTACGACTCTTTCAAGAAGGAGGCGCTCAATGCCAATGCTGTCATTCCCGTGCTCTTCCTCAACACCCTTTTCTGCTCGCTCATCTTCCTGCCGTTCATCTTGCTGAGCAGTTTCACCCCATTGCTTGATGGCTCGCAGTTTCATGTCCCCGTGGCTGGATGGGAAACACACAAATACATCGTGGCGAAAAGCCTGATCGTGCTGTCATCCTG
The DNA here is from genome assembly GCA_900320585.1 of uncultured Prevotellaceae bacterium. Lineage (GTDB taxonomy): Bacteria > Bacteroidota > Bacteroidia > Bacteroidales > Bacteroidaceae > Prevotella. Next base: position 8,703 of record ONSV01000080.1, on the reverse strand, counting down.
GCTCTTCGGATACTTCGGGATGAAGCATTTGCCGCTCACCATCGTAGGACCAATCAACGCCACACGGCCCGTGATGGTGCTCCTGGGCGCACTCCTCTTCTTCGGCGAGAGGCTCAACCTGTGGCAATGGGTGGGTGTGATGCTCGCCGTGGCATCGTTCTTCATGCTGAGCCGGAGCGGACGGAAGGAAGGCATCGACTTCAAACACGACAAATGGATCTACTACGTGGTGCTGTCGGCACTCCTGGGGGCGCTCAGCGGACTCTACGACAAATACCTGATGGCACCACCCGACAATGGGGGAGTGGGCATCGACAGGATGCTGGTGCAGAGTTGGTACAACATCTACCAGTGCTTCCTGATGTTTGCCGTGCTCGTTTTGCTGTGGTGGCCAAGAAGGCAACACATCACTCCTTTCCATTGGCATTGGAGCATCATCTGCGTGAGCATCTTCCTCAGCACTGCCGACTTCATCTATTTCTATGCGCTCAGCCTGCCAGGAGCCATGATCTCTATCGTGTCGATGGTGAGGAGAGGAAGCGTGGCCGTGTCGTTCCTTTTCGGTGCCCTCTTCTTCCATGAGAAAAACCTGAAAAGCAAGGTGCTCGACCTGGCCTTGGTCCTCCTGGGCATGGTATGCCTCTACATCGGGTCGGAATGACACGTCATTAGTCCATACTTCAAGGGTATTGTCTGAACTCCTGAACTCCTGAACTTCTGAACTCCTGAAAAACTTTATTCCTTGATTTGCTTTGGCTGTTTCGGGGAAAATGGCTAATTTTGCCCAAAACAAACCCTAAAAACAAAAATCACTATGAGAGATTTCAATTTCTATGCACCTACAGAGGTGGTATTCGGAAAACAGTCGGAAGAACAAGTGGCCAGGCTGGTGCGCCATTATGGTGGCATGCGCGTGCTCGTGCATTTTGGCGGACAAAGCGCCAAACGGTCGGGACTGCTCGATAAAATCATCGCCCTGCTCGATGCCGACGGCATCAGCCATGTGGAACTTGGTGGCGTGGTGCCCAACCCGCGGCTCTCGCTGGTGAAGAAAGGCGTGGCGCTCTGCCGTGACGAAAAGGTGGATTTCATCCTCGCCATCGGCGGAGGAAGTGTCATCGACTCGGCCAAGGCCATCGGATATGGCGTGGGATACGAGGGCGAGCCATGGGACTTCTGGACGGGGAAGGCCGTGCCGGCATCGTGCCTGCCCATCGGCGTGGTGCTCACGATTCCCGCTGCTGGCTCGGAGATGAGCAGCAGCTGTGTCATCACCAACGACGAGAACAACGACAAACGGGGTGTCAACAGCAACCTCTGCCGGTGCAAGTTCTGTATCATGAACCCTGAGCGTACCTTCACCTTGCCTGCTTACCAGACGGCTGCCGGTGCCACGGATATCATGATGCATACGATGGAGCGCTATTTCACCATATACGATGATATGACACTCACTGACGCCATCGCCGAGGCACTCATGCGTACCGTGAAAGACAGTGCCATGGAGGTAATGCGCAATCCCACCGACTACCGCCACCGCGCGCAAATCATGTGGGCGGGAAGTCTCTCGCACAACGACCTCACCGAGTGCGGATCGACAAAGGACTTCGCCACACACCGCCTGGAACATGAACTGAGCGCTATGTTCGACGTGACACATGGTGCCGGACTGGCCGCCATCTGGGGCAGTTGGGCACGGTTCGTGCTTCCAGGGCATGAGGCACGCTTCGCCCGCTTCGCCACCAACGTCATGGGCGTCGACTGCGACTTCACCGACCTGCGCCGCACCGCCGAGCGCGGCATCGAGGCCACCGAGCGTTTCTTCAGCAGCCTGGGAATGCCGGTGAGCATCCACGAACTGCTTGGCCGCGACATCACCGACGACGAGATCGAGGAGATGGCCCGCAGGGCAAGCCACGACGGACAGATCACGCTGGGCAATATCCGCGTGCTGAAGCGTGAGGATATGGTGGAAATCTATAAAATGGCCAAATAGTACAGATGGGTGGGGTAGACCGACAGATCATGCGGCTTGCCTTGCCGTCTATCATCTCGAATATCACCGTGCCGCTGCTCGGACTGGTCGACGTGGCCATTGTCGGGCACATGGGGAGCGCCGTGTATATCGGCGCCATCTCCATCGGCTCGATGATATTCAATATCTTGTATTGGGTATTCGGATTCCTCAGAATGGGAACCAGCGGGATGACCTCGCAGGCTCTGGGGCGCCGCGACCTCACCGCCGTCACCCAACTGGCCGTAAGGGCGATGGTGGTGGGCCTGGTGGTGGCCCTCGCCATCCTTGTGCTGCAGGTGCCCATCAAGCGAGGGGCCTTGCTCATCCTCCATCCCGAAACCGAAATTCTTCATTTGGCCTCGGCCTATTTCAACATCTGCGTGTGGGGAGCGCCCGCCATGCTCACACTCTATGCCCTCAGCGGATGGTATGTGGGCATGCAGAACACACGCTTCCCCATGGCCATCTCCATCACCCAGAACATCATCAATATCGGGGCAAGCCTGTTCCTGGTCTATGGACTGGGGATGAAGGTGGAGGGCGTGGCCATGGGCACGCTCATCGCACAGTATGCGGGCGTGGCCATGGCGCTGTTCTTGTTGCTCAGATACTATGGCCGACTTCGAGTCCACTTCAGATGGAGGGGATTGTTTGAATATGTTAAAATGTTGGATTTCTTTAAAGTTAATTCTGACATCTTCCTGCGCACCCTTTGTCTCGTGGCAGTCAACTTCTACTTCCTTGCGGCAGGTTCCCGGCAGGGGGGTGTGGTGCTGGCGGTGAACACCCTGCTCATGCAGCTCTACATCCTCTTCTCATATGTCGTCGACGGCTTCGCCTTCGCTGGCGAGGCCATGAGTGGGAAATGCCTCGGGGCAGGCAACATGGCGGCCCTCCGCAATACGGTAAGGCGGGTGTTCTTCTGGGGCGGTGTGGTGGCCTTGGCATTCACGTTGGTCTACTTGCTGGGCGGACAGCGTTTCCTGGCACTGCTGACCGATGAGCGGCAGGTGGTGGAAGCTGCTGCCGAGTACTTCCCCTGGGCGGTGGCTGTGCCCTTTGCAGGCGTGGCGGCGTTCGTGTGGGACGGCATCTTCATCGGGGTCACAGCCACGCGCGGCATGCTCCTTTCCTCGGCCGTGGCCACGGCGGTGTTCTTCGTCCTTTTCATCGCATTGCGCGACGGCCTGGGCAACCATGCACTATGGCTGGCGTTCGTGGTCTACCTCTTCGTCAGAGGGGTGGTGCAGACGGGCTTGTGGAAACGGAAATACTGACTTTTGTTCGGTGTTAAAATGTAAAAAAAGATTGAATGGATTATCGTATTTTTTGACACCAGGCCCTTCCGCGTATATAAAAATAATATTATTAAAAAAAGGTAATTTTGACACTTTTTTCTTTGAAAATTCATTCGAAATCCATAACTTTGCAGCACATCATTTAACTGTTAACAGGGCTTTAAGCCATTTATTTCTTGTTTTTTTAAGGAGAGTACGCCCAAAAGGGTTTATTATCACGCTTTATGCGAAGGTTTTTTGGAATTGTTATTCTATTGGTTTTTGCGCATATGAATATGTCATCTCAAGACCTTAATGCGCTTTGGAAACAGTACGAAGAGGCTGTTTCCAAGGATTTGCCGCGTGACCAGATCAAGACGCTCGACTCAATCATCGAATTGGCTGCCAAGAAACAACAATACGGTCATTTGCTCAAGGCACGGCTCCTGCATGTCGATGCCGTCACCAGCATCACCCCCGACTCTCTCGAGTCAGAGGTGAAGGTATTGGTGGAGGAGGAGAAGAAAACGGCCGCTAACCAACCTGCACTGGCGGCTGTTTACCAGTCGGTGCTGGGGAAAGTCTACACCGAGAATTCCGGTCTCGGCGAGAACAGCCAGGATATTGCCAAGGATTATTTCGCCAAGTCGCTCTCCAACCCGTCGTTGCTGGCCTCGAAAAAGGCTGCCGACTTCGACCCGCTTTTCGAAAAAGGCGACGACAGCAAGTATTTCAACAACGACCTGCTCAGCGTCCTGGCCATGCAGACTGGCGATTTCGCCTTGCTTCGAGATGTCTATGCCAAGCAGGGAAACCGTGAGGCGGCATGTATTGCCGACGCTTTCGGACTGCGACAGCAGTTTGATACCTTCGGCACCAACAAGCAATTGTTGCCAAAAGTCGACTCGCTGCTCAATGTCTATGGCGACCTCGACGTGGCCGGCGAACTGGCCTTGCTGAAGTATGATATCCTGGGCTCGGCCGACAATGCCACGGCTGCCGAACAGGTGGCATATATCGACCAGATGACTGAGAGATACAAGGCGTGGCCACGTATCGTCTCGCTCAGCAACTCCCGTGCCTCGCTCATGCAGAAGCAGTTCTCCTTCAATACCAATTTCAAGGTGATGCTGCCTCAAAGAGAACATCAGGTCAACTTCACCTTCATCCGCAACATCAGTTCGCTCACCCTCACGCTGTGGCGGTTGAACATCAGCGCCGACGAGAACGTGTCGCTCTACAACAAGAAGCAGGTCGACAAGGTAAGGGAGAAAATCGTGAAGGGCAGCGAGCAGAGCGTTCGCCATGCTTATTCAGGCCATCAGCCTTACGATGTCTTCACCGACTCCGTGATGCTGCCGGCATTGCAGCCGGGCGTCTATCTCATGAACGTGAGGGCCGATGATGCCTCCGTGCTGTCGGAGGTGACAGACGATGACGTGAAGCAAGACTGGAGCGTGTTCTACGTGAGCGATGTGTATATGCTCTCCGAGGGATTGCCCAACGACAATATGCGCCTGGCCGTGGTGAGCGCCACTACAGGCAAGCCGCTGCCCTACGCCATGGTACGCCTGCACAGCAACTACCGCAACGAGAAAGACACGTTGCTGAAATGTGATGCCAAGGGTGAGGTTATCACCAACCAGAAGTCGATGAGAAGCCGCACGGCAAAGGCTTATACCAAGACCGACGATTTCTGTCCGTCGCAGGGTATGTGGTCGCAGTCCTACTACTACAACCAGGTCAGGCACGAGCGCTTCAATGTCAGCATCTTCACCGACAGGGCCATCTACCGCCCCGGACAACCCGTTCATTTCGCCCTCATCTCACTGGTCAACTACGACGGCAAGCAAGCCAAGGCCCTGGCCGGGGAGAAAATCAAGGTGGTGCTGCGCGATGCCAACCGCCAGACCGTGGAGGAGAAAGAAGTGGTCACCGATGAGTTCGGCAAGGCCAGCGGAGTGTTCATCCTGCCGGCGAAAGGACTTACCGGACAATTCCTGCTGTATACCTCGAAAGGCAACAAGTCAATCCGCGTCGAGGAATACAAGCGGCCTACCTTCGAGGTGGAAATCGACGAGGTGGAGGAGGTATACAAGAATGGCGACACCATCAGCGTCACCGGACGGGCAAAGACCTACTCTGGAGTGCCCGTGCAAGGGGCAAGGGTGGCTTATACGGTGGTAAGACGACAGCCGTCGTGGTGGTATTGGGATGCCGGCGACGAGGAGATGCTGCTCCAGACCGAGGCCACTACCGACGATAAGGGCGAGTTCAAGATGACCGTGCCCGTCGTCATGCCCGAGAACGAGCGGCATAACGACATGCCGTGGAGGGCCAGGTGCTACAATATCGTGGCCGAGGCCGTGGTCACCGACCAGGGCGGCGAGTCGCACACGGCTTCCATCTCACTGCCTTTGGGCGACAAGGCCACATCGCTGTCGTTCCATCTGCCCGAGAGGAGTGAGGTAGGGGAGTTCACCGACCTTCGTTTCACCTTGCTCAATATCGCCGGACAAGAGGTGGACGGCGAGGTGACCTACTATATCGACAACAAGCCCCAGGCCTATACGGCCAAGGCCAACACCAAGGTGGAACTGCCCGTGAAGGCAGAGAAACTGGGCACTGGAAAACATACTTTCAAGGCCATCTGCCAGGGGGACACCGTGACACAGGACATCGTGCTCTTCACCATCGGCGACAAACGTCCGCCCGTCGAGACTCACGACTGGTTCTATGCCACCAGCTCGCGGTTCCCCGCCGATGGAAAGCCTGTGTATGTGCAGGTGGGCTCTTCCGACCCCGATACGTATGTCTTCTACAACGTGTTCTCGGGCGACAAGGTGCTCGAGAGCGGGACGTTCACCCTCAACAATGCCAACAACACCAAGGCGTGGAAATACAAGGAAGAGTATGGCAATGGCATCCTCCTCACCTTCGCATGGGTGAGGGATGGCAAGCTCTACTCGCATCAGCACTCCATAGCAAAGCCGGTGGTCGACAAGAGCATACACCTGAGTTGGGAAACCTTCCGCGACCGGCTCACACCCGGACAGGATGAGGAGTGGACGCTAAAGGCTACCTATGCCGATGGCACTCCGGCCGACGCGCAACTCGTGGCAACGCTCTACGACAAGTCGCTCGACCAGTTCGCCAGCCACTACCTGTCGTTCTCCAACCTGATGTTCTCGCCGCTCCCCTCCACCTCGTGGAGAGACTATTGGCCGGGAGGATTCTCGGGAAGCGGCATGGCACCCATACACACGATGAGCATTCCCGGACTCGAATTCACCCATTTCGACGAGGGACTGTTCCGATTCTATTCGCCAAGATTCTTCGACTATACCATAGGTGGCTCTGGTGGTGTCCGACTGCATCGGACGCTCTCACGAAACAGTGCTCAAGTCGATATGTTGGAGTCGGCCCCCATGGCAATGGCCATGGAGGAGGCATCTGCTGGCGATATGGAAATGAGAAAGGAGGCTCCGGCCCCCGCTCCTCCAAAGTCCCAACTGTCGGATACCGACAGTGAGGAGGCAAGCAAGAGCTCTGAGCCCGAAATGGGACAGGTGAGGGAGAACCTCGAGGAGACGGCATTCTTCATGCCGGCCATTGTCACCGACAGCCAGGGCATCCTCTCGCTGAAGTTCCGTCTGCCAGAGAGCGTCACCACATGGCGCTTCCTCGGCCTGGTCACCGACCGCGAGGCCAACAGCGGTAATATCTCTGGCGAGAGCGTGGCACAGAAAGAGGTGATGGTGATGCCCAACGTACCGCGCTTCGTGAGGGTGGGCGACAAGGCTCAGGTCTCGGCACGCGTCATCAATACATCCGACCATAAGGTGGAGGGCAAGGCAAGGATGCTGCTCATCGACCCCGAAGACGAGTCGGTGTGCTACGAGCAGGAAGTCAAAGTCAGCATTCCCGCCAACCAGACGCAGGCCGTGACATTCCAATTCCAGCCCGATGCCGGAAAGGCATTGCTCGTGTGCAGGGTCATGGCATCGGGAGAGGGCTTCTCGGATGGTGAGCAGCACTATCTGCCCGTTCTTCCCGACAGGGAGCAGGTCACAGTCACGTTCCCCATCACGCAGCATGGGCCACAGACCACGAGGATAGACCTCGCACAGCTCTTCCCCAAAGGCACTACCGACGGCAAACTCTCCATCGAGTATACCAACAACCCGGCATGGCTCATGGTGCAGGCACTGCCCTCGCTGGCCGAGATCACCAGCGAGAATGCCATATCGCTGGCGGCCAATTACTACGCCAACGCCATCGGACAGTATATCATGAACCTCTCGCCCAATATCGAGCAGACCATCGGCAAGTGGAAGGCAGAGACGAGCAAGGTGGGGTCGCTCACCAGCCATCTCGCCAAGAACGAGGAGCTGAAAGACCTGCTCCTCAATGAGACGCCATGGGTGAGCAGCGCCGACAAGGAGGAAAGCCAGATGCAACGACTCTCCGACTACTTCGACAAGACGCTCATCGAGTCGCGGCTCTCAAAGGCTTTCGGCAAGCTCGAGGGCCTGCAGCTCTCCGATGGCTCATGGTCGTGGTGGGAAGGCATGAAGGGCAGTCCGTATATCACCGCCGAGGTGTGTGAGATGCTCGCACGGCTCGATGTGCTTATCGGCAAGCAGAAAGCCACTCAGCGCATGCAAGACAGGGCCTTCTCGTTCCTCGACAAGGCACTGGTGAAGGAGGCCGAGGAGATGAGGAAGGACGAGAAGAAGGGGCGCAGCGTGCGTCCGTCGGAGAATGCCTTGCAGATTCTCTACATCAACGCCATCGCCAGCCGCAAGATGGAGGACAAGGCACAGGAGGCCGCCAAATATATGGTCGACATCGCCGCAAGGAAGACGCACGAGTATACCATCTTCGGAAAGGCAAGGGCCGCCGTCATCCTGTCGGCCTTCGGCAAGCAGCAAAAGGCAGCCGAGTATATCGAGAGCATCAGGCAGTACTCCGTGCTCACCAAGGAGATGGGGCGCTACTTCGATACCAGGAAGGCCTACTACTCCTGGCGAAGCTACAACATCCCCACCGAGGTGGCTGCCATGGAGGCGTTCCGCCGGCTCGAACCCCAAAACGTCAATATCATCGACGAGATGAGAATATGGCTCCTGCAGCAAAAGAGGGCACAACTCTGGGACACCACGGTCAACTCGGTGGATGCCATCTATGCATTCCTCAACGGCAATATGACGACTCTCGACCAGCGCGAGATGGCACGACTGGCCATCGACGACATGCCAATCGACACCCAACAGGCCACCGCCGGACTGGGGTATGTGAAAACGGCCGTCGCCGCACAGGACAAGAAAGAGTTCGTGGTATCGAAGAATACCGAGGGCACATCGTGGGGAGCCGTCTACGCGCAATTCCTGCAGCCTACCAGCGAGA
>ONSV01000026.1 GCA_900320585.1 uncultured Prevotellaceae bacterium | reverse complement strand
TGTGAGATACAGTGATGGTACAACCATAAAAATGATGAAGAGATGATGAAGCACGGAACAATCCTACCGACCATACAGTTACGTTATCTGATGACGGCCTCCTGGGTGGCCATTCTCCTGTTCCTTTTCCTGGGCACAGGTCCTTTGTGTGCCCGCGAAACCCGCTATGTCGCCGCCTCGCAGATCAAGGGAGATGCCAACGGCGATGAACTGGTGAACATGAGCGACGTCACTTTCCTCATCGACATCATCCTTGAGAAGAACGAGGAGGAGTATGAGCTGGCCATGGCCGACGTGAATGGTGATGGCTATATCAACATGATCGACGTCACCGACGTCATCAACATCATTCTTGGCAAGCCCTCTGGCGATGACGACGATGATGACGATGACACCCCGCCCGTTGATGACGATGATGCCAACCCTGGGCTGCCTGTGCTCATGCCCAAGAAGTAAATTTTTACTGGTCAGATAAGCTTCTTCCTACGATGTGGGGCGTGCAGTCTGTTATCACGATGGGCAGCATACTCACGCAGGCATCGTTGGCCGTGATGTGCGCTGTCACTACGCAAGCCTTGGAGTGCTGGGGCTTGAGCAGGTCGAAGATGAAGTTGCCAATGCTGTAGAAGATGTGTTTTCCTTGGTATTGTTCGATGTCCTGGAGAGTGTGGGTGTGATGCCCTACCAGAAGGTCGGCCCCGGCATCGATGAGACGGTGGGCTTCCACTTTCTGGTCGAGCAATGGGTGCATGGTGTTCTCTCCACCCCAGTGGAGCGAAACGATGATATAGCATCCGGGATCATCGCGGCGCAGTGAGGCTACCCGCTGCAGCAGCATGTCGAAACTCTCTTGGCTCACGCAGGGACGTGAGGGCAGGTAGGCATAGTTCTCAAGTGCCAGACGCAGTGAGGCAACCATCCACACCTTGCGGGGCGATTGGGCCAACAGCACGGGTTGGGCTGCCTCTTCCATTGTGGCGCCAGCCCCGATGGGCACCATGCCGGCCTCCATCACCTGCTGGCGGGTATCGAGCAGTCCGCGCCGCCCCTGGTCTATGGTGTGGTTGTTGGCCATGTTGAGATGGGTGAACCCATGCTGCTTGAGTGTGGTCAGCCATTCTGGCTCGCCCCTGAAAATGTATTTTTTCTGCCTGGGGGCATTGATAAGGGTGACTGGGCACTCCAGATTGCCCACCACCACGTCGCTCACAGAGAAAAGCGAGTCGACCGATGGCGAGAAGAGTGACTCCACGCCATCGGCCGAGATTTTCTCACGCACGCCACGGTCGAGCAGTACGTCGCCCGCGAAGGTCACGGTGATGGTGTCGCCGGCCATTGCCGGCACACACCACCATGCCATGAGCCATAGCAGCCATTTTCGCATCAGCATCCCGAACCGTAGAACACCGTCTCGTTGTCGGCGGGCTTCTTGTCGCCCGGGATGGTGATTTCCTTCATCCACGAGGGCTTGCCCGTATTGGGATACTCCTTCAGTTTCTCCTGCCACTCCTCGTCGGTCATCCTTGGCTCGTCGATGGGACGCTTGAACTCACGGTAGGAGAACACGCCACCGCGCATCAGGCGCAGGTGCCCGTCCACTTCCACCACCACATAGATTTCGTGGGCGGGTCCCACAGCCTCGTAGAGAATCGATTTCTCGGGGTTGGTGGGACTGTTGGCCGTGTAGACGTCGGCCACCACAGCGATGGATTTGTCGGCTCCCTGCACGTCGTACCATCCCTGCAGGTATTGGTCGGGCTCGCGCAGCATCTGGAGCGAGAGGTTCTCGAAGGTGGCACCGATGTAGCGGATATGGTCGTATTCCTCGTCGGTGATTTTCGTTCCGGAGAGTTCCTTCTTGCTGATGTTGAGGAAGAAGGTGGCCTCGTCTTTCGTGTCGTTGCCTATCTGCTCCACCTCCTCGGTGAGCAGGCCGTAGCGGCGCAGCACGTTATGGGTCTCGTCTATCAGGCTCACGGCCTTCTCCCAGAAAGCTATGTTGGGCTCCACATAGCCCACGATAGTGGGTGCCGGCAGACTGCCGTCGCCACACTCAGCGGCAAAGGGTTGCTTGGCATAGAGGATGGCGTCGTGCTTCAGTTCGGCCCAGGAGGCCAGCGTGGCGTTCAGGTTCTTCTTGTCCCATTGCGGGGTCTTCATGAAGTAGGGCCTGCGGCTGTCGTCGTAGAGGTTAAGCGTATTGAGCGCCGACATCCACTTCGTGGCCACAGAGGCATTCCAGTTGGCCTTCCCCATTACGCCCTTCATCTTCGAGAGGGTAGGAACGAAGCCTTCCCAGCGCTTGTCTTCGTTGAGCTCATTGATGAGAATGCGCTCGGCAGCAGTGTTGCCCATGGCCGCCATCAGGTCGAGGCCCGAGGGCACGTCACGTTTCGTGGGGTCGTTCTTATAGTCACACATCTCTTGCAGCACCTCGGCATCGGGCATATAGCGCTGGGGCATGAGGTTCACCTTGTTGTGTGAGGTGTACTCAAATTTCGGGCGTATGCGTGTCTGTTGTTCGGCCACCTCGTCAATCCGTTGGCAGAAGGCCTTCATGGCTTTCTTGTCCTTGGCCAGCTGCTGCACGCCGACACCTTGTTGGGCCATCACGTCGGCCACTTGCAGGATGGTGATGTTGTCGGGCGTTCCCATCAGATAGGTGATGGGGTCGGCCACGGCGTTGTAGGCCTTCTTGGCTTCGGCCGAGGAGGATATGGCATCGGCCAGGAGGGCGGCACGGAGCATCTGGTGGTCGATGTCGGTACCGAAGGGCACGGTCTGCAGCCACATCATGGCCCTGAAATAGCGCTGGCATTGTTCGGAGCGGGTGTAGTGCCCCCTGGGCCTGAAGAGGCTGTAGGCGAAGTTGACCTCATGATACTCGAGGAATTCCGAAAGGCTGTTCTGGGCCTCCCCACAGTTCTTCAGTTCCTCTTGGGCCATCAGCTTGTAGGCCTCGGGCACGGGTGGCAGCACGGCGCCCGAGATGAGTGTGTAGGCGATGGCGAAATAGGTCTGGAGCCATTCGGCGGCGCTTTTCACGTCAGTGTCCTTCTCGCTTTGTGCCCTGGTCTTCATCATGTCGTACATCCGCTTGGTGAAGTCGGTCATCACCTTGCTCAGTGTGCTCTCCTCCACTTTGCGGAGCGTGGTGTCGAAGTAAAGATGGAAGAGCTGCAGGTAGAGATCGGTGGTGACGAAGTTGGGAAACATCGTGTAGTCGTTGTGCTCATACACCTGGAAAATCTGCTCATTGTCGGTCTCCACAATGCCGAAACCATGCTTCGAGAGGTGCGACCTCATGTCGTCGGGGAAGACGTCGAGCTGGAAGGGGTTGATCAGGTTGTCGAGGTTCACGATGCCCGTCTTGGGCTTGAAGTTCAGCTTGAGCAGTTCGTTCTCACGGTCTTGCAACTTTTTCATGAAGGCCTGCTCGGCAGGAGTGTATTTCAATGGGGGTAGTTTCCCGCCTTCGCGCATCCATGCCAATGAGTCATACCATGATGTGGTGTTGAACACCATCCTCAGTTCGCTGCTTTTGAAGAGATATCCCTGTCGGGCGGCGAAGGCGTTGCGCAGGACACGCAGTTCGCAAACCGAGAGGTTGGAGATGTCCATCTTGGTGTTGATGCGCTTGTTGAGCGTTTCCACATTGATGTTGCCCTTGCCTGGAAGAGTGATGGGCTTTACCTCACCATTATCCTGTGCCGACAATCCAATAGTGATGGTCAGCATCATGAGGAAGGAAATGATTCTTTTCATAGTTATGTGGTTTAGAGTGATTATTGGCATTAGTAGGTTGAAAGAGCTGAAAGGGGCTACAGGTTGTCGAACACCCGAAGCGCCTCCTCGTGAGGCACGCCCTTCACGACGAAACGCTGTGCGCCGAGCCCGAATTTACGCCATACGTGCTCGAGCACCACGTATCGTCCGTCGGTGGTGGCCTGCAGCGTGAACACCCTGCCGTCGACTATCTTGAAGTCGTGCAGGATGCCACCAAGCTGCGAGCCCATCCATAACGGGCGTATGTGCCCCTTGTGGTTCTTGAAGATGAAGAGGCGCCGCGCCGTCTTCTTGTCGAACCTGGTCGACTTCACCACGCCCACCAGGGCATCTTGCTGGCCGTCACCATCCACGTCGCCCGTACACATCTGGTAGACGGGGAATGCGAGGCGCCACCTGTCGGTGGTGGAGTCGGTGCGCAAGATGAGATACGCCAGGGAGTCGTTCTCCACTTGCAGCGAGAACGTTTGGGCATGGGCGAGTGTACCGAGCAGCATCGCCAAGCCCAAGAGCATTCTCCTCGCCTCGGCCATTTAGAGATATTTGGCGATGTCGGTCTCCAGGTTCTTGATTTCACGCGGACCGAGCACCACTTGGTTGTCGCGGTTGATGATATAGTCGAGGGGGACGGCCTGTACTTGGTACAAGTAGGGTTGTGAGACACCCTTGTCGTCGCGTACCGACACCCATGGCAGGGCAGCGGTCTGGGTTTTCCAGAAGTGGGCGTCCTCGTCGAGCGACACCTGGAAGATTTCCAGTCCGCGGTCGTGGTATTTGTTGTAGAGCTCGCGGAGGGCGAGGATACGCTCGCTGCTGTCGTCCGTGGCAAACACATGGAAGTCGAGCAGCACCACCTTGCCCTTGAGGTCGGTAAGACGTCGTGTGACGCCGTTGTTGTCGGGCAGCACGATGTCGATGATGTCGGCTTCGGTCACCTTGCTGGCATCCACCTCCAGACCCTCCTGGTTGGCTTTCACGATGCGTTGGGTCTTCATCCCCTCGATGGTGATGTTGTGAAGGTTCTCGCCACGCAGCGATTTGGGATAGAGCTGGTCCCAGCTGGTGGCCACGGCCGAGAATGGACGCACGTCGTCGGAATTGGTGCGGGGGTTGAACACCATGAGGTAGGCATTGCCCACCACGATGCCCTGGAAGAGGGCAAAATAGGAGTAGGCCTTCATCGGGTCTTTGTATACATAGTTGGTGAGCACCGAGGTCTTGTATTGGTCGATGAGGTGGCGCACGCTGTCTTCCACGGCCTGGGCATTGAGGTCGGGTGCGTTGTACACGCGCTGGGCCTCGGCCTGCAATTTCATCTGCATCAGCGACAGTTCCCTTATCTTCTGGCAGTTCTCACTGCCCTCCACCTGGTAGTTGGAGGCCATTTCGGGATAGGTGGCCTTCACCGTGATGGTCTCGGTGGAGTCGACGGAGAGGCTGATGATCTGCTGGGCGATGCGAAGCCGGTAGAACTCGGGTGCGTCGGCCGGTGCCTCCAAGCTGAAGGCAAAGTCGCCTTTCTCGTCGAGTTTCACCGAGTCGACCACTTGCGCGCCGTCGAGGGCCATGTTTTCAAGATAAAGCACTGAGTCGGTAGCGTTGGCTATCGTTCCGTTGAGGTGGAACTGCTCTTTTCCGCAAGAGCAGAAGCACAGGGCAACCGCGAGGGTTGCGGCAGGGGCAAGGAGCCCGATTGAAGTTTTTTTCATACTTTATGTGTGGTTTCGACTGCAAAAATAGACAAAGAATAACGAAATAACAAAGAAACAAGGCACAAAAAAGCCAATAAGTTTGTTGGGCTCGATTATTATTCGTATCTTTGTGCCCAAATTTGGTGTCGATAAATCGTTGCCAGCCCCATAATAATAGCAGTCTATCAACCATTTATTGGTATATAGGAATTCCGCTATGACGAAATGCATTCCCTCTCCTGACGAAAAATGTCTTGGTGTTTTTGCCGTGTCAATGTTATCGTTACCACAAGGGGATGGTGCTAAAAGGCTTTTATTCGCGTAAGAGCTGTGAGGTATGATTGGAAATGTAACGACATACAAAAGAAGAGTTTTGGAAGCGCCTGCGGCATAATGCTTGCGGGATTGTTGTGTATGCAAAAAGACTAAGATGAGCGATATTAAATACCGACTGGCGAAGCCAAGTGATGCCATACAGATTGCGGAAGTGCACTATCATGTCCGTGATGAGTACGGCGAGGGTTTTTTCGCACACGTCAACAGGGACTTCCTGAAACAATACTATAAGGTTATCTTGAACGATCCCTACCAGATAGTGGTCTGTGCCGAACTTGACAACAAGATACTCGGTTTCAGCAGCGGCTCCTTGGATGTGTCACAGGAGTTCAAGGGGTTCCGCAAGCACAAATGGCGGTTTGTGTGGCCTCTTATTACGACGGCGCTGCGTCGCCCTTCAATCATCAAGGATGCTTTCGACCGCTTCAGGTCTACCAGCCCCGACAGCGACAAGAAGTTCGTGAATGGGCATGGTGCCCGTAACGAGTTCTGGGCGTGGCTTCCAGGGCGCGACGATTCCTACATGTCAATCTATACCCAGGAGCTGATGCTCTACATGATGAAGATCCTGGGTGTGAGGGAAGTGTATGGCGAGATGGACAGCGTCAACCAGAAAATCGTAAGGTTCCAGACCCGCAATGGCAACAAGATACTCGATACTTACAAGATGCCCGACGGCCGTGAGCGCATGAGCGTTGTCATGGACTTGGACGAGCATAAGTTCAAACTTCCCTAATAAAGTGCTAAGTACAAGATGAAGGCGTTTTTGTTTCCTGGCCAGGGTTGCCAGAAAGAAGGGATGGGAAAGGACCTCTACGACAACTTCCCCCAGGCCCGGGCCATTTTCGAGCAAGCCAACGATATCCTGGGCGAGAGATTCTCTGATACGCTGTTTGGCGCTTCGGAGGAGTTGCTGATGGATACCCGATATACCCAGCCCGCCATTTTTATCTACGAGGTGGCGCTGGCATTGGGCCAGAACGGGGTAAGGCCCGATTGCGTGGCCGGACATTCCTTGGGCGAGTATGCCGCCCTGGTGGTTGCTGGCGTGCTCAGTTTCGAGGAGACGCTGAAGTTTGTGAAAACCCGCGGACAGGTGTTCCATGAGGCCTTCCAGCGCCATCCCAGTGCCATGGGGGCCGTGATAGGCATTCCCGACGAGCAGGTGCTTGATGTGCTTCGGATAGTGGGCGAGGAAGATGGCGAGAACTTGTATATCGCCAATTACAACGGCCCAGGCCAGTTGGTGATCACCGGTGCCCGGAAGAGTATCAAGAGGGCATGCAAGATGTTGAATGATATGGGAGCGAAGCGGGCTTTCCCACTGCCGATGAAGGGCGTGGGCCATTCGCCCAATTCGGCCGAGGAGGGCGAGATTCTTGCGGCCGAACTGCGAAAGCTCCATTTCTGCGACGCTCAGATTCCTGTTTACCAGGATGCCGATGGCGACCAGCATACCGATGCCCGGGAAATTCTCGAAAATCAGGTGAAGCTGATGACCTATCCTGTGCAGTGGACGAACCTCACGTTCAGGATGCTGGAGAATGGTGTCACCGAATTTTATGAGGTGGGCCCTGACGATACGCTCCAGAAAATAGTAAGACGTATGGCTCCAGAGGCATTGGTGACCTCTGTGCTTCATATACCCTCTTATGAGGGCAGGGTAAGAGATTACTCTAACTTGAAATAATATTCATTAACCAAATAATTTGTAGAAATTTATGACTTTAGATGAGTTTGTGAAAGCATTTGCGGCAGAGTTTGAGGATACTCCCGAGGAAGTGTTCGCTGCAGATACCATATACAAAGATCTTGAGGAGTGGGGATCGCTCGTCGCCCTGTCCATCATCTCGTTCATCGACGATGAGTTCGACAAGACGGTGACTGGCGCCGAACTTCGTTCATGCAACACGATAAAGGAACTTTACGACCTCGTAGAATCCAAGTAATGCATAATCCATTCAGTCTTCAGGATAAGACAGTCTTGGTGACAGGCGCTTCTTCCGGAATAGGCCGTTCAGTGGCCATCGAGTGTTCCAGAATGGGCGCCAAAGTGGTGATTACGGGTCGTAATACCAACAGGCTTGCCGAAACAATGAACATGTTGGAGGGGACTGGCCACTGCCAGATCCCCGCCGATTTGAGCAGTTTTCCTGAGATTGAGAATCTGGCTGAGAAATGTCCGGCATTGGATGGCATTTCTCACAATGCGGGAATCGCAAATATCATCCGGGTTAAGTTTATTACTCCCTCCAAACTGGAGGAACTGGTAGGAACCAACACCTTCGGGCCTATTCTGCTTACCCAGCAACTGGTAAAGAGAAAGAAAGTCAGGAAGAAGGGTTCCATCGTCTTCACCTCTTCACTCTCAGGCATTTATTGCGTGCATTATGGCGAGTCGATGTATGCGGCCTCAAAAGGGGCCGTCAGCGGGTTTGCCAAAGGTGCGGCGTTGGAGCTGGCCTCGCAGGGAATTCGCGTGAATTGCGTGAATCCCAGTATCATCAAGACGAATATCTTCAAGAACGAGGGTGGTGTGCTCTCTGAGGAGCAGATGCTCGAGAAAGTGCAGTATTATCCCTTGAAACGATTGGGCGAGACTACCGATGTGGCTTGGGCCCATGTGTTTCTGCTGTCCGACGCTTCCTCATGGGTGACAGGTGTCGACCTGCCCATCGATGGTGGCTATATTCTCATTTGAACATGTACAACCCATATACGTTAGAAGGAAAGACCATTCTCGTGACTGGTGCTTCTTCGGGCATAGGTCGTGAGTTGGCCATCGAGTGCTCCAGACTGGGGGCAAGCGTCCATCTGCTGGCGAGGGATGCCGGCAGGTTGGCCGAAACCCTGTCGATGATGGAGGAGGGCGCCCATGTGGTGCACTGCTGCGACATCACCGACGAGTCGCAACTCGACAAGCTCGTCGAGGCCCTTCCAGTCATCGATGGTTTTGCCAATTGTGTGGGCATATCGAAGATGGTGTTGGTGAAGTTCCTCAACAAGACCGACGTGAATGAGTTCTTGGAGACCAATGCCGTAGCGCCTGTCTCACTCACACAGAAGTTGGTGAGGAGGAAGAAGTTCAACAAGCCGGCATCGGTGGTGTTCGTGTCATCGCTCGCAGGAGTGTATACCGTGCATTATGGCGACTCCCTGAACGCCATCTCAAAAGGCGCTGTCAACGCGTTTGTGAAGAGTGCGGCGCTCGACTTGTCGAAACAAGGTATCCGTGTCAACAGTGTCAACCCAGGCATCGTGGCCACGGAGGCTGTTTTTGCCAATGCATTGCTTACGAGGGAGGAAATGGTCGAGAAACAGAAATACTTCCCTTTGAAACGGTTTGGCCAGCCTAAAGACATCGCTTTGCCAGTGGTTTATCTCCTTTCTGACGCCAGTTCCTGGGTCACAGGTATAAGCTTGAAGATAGATGGAGGCTATACCTTATTATAATAAATCAACAAAAACTATTCTGTCATGATATGTAGGTTGAAGAATGTGGCTATCAGCGCCATATCCACATATTTGCCCCCTAACGTGTTGGAAATGGACACGTTGAGCCAACTCTTCGGAGAAGACAAGGTGAAGGTTATCAGGAATGCAACGGGTGTCGACAGGGTGCATGTCGCCGATGCCGGTCAGACGGCAAGCGACGAGTGCTTCGAGGCGGCTCAGTTGCTTTTCGAGAAAGAGGGGCTCGACAGGTCTTCTATCAATGGACTGATTTTCGTCTCACAGACATTCGACTACATCGCTCCGGCCACCTCTGTCATTTTGCAAGACCGCCTGGGGTTGTCGAAGGATACGGTGTGCTTCGATGTCTCATACGGCTGCTCCGGATATATCAATGGTGTTTACCTGGCTTCCACATTGGTCGCTTCGGGCTCGTGCGACAAGGTGCTGCTGTTGGCAGGCGACACCACCACCAAGATGATCAACGAGAAGGACAGGTCGCACAGAATGGTCTTTGGAGATTGCGGCTCGGCCACTCTCATCGAGAAGGCCGAGGGCAAGGACATCTGCGTGCATCTGTGCTCGAACGGTGCTGAGCACAAGTCGGTTATCGTGCCTGCCGGAGGATTCAGAATGCCGGCAACGGAGGAGACGAAGAAGGAATATACCGACAGCGACGGCAACATCAGGTCGTTGGAAAACCTCGACATGGATGGTCTGGCTGTCTTCAACTTCATTGTCAAGGATGGTGCCTCGAGTGTGAGGACCTTGTTGGAGTATGTGGGCTGGACGATCGACGAAGTCGATTTCTTCGCTTTCCACCAGGCCACCAAATTCACGTTCAACCATCTGAAGAAGAAACTGAAGATCAAGACCGACAATGTGCCGCTGAATATCGTCAACTACGGCAATACGGGTCCCACCTCTGTCCCTTTGGTCATCACCGATACCCGGCATAACGAGAGTGGGTACGACACGTCCACATACAAGAAAGTGGTCATGAGTGCCTATGGCATAGGCTTGTCGTGGGGAAGCATTGCCTGCGACTTGTCAGAAACCCGCATCTACCGACCTATCAATCAGAGCATTTAGGTTGTCAAATTGCGCCTTTGTTGAAAAAATCCACCCAAAGGTGTAAGTATCTTATTTTTTATTGCTATTTTTGCGCCGCAAAGAAAAAGGCCGCCTTGTTTTTGCGGCACCTGGGCGGTGCGAGTTCCGGCATGGCAGCGGGCAATAGTCCAAGGTCCATACGCCGGTAAATGATAATCTGGAGTGCTGCGAATGTAATGGTTATGGAAGAATTCTTGTTAGACACCATCAATGAGATCAGGAGTTTGAAAGGTGCGGAAAAAATCGACCACTTGAGTCCGGAGATGAATCTCCGCGACGATCTGGGCCTTTCTTCCTTCGACCTCGCCGAACTGACCGTGAAGATAGAGGATGAGTACGACATCGACATTTTCGAGGATGGCCTGGTCAACACCGTTGGTGAGATTTTGTCAAAGTTTGCTGAGTAATGGTATTTCTTTACGACGATAGGGAATATACTTACGCCGACCTGCTGAGTGCTGTCAGCGGCAGTGCTGCCTATTGCCCTTTGCTGAGGAGTAAGGAGTTGTTTCCTTTCTTTGTCAATATGGTAAAGGCTTTGGCGGCAGGCTTGCCTTTGACGCTCGTCGACTCCGACATCAATCCGTCGGAGATTGATGGATTGGACGAGGGCGAGGTGAATGTCGAGAAGACGTTCGAGGCCAGGCATTTCGCCAGCATCGACGAGGTCATCGCTGCCGTCAGGCAATCGCCTTCGCAGATCACCATCTTTACCTCTGGCACTACTGGCCAGCCCAAGAAGGTGGTGCATGGCATATCTACGCTGACACGTTCTGTGAGATGTGGAGCGAAGTATGCCGGGCAGGTTTGGGCGTTTGCCTATAACCCCACCCATATGGCCGGCCTTCAGGTGTTCTTCCAGGCATTCGAGAACCAGAATACGATGGTCAACGTGTTCGGGAAGTCACGCGACGAGGTGTTGCGCCTGGTCGATGACAAACGGGTCACCCACATCTCTGCCACACCCACCTTCTACAGGTTGCTCCTTCCGTTCGAAAGGCCTTATGAGCATGTTGTCCGCGTCACCTTGGGAGGCGAGAAATCCGATTCCCGGCTCTACGATGCCATCCACAGGATTTTCCCCAACGCCAAGATCAACAATGTCTACGCCTCTACTGAGGCAGGCACCTTGTTTGCGGCCAAGGACGACAGTTTCCAGATACCCCAGTCGATACGCGACAAGGTCAGGGTCGAGGACAATGAGCTCCTTATCCACAAGTCGTTGCTGGGCACGTCAGAGGGATTCCTCTTCACCGACGACTTCTATCATTCGGGCGACCTGATTGAATGGGTAGACGAGGAAGCCGGACTGTTCAGGTTCAAGAGCCGCAAGAACGAGCTTGTCAATGTGGGCGGCTACAAGGTCAATCCCGGTGAGGTGGAGGATGCCATCATGTCGCTGGAAGGCGTGAGGCAGGTTCTGGTCTACGGGAAGCCGAACTCCATATTGGGCAATGTGCTCTGTGCCGACGTGCAGAAGGAGGATGGCAGCTCCCTGACCGAGACCGACATCAAGAGGGCCTTGTCGGCACGGCTCCAGGATTTCAAGATTCCACGACGTGTCAAGTTCGTGGACGAATTGTCGTTAACAAGAACAGGAAAGTTGAAGAGAACATGAATATTTTGGTTACAGGATGCTCCCGTGGCGTGGGTTTGGAAATTTGCCGTGTATTGCTCCGTGAGCAACACACCGTCTATGGCGTGGCTCGCAGTCACACCGACGAGTTCAAGGCTTTGGAGCAGGAATACGAGGGCAGGCTCTTTTTCAAGAGCGTCGACCTCTCCGACTCCGAGGGAGCCAGGAAGAGCGTTTTCAAGGAGTTTGTCACCAACGACGTCGTGCTGCATGGTTTTGTCAACAACGCTGCCGTCGCCTATGATGACATCGTGACCAACTTGCAGCTCAAGCGTCTGAAGGAGATGTACGAGGTGAACGTGTTCACCCCGATGGTCCTTACCAAGTATGCCATCCGCAATATGTTGCTCCACCACACCAAGGGGAGCATCGTGCATGTCTCTTCCATCAGCGTTCACACGGGCTACAAAGGCCTGGCCATGTATGCTTCGAGCAAGGGTGCCATGGAGGCGTTCTCCAAGAATACGGCCAGGGAGTGGGGCGTCAAGGGCATCCGTTCCAACTGTGTGGTGCCTGGTTTCATGGCCACGGCCATGAGTGCCAGCCTTACGGATGAGCAGCGCGGCAAGATTTATGCCCGGACCTCTTTGAAGGCCGCCACGAGTGTGGAGTCTGTAGCCGAGATGGTCTCGTTCTTGTTGTCCGACAAGGCCGCTTCGGTGACAGCCCAGAACATACATGTAGATAACGGTACAATCTGATTTTTGCTTTGGTTAGAACATATCAATTGGTCAACCAACTGATGACCTCAAACTGTTTTGTAGTCTACGATGACGTCACCAAGAGGTGTGTTGTCGTCGACCCGGGCAGCGAGAAATCGGAGAGGGAAATCAGTTTTATCGAGCGCAATGGGTTGCGCCTCGACTATATTCTGCTTACCCATGAGCATACCGACCACAACTGGGGCGTGAATGCGCTGTGCGACAGGTTCGATGATGTGAGGGTGGTTTGCTCCGAAGTGTGTGGCAGAAACGTGAGGAAGTCAAACCGGTCGTACTTCCTCTTCTATTATGATGATATGGACTACCAGTACGAGATGAGAAAGCCCGACCAGGTGATTTCCCACTCAGGGGAGACGCTTCTCTGGGACGGCCATGAGCTGTTGTTCTATCTTACTCCCGGGCACAGCAAGGGCTCTATGTGCATCGTCCTCGACAACATGCTCTTCACCGGCGACACCATCATGCCTTACAAGCCTTGTTTCAATGGGCGTGATGCCAGTGAGGACGACTGGGAGCAATCTATCCAGACAATAGAGCAGATGGCAACTGCCGACATGCTGGTGATGCCAGGGCATGGTGAGCCGTTGAAGTTTGTCGACTGGCAGAGAGAATACCAGGATTATTGATGTGCTGGGCCTGCGTCGTCGGTTGTGGAGTAGGCCGTGAGTTCGTCGGTAATGATTTTCAGGTTGGTTTCTTTGGAGAGATGTGCCTTGGCGTAGTCGAATGCCATCGAGCCCATCTGTGCCAGTTTTTCTGCTGGCATCGCCGCTATGGTGGTGATGGCCTTGCGTAGCTCTTCTTCGTTGTCGGGCTCCACCACCATGCCGCAGCCTGTGGTCCTGATGATTTCGGCGCAGTCGGAGTCGGTGTCCACACTGGCCACAATGGGCCTTCCTGTCAGCATGTAGGCCGTCAGTTTCGATGGAGTGGCAGTTTGGGCCACCCCTTTTTTCAGGCATAGCACGAGGATGTCGGCTTCCGACTGTTTGGAGGCCACTTCGGCAGGTGTCACCGAACCGAAAGTGATGTCCAATCCCAACGCCTTCCCCATTTCCTGGCAATGCTCTTTGTCGGGGCCATTCCCGATTACCGAGAGATGGTATTTCTCCTTGTCCAACTGTCCCATGGCACCAATGACCAGCGTCACGTTGGCTGTGGGGTTCACATTGCCAAGATACATAATGTGGCAGCGCTCGGATTTTTTCACTAAGGGCTTGTAGTGGTCGATGAACGTGGCATCGTCCTGCCAGTTGCGGGTCAGCACGAAACGCTCCTTTTCTATCCTCCTTGAGGTGGAGAGATAGGTGATCATCGTGGGCGAGATGGCGAAAATCTTGGTGGCGTTTCTCAGTACGTAGGTGTCGATGGGTACCAACATCTTGTAGAGCAGCGAGCCCAAGGGCTTGGGCAGTTTTGCACAATACGACTCGGGGTAGATGTCTTGCTCATGGATGAAGTAGGGAATATGCATCCTGACTGCAGTCTTGGCCATCGAATGCTGTGAGAACAGTGCCCATGTGTTGGCATAGATGGCGTCGATGCGATGGGGATAGTTGTTGATGAACCTCTCGATGGCTTTCCCGAAACTGTAGCTCTCTCTTGTGCGGCCGACGATTTTTGACTCGGGGCACACATAGCTTTCGAGCACCACACGCTCGAAAGGGTAGTCTTTCTCCGACTTGTCGAACACGTAGTCGAGTGGGCGCGATGGTTCGGGGCAGACAACGACCACTTCTTTGCCCATGTCGCAAAGACGCATCGCGATGTCGTACGACAACATCGCCGAAACCACTGGCTCGGGTGGGAAAACAGCCGACACAATCAATATCTTGCCCATTTGTCTATCTCTTTCAGTCACATAAAAAGCCTGTCATGGTGAGGGCAGGCTGTAAATTGTGTGCAAAGGTAAGCAATTTTTCCTTTTTTCCTCTCTCTGGGTATGAATATTTGGAAAAGAACCTTTCTGTCAGGGATAAGTATAGGGGCTGAAGGTCCATTTGTCTCTGTTGAGGCTTTTGATTACCAAGCTCGAGGAAGAAGGCTTGGTGTTGTTGGTGATGGTCGTATGCCTGGCGTGGGCCGCCTCGCCGTTGCTGTATTTGTAGAGCATCAGGCGGATGGCTTTCTTCTGGGCCGTGAACCGGTTGCCTGCGATGCGCACCGAGGTATCTTTTCCCACACCCCATACAGAGAAAAGCCATTCTTTGTTATAGGTCATTTTCTCCTCGTTGGAGCGAGAGTGGTATTCTTCCGACGTGATGTTCCTCGAGTCGAAGGTGTTGCCCTCGAGGATGAAATGGGTGCATATCTGGTGAGAGCTGTTCAGCATGCCGGCAATATTCACCGCGCGTATCGTGTTGTTCCTGATGGCAAGGGTGTCGATGGGAATGGCCGCCGAATAGCCCACGAGGTTGTAGGTCAGGTATTCGTCGGGCGCCAGCGACTGGTCATAGGCTTCCTCCATGCTGTAGTCGCCTCCGTCGCTGGGGTAGGTGAGGCCCTTCCACATTCTCATCACGGTCTCACGGTCGGTGTCGTACACGTTGTTGATGTAGTATCTCGTGACGGGTGGGTGACTGTCGGTATACTCCTTGGCCACACCACACCCCTTGGCCTTGAGGATGCCATAGTTGATCCTTTCCTTGGTGAACCGGAAAACGTTGCTCACATGGTTGTTGCAGTAATACAGTTGGGTGACGTTGGCATAGAGGTCGTAGGTGGCAGGATAGCCGTTGATTCTCTCTCCTTTCACGGTGGTGTATAGCGATTTTCCCCCCACGAAATCGCGTATGGTGTTGTGGAGCATGTAAAGGCAGCGACTCTCAACCAGTGCAGCGCAATAGTAGCTGGTGTAGCTCGTTCGCTTCTTCATCACCCTGTCCACTCCCTTGAAGGTGTTGCCTACAATATAGATGGGACACGTCATGTAGGTCATCAGCCCGGCATGCCTCCTCTTGTTGTCGGTACTCAGGCAGATGCCCATGCCTGCCACGTCGTAGATGGTGTTGCTGATGAACCGGCACGATTCCACCACCCTCAGGCCACCGCTCTGGACGAGGCTCTTCCCTTGGTGCGTGTTGCTGTCGAAAAGGATGTGGTTGATACAATTGTCGCTCACGGGCCTTCCGTCTCCGGCTATGGGACTGGTGTCGTTGCTGCCCAGGTAGAAGGTGTTTCCTTTACGGGCGCCCTGTCCCTCGAACACGCATCCAGTGACCTGCAGTTGGTCGATGCCTTTGGCAGTGTTGATGTAGAACGTGAAAGACAGGCCGCTCTCTTCCACCACGACGTGCACCTTCCGCAGGTTCAGGGAGTGCTCGGTGTAGAAAAGCCTTTGGTTGGTTGTCAGGCCACCTTCCGCCTTGCCGTTCACTTCGCCGTCGATGAAGAAGTCGTGGTCCAGCACGATATAGCCATTGCTCTTGTTCGACGTCCTTCCCACCGGGGGAATGTATATGTAATACATCTTGTCGAGTTTGATGCCAGGGCAGTCGGCGGGAATCGCTCTCAGTGCGGCGGCATTGAGCATACCGATGTCCCGGGTGTCGCCTTCGCGTAGTCCTGCCTCCTCGGCGGTGAGAAGCCGGGCGCTTTCTTCAGGCCATGGCAAGGAGAGCGCTTTTCTCACATCGTCGGGGGTGACGTGCTCCGCCTTCTTCCTGATGGCAATCATGCCGGGATTCCCCTTCTTGCCATTGAAGACTGCTGGACTGGTGTTGCCGTTGCCTCCCCACGAGGGAGTGATTGGCATGAGGGTTGCCAATAGCATGGTAAGGACGGATGTCAGCAAGGTGGTGTTGCGCATGATGCTCCTCAAAGGGATGGTTTGGTATAAGAATGCTCATGGCTGTTCCGATGACAGTTCGGCGCAGTCGGATGCCCAATCGTTGGGCGGATGGGCAAAAATAACAATTAAAAGCGAGAAACACATTCATTTTGTCGACGAAATGCCATGACGTGGGCACATTTTGGATAATGGCAATCAAAAATAGCTCTCGGTTTGGGAATATCAAAAAAATAATATAACTTTGCAACTTCATTAGAATGATAGTTGCACATTCGCATATACTGCAAGGGTGGAGGCAAGCAATTTTCTGATAGTCAGTAGATTGTCGCCTCTTTTCCATATAGGCGGTTTCGTTGGCAGGCATTCATGCCAAGCTCTCCCATAGCGGGGTTTCAGGGGTGTTGACGTGGGTTGCCACATCGGGCCAAACCATTGTCGGTATATGTTGCGTGTGCGGTCAAAGAGATATTGCAAATGAAGAGGGTAGCACTTTTCATCGACCATTTAGGAGCCGGTGGGGCCCAGCGGCAAATCGTTGGTCTCGCAGGAATGCTGAAGGAGAGGGGCGTCGACGTGACGGTCTATACCTATTACCCCAACATGTTTTATGGCAGTCTGCTCAGTCAGTATGGCGTGCCATGCGAAGTGATAGAGGGTAGTGGTGGCCAATTGAAACGCTTTTCGCAGGTCAGAAAGAAGTTGATGGGTGCCAAGCCCGATGTTGTGGTGGCCTATCTCGACTCGCCAAGCATGATGGCATGTGCCGTGCGGTGTCTCGGAGGTAAGTTCAGGCTCATCGTCAGCGAGCGCAACACCACACAGGTCATCACACGGCGTGAGCGTGTCAAGTTCTGGCTTTACCGCTATGCCGACTGCATTGTGCCCAACTCGTACGCCCAGGGTGAGTTCATCAAGACCCATTTCCCGAAGTATGCCGGCAAGACGGTGGTCATTTCCAATTTTGTTGACCTGGACAGGTTCGCCTTCCATGGTGAGCGTCAACGTGGAAAGAAGGCTGTCATCATGGTGGCCGCGTCGGTTTGGGCAAGCAAGAACACCAAGGGCTTCATCGAGGCTGTCAGGTTGCTCCGCGAGCGGCGCGACGATTTCGTGGTGAAGTGGTTCGGGCTGATTCCCGACACGCCAATCCAGCGAAATAGGGAATATATGGACGACTGCCTACGCTTGGTGAAGGAGAATGGACTGGCCGACGTCATGCTTTTCTATCCGAAGACCAAGACCATTGAGGAGGAGTATCGCAAGGCCGACTTCTTCTGCCTTCCCTCGTTCTATGAGGGTACGCCCAATGTGTTGTGCGAGGCCCTGGCCAGTTCGTTGCCAGTCATCAGCAGTAGGGTGTGCGACAACCCCCACTATGTGCATGAGGGCGAGAATGGGTTCTTGTTCGACCCCCACCAGCCTGCCGACATGGCCAGCAAGTTGGAGTCGGCCCTCTGTCTCACTGATTCCCAATATGTCGGGTATTGCCAGCGAAGCCGTGCGATAGCCGAGCAAACCATGTCGGGGAAAGTCTTTGTGGAAAAATATTTGTCGCTGTTGTAACCCCCTTTGCGTATGACGAGACAGGAAGGCAGGACCTTGAGGATTTTGTTGGCCACTCCCTACAAGATGGGAGGAGGCGGCATATCGCAGTGGGCAGAGAACATCATGCGCCATTACCAATCACTGTCTTCTCCACAGGTAACTGTCGATATCCTTCCCATGGGGCGTAGCGCTTCCACCAACCCCACGTCCATGTTAGGAAGAGTGTGGAGTGGGGTGGCCGACTACTCTGGCATCATCAGGGAGGAAAGGCGCATGCTGCGACAAGGGAAGTATGATGTGCTTCACCTGTGCACAAGCGCGTCGATCAGTCTGCTGAAGGACCTTGTGATGCTCGGTGTCGCTCGTAGACATCACGTGAGGACCGTGGTGCATTTCCATTTCGGAAGGATTCCTGAGGTGAGGAATGCGGGCAACTGGGAGTGGAGGCTGCTCCGGAGGGTAATCGACAAGGCCGACATGGCCGTGCCCATCGACCAGATGTCGCTCGACGCCCTGGCACCCTTGTGGCCCGGCAAAGTGCGCTACTTGCCCAATCCCGTGGCACAGGTGGTCGACGACTTCGTTCGTGCCAATGCTAACGGCCAGCAGCGTGATGAGCGAATGGTGTTCTTCGCGGGCCATTGCATCAAGACCAAGGGCATGTGCGAACTGGTGAGTGCCTGCAGGCAACTGAAGGGCATCCGACTGGTCTTGGCCGGACACATCGACGAGGATATGCGTCGCGAGTTGCTCGGCATGGCCGGGAACGAGCCGTGGCTCGAGATCAGGGGCGAGATGCCCCATGAGGAGATCCTGCGACTGATGATGCAGTGTGGCATTTATGTGCTGCCTTCCTATACCGAGGGCTTTCCCAATGTCATGCTCGAGAGCATGGCATGTGGCTGTGCCATCGTGGCCACGACAGTGGGAGCCATCCCCGAGATGATCGGTGAGGAGAACGGCCGGCATTATGGTTTGCTGGTGCCGCCCCGGGATACGGAGAAATTGAAGGAAGCCATCGGCATGCTGTTGGACGACAATGACCTGAGGGAGTCGTGCCGCCGCAATGCCCTTGAGCGAGTGAACGAGAGATACAATATTGGATCGGTTTGGAGCAAGCTTGTACAAATTTGGCAGCATGCCGCCGGTGATTCACAATAAAGCAGACAAATTTTGGTTTTATTTAAAAAATAGTATTGATATGGAAATTAGTGAGTTTATCGAGAAGTTTGCAGAAGCAATCGACGTGGATGATGCCTCTTCCCTGACACCTGATATGGATTTTAGGGAAATCGACGAGTGGAGTTCCATTTCGGTGATGCTGCTGATTGCATATTATGAGGACGAGTTCGACAAGCAGATCTTCAGTTCCGACATCAGGGCCTGCAAGACCATCAACGACCTGTATGCCCTGGCCACTTCCTAATCTGGCTTTTCTAACCCATCTCGAATTATGAAGGAATTTTTAAAAAAAGTGGTGAGGAAATTGTGGGGCAAGGTTTACAAGAACTATGGCCACAAGGACCGCAGTGCGCGCATCTCGAACAACGTCGTTGTCTACAAGCCTGAGAACCTCTATATGTATGAGCACACCGGAATCGGCTTCGATTCCGTCATCATGAACTGGCGTGCGAAATTCATCATGAAGAAATATTCTGCCGCCGCATTCGGGTTCAAGGTGATTACGGGCAATCATATGAGGATAAAGGGTAAGTTCTACAGGCAGGTCACGGATAATGAGAAACAGCAGCTCGACTCGAACAATGAGTTCGACAAGGATGTGATTGTGGAAGAGGATGTCTGGATTGGCGCCAATGTGACCTTGCTTGGCGGCTCGCATGTGGGAAGGGGATGCAATATAGGCAGTGGTAGCGTGGTGAGGGGGAACATCCCTCCCTATTCCGTTGTCTATGGCAACCCTGCCAAGGTGGTGGGATTCGCTTATACTCCGCAGGAGATTGTGGAGCACGAAATGTCACTATATCCCGAGGAGGAACGCATTCCTTTGGAAACACTGGAGAAGAATTATAAGAAATATTTCCTCAACAGGCTGAAAGACATCAAGAATTTCACGCGTTTGTGATCATCAGGCCCACTACCCTTGGCCATCAGACCAAAGCTGGTTTTGGAATGGACTGGTGTAGAGTTCTACCATGTTATAGAGCGCGTCGCAACTTAATAGTTTTTGGTTCCAAATCAACAGAAATATGAGTGTATTCGCAGATAAAACACTTTTGATAACAGGCGGTACCGGCTCGTTTGGCAATGCCGTGCTGCGCCGTTTCCTCGATTCCGATATCAAGGAGATACGCATCTTCTCGCGCGACGAGAAAAAGCAAGACGACATGCGCCATGCGCTGCAGAACCCCAAGGTGAAATACTATATTGGCAACGTGCGCAACAAGGCATCAGTAGATGTGGCCATGAAGGGGGTCGACTATGTGTTCTCGGCCGCTGCGCTGAAACAGGTCCCCTCGTGCGAGTTCTTCCCTGCCGAGGCCGTCAGGACCAATATCCTTGGCACGGAGAACGTGCTTGAGTCGGCCATAGAGCACCATGTCAGCAATGTGGTGGTGCTCTCCACCGACAAGGCGGCCTATCCCATCAATGCCATGGGCATGAGCAAGGCGCTCATGGAGAAAGTGGCCATAGCCAAGGGGCGCGAACTGGGCGACGACTCCACCACCACCATCTGCTGCACTCGCTATGGCAACGTGATGGCCAGCCGTGGGTCGGTCATCCCCCTCTGGGTGGAGCAGATGATCGAGCACAAGCCCATCACCATCACCGACCCCAACATGACGCGGTTCATGATGACCCTCGACGATGCCGTCGACCTCGTGGTCTATGCCTTCACCCATGGGCACAATGGTGACCTCTTCGTGCAGAAGGCGCCCGCAGCCACGCTCGACACGCTGGCCAAGGCACTCGTCGACATCTATTGCCATACGCCCGTGGCTGGTACCGGCAGGCCGTTCATCGACAAAGAACCCGAGATTCGGATCATTGGCACACGCCATGGTGAGAAACTTTACGAGACGCTCGTCACCCGCGAGGAGATGGTTCGTGCCATCGACATGGGCGGCTATTACCGCATACCTTGCGACACCCGCGACCTCAATTACGACAAGTTCTTCACCGTGGGCAACGAGGATATCTCCCGCATCGAGGACTATCACAGCCACAACACCAGCCGGCTCGACGCCGAGGGCATGAAGGCACTGTTGATGAAGCTGCGCTTCGTGCGCGAGGACCTCGGCTTGTTGCCTAAGCAGCGCTCCAAGGAGATACGCAGCGAATAGACTTGAACCAACAACAAAGCAACCCATCCAGACATGAAAATATTAGTGACAGGCGCAAAAGGTTTTGTGGGCCGGAACCTGTGCTCGCAGTTGCGCAATATCGCCGAGGGAAAGGCACGCTGGTATGACTGCCCTTCCGACCTTACCATCTTTGAGTACGACATCGACAGCACCCCTGAGTTGCTTGATGCCTACTGCCGGGAGGCCGATTTCGTGTTCAACCTCGCTGGTGTCAACCGGCCCAAGGATCCCGCCGACTTCATGAAAGGCAATTTCGGCTTTGCCTCCTCGCTGCTCGACACATTGAAAAAGCACCATAACACGTGCCCGGTGATGATTTCCTCGTCCATCCAGGCCCTGCTCGACAATCCCTATGGGGAGTCGAAGCGTGCCGGGGAGCAGTTGCTCTTCGACTATGCCGAGGCTACGGGTGCCAAGGTGCTCGTCTACCGTTTTCCCAACGTCTTCGGCAAGTGGTGCCGGCCCAACTACAACAGTGCCGTGGCCACGTTCTGCAACAATATCGCCAATGGGCTTCCCATCACTGTCAACGATCCTTCGGTGATGATGAACCTGGTCTACGTCGACGATGTCGTCGACGAGCTGATAGGTGCCCTTTCGGGACATGAGCACCGCGATGGAAACTTCTGTGTGGTGCCCGTCACCCACCACATCACCTTAGGAGGCATCGTCGACCTGCTCCACTCCTTCCAGGCCATGCACGACAACCTTGAGGTTCCTGATTTCAGCGACGACTTCGCCCGCAAACTCTACTCCACCTATCTCTCTTACCTGCCAGAGGACAAGACCATCTATCCCCTGAGGATGAATGTCGACCAGCGGGGCAGTTTCACCGAGATCATCCGCACCCCCGACCGCGGACAGGTGTCGGTCAACATCTCCAAGCCGGGCATCACCAAAGGACAGCACTGGCATCATACCAAGAACGAGAAGTTCGTGGTGGTGAGTGGTCACGGACTCATCCAGTTGCGCCGCGAGGGCCTCGATGAGAACGGCCAGCCCTATCCCGTGAGGGAATATGAGGTGAGTGGAGACCAGATACAGGTGGTGGAAATGCTGCCTGGCTTCACCCACAACATCATCAACCTTTCCGATACCGACGACCTGGTGACCGTGATGTGGGCCAACGAGGCGTTCAACCCCAACCGCCCCGACACCTACTTCGACCCCGTGGTATAACCTTCCAAAATCCGACACGATGAAAACTTTCAAGAACAACGGCCGGCTGAAGCTGCTCATCATCGTGGGCACCCGCCCCGAGATTATCCGCTTGTCGGCGGTCATCAACAAGTGCAGGCAGTATTTCGACACGCTCCTCGCCCATACGGGGCAGAACTACGACTATAACCTCAATGGCATCTTCTTCCGCGACCTGAAACTCGACGCGCCCGACATCTATATGGAGGCCGTGGGCGATGACCTGGGCGCCACGATGGGCAACATCATCGACCGCAGTTACAAGGTGATGGTGGAGACACGTCCCGATGCCGTGCTCGTGCTTGGCGACACCAACTCGTGCCTGTCGGTCATCGGTGCCAAGCGGCTCCATATCCCCATCTTCCACATGGAGGCCGGCAACCGTTGCAAGGACGAGTGTCTGCCCGAGGAGACCAACCGCCGCATCGTGGATATCATCAGCGATGTGAACATGGCTTATAGCGAGCATGCCCGTCGTTACCTTGCTGATTGTGGACTGCCAAAAGAGCGCACGTACGTTACAGGCTCTCCCATGGCGGAAGTGCTTCATCAGAATTTGGCAGAGATTGAGGCTAGTGACATCCATCAGCGTTTGGGATTGGAGAAAGGCAAGTACATCCTGCTCTCTGCCCATCGTGAAGAGAACATCGACACCGAAAAGAACTTCACGTCTCTTTTTACCGCTATCAACAAGATGGCAGAAAAGTATAACATGCCCATCTTGTATTCTTGTCATCCTCGTAGTCGCAAGCGCTTGGAAGTTTCAGGTTTCAAGTTAGATCCAAGAGTCATTCAGCACGAGCCTCTTGGCTTCCACGATTACAACTGCCTGCAGATGAATGCTTTTGCAGTTGTTTCTGATTCTGGCACCCTTCCTGAGGAAAGCAGTTTCTTCACGAGTGTAGGCCATCCCTTCCCTGCCATCTGTATCCGTACGAGTACAGAACGTCCCGAAGCTCTCGACAAAGCATGTTTCATCATCGCCGGTATTGATGAGAAGTCACTTCTACAAGCTGTAGATACCGCTGTAGAAATGAATAAGAATGGTGATTACGGCATCCCCGTTCCCGACTATATCGAGGAGAATGTCTCCACGAAGGTCGTGAAAATCATTCAATCTTATGTCGGCATTGTGAATAAAATGGTCTGGAGAAAATTCTGAAATAAAAGTTTAAGCGCTTCGCTGTTTACAAGAGTCATCGTCATAGTTATAGTCATAGTTTTATAAACAATGACCGAATTGTTCTTTGAATTGATCCGCATAGCTATCGGCACGCAAGAACGGCTGTCGAGAGTGCCCTCGAAGAAGGAATGGGGGCGGCTGTTTAAGATGGCGGAAAGGCAGAGGTTGTTGGGCATTTGCTTTTATGGAGTAAAGAAAATAGCCTCTCCCCTGCCCTCCCCTGAAGGGAAGGGAGAAAGCTTCTACGATGGCGAAAACAGAGTTGGTATTCCAGAAGAGCTGTATGATTATTGGTTGGGGACGGCGGCACTGATACAACAACAGAATCAGAAGGTTAATAAGCAGTGCTTGGAAGTTAGTGCTAAGTTTCAAGAAGCTGGAATTAGATATTCTATACTCAAAGGGCAGGGTATAGCGCAGCTTTACAACGAAGGACGAAGGACGAAGGACGAAATACAGGACGAAAGCAACTCCTTGGGGATGTTTAGACAGCCTGGAGACATTGATGTTTATGTTGACTGCGGAAGAGAAAAGGCTATTGAGTTTGCAGACAGTATTGGACAAGAAAACGCAGAATGGGATTACAAACATCTGCATTTAAAGATGTTCAAAGATACAGAAGTAGAGGTTCACTACCATGTGGAAGTGCTACTCAACTTGTGGAAGAACAGAAAATTGCAGAAGTGGTTCAAAGAGCATGAAGAGGATATGTTCTCTCAACAGGGTGGTCTAATCACTCCTACTATTGAATTCAATTTATTTTATATTCTGCTCCATATCTATAGGCACTTCCTTTATGAAGGTGTGGGACTAAGGCAGTTGCTGGACTACTTTTTCGTACTTCAAGAGTACGAAAAAAGTGAAGAGTGCAGAGTGAAGAGTGAAGAATTAGTAGATTTACTACGTCAATTCGGGATGTCGCGGTTTGCACAGGGAGTGATGTGGGTGTTAATGCACGTCTTCGAGTGCATTAACGAGAGCCTCACCCCACCCCCCTCCCCTGAAAGGAAGGGGATTTA
>ONSV01000267.1 GCA_900320585.1 uncultured Prevotellaceae bacterium | reverse complement strand
CGCATTCATGCGGTCGATGAGGGTCTTCATCTGTCCGCTCATCTCATAATAGTAGATGGGAGTAGCCCAGCAGATAACATCAGCCTTCAGCACCTTGGCCATGATGGCGTTCACATCGTCGTTGATGACACAACGTCCTAACTTCTGGCAACCAAAGCAGCCCTTACAGAACTGGATGTTCTTGCCAACGAGAGAAATCTTCTCCACCTCGTTCCCCGCAGCCTTTGCTCCTTCCATAAACTGGTCAGCGAGCATGTCGCTGTTTGAGCCACGACGCAGGCTCGTAGAAATGACAATTACTTTTTTCATTTTGATAGTTCTATTTTCTTAATTACTTTAGCGGGAACACCACCCACAATCGTACAGTTCGCCATTCATACACTTTTGGAGTTCCGTATTCATAACTGTAGTTTTCTATTGTTTCCTCTTTGCACTATGTTGTACCAAGGAACGGAGCTTCTCGAATACGCGGCGGACGTCTGCCGTGCCTTCGGATTCTTTTTCCTTCACCCATCGTTCCTGCACTTCGCTCTGACGGACGTTGGTGACGAAATCGGACACTTCCTCGTGCGTGAGGCGGCGTACGGTGCAGCCTTCATTGCTCAGTTGCTGAAGCATCTGCTCGTAACTCTCATCCATCGTCTTGCCCATCGCCTTGTAGGTCTTGCTTGCCGCACGCTCGATGGCTCGCTTGTCCTTCGGGGGCAGGGCATTCCATCGGTCGAGGTTCATCGCCACTAAATAGATGTGCCCTAACCAAAGTTCCTGCGACACCAACAGGTGAGGGGCGGCACGGTGGGCACCGATGTCCCATCCGCTGTCTATGTTCACCATGATGCCGTCGATGGCTCCGGAGCGCAGCGAATCGGAAACTTGCTCTCCCCAGGGGATGCGTTTGTTCGTTGCTCCTGCATTCTCCAGATAACTGATGTGCCAGAAACTGGCAGTTCGCCACGTCTGCTCTTTCAGCGCACTGAGGTCTGCCATCGGCTCTCGGCTATAGAAGCCCACGGGATAGCCCGTAGCTACCAGCACGGGGTGGATGCCCGCGTGGTGCAGCTCCTCTGTCAGTTCGGGAATCGTCTTGTAGGCTTTGCGGATAAGTGCGACCTGTGCCTCGCCCGAGGGTCCTGCCAGGAAACTCTTGAACAACTGGTGGAGTGGCATCCGCTGGCTATCGTATTCGGGTACTACCGTAGCCATGTCGGCTTTCGTGCCTTCGCGCACCGTCTCGTAGGCATCATAGCTCGATGAAAGTTCGCCGTTCCAATGGTGGTCAATGCGGATGCGCCCCTTGCTTTCCTGCTCTACAAGGCGGAAGAACTGCCGAGTTACCTGCGTCCGCATGTTGCCCATCGGCTCGTAGTCTGTGAAAGTCAGCGTCTGCGCTCCCACGAACATCGGGACGCAAAGCATCATCAGAAATATAATTTTATTCAAATCCATTTTTATAAATAGGAATTTAACCGATTATGTATTTACTGCCCGGTATCAGCGAAATAATTTTTGTGGTAACTGCACAGCACAGGAATGTAAGCAGTCCGATAGCGGGAATCGCCAGCCATACGGGCAACAGCGGATGGGCCACATCGCCACCGATAAGCCATTCTGCAATGAATATCAGAAAGAAGATGTGCATCAGATACATGCCAAAGGTGAGTTTGGCAAGGCTGTTTATCCATCGGGGAGCCTTGTGGATGCAGGTGAACAACAGGAATGCGCCGAAGGTGGCCAACAACACATTGGGTGTGCAGAACTCCCACGACCATTCCATCATCGGTGTCTCCATCTGCACATCTGGCACGGCCTTCCACCAGAAACTCCATGCGGTAAACAGACCGCCTATGACAAAGCTGATTGCCCCAACGATCAACTTTTTCCGTTGATCCCATTTCAGATGCACACGGATATAGTGAGCCAATACCAGATAGCCTAAATAACCAGAGCAGTACCATAGGGCAGAATACTGATTCCAAAAGCACTCACCCCAGAGTTCGGGCGACACAAAGCGATGCAGCCAAGGG
>ONSV01000196.1 GCA_900320585.1 uncultured Prevotellaceae bacterium | reverse complement strand
ACGGAGTTGAGCATGAAACCGTAACAGTACCCGTTGCAGTGTCCAACTTCAACGGACAAACGCTCTCTGTCGCCCCTAAAGGGAAGAATAAGACCATCACCCTCATAAGGACCAAATTCTCAACCCCTTTAAACGATTACAACGCCCTGGCGCGTCCAGAACTGAAAATTGGGAATATCATAGGTCACCCTACACTCGGTTGGGACGACACCGATTACCGCATACCCGACATCGTGCCTGAGGTATACGACGGTGAGTGGATTCTGAACGATGTGTTCTACGATGGCGACTATCCCGTGGCAACTTATGGAAGGGCACCGAAAACGGAGCTTCTGCCCTGGGGACAATCAGAGAAGGACATCTCTCGGCGAGGCAGAGACCCGCACCTGATCATGCTCGTCGACCCCTCGAAGGATGTGAAAAAAGTTTACAACACATCGTCGATGACTTTCCCGCCCAAGAACCGTGCTTCCGACCTCGACCGCCAGTCGGTGAACTGGGCGGTGGTGAAGGATGGGATACTATACTTCAGCATTTCAGGCCTGATGGGTTTTGACCATGGTCAAAATGCGTACGTTGTGGCTATCGACATCTCTACCGATAAGACATTATGGGTGAGCAAGCCCAACACCTGCAACTCAGACAATTTCCTGATCATCGACAACTCCATTGTTTGTGGATTCGGCGACTCTGGAAAGCCCGATTTCATTAACGTGCTGAATCGGTTTACGGGTGTGCAGAAACAGCAGCTCTGGGTTGCCAATGCCCCTAATTGGTTGGCTATCGGCAGCGACGGCAGGCTCTATGTCTCTCTTTATGACAAGCATGTCGCCTTTAAAATAGCCCGATAAGGCGAAAAAAAATATTGACATCGGCATCAATGAAGAGAGCGCCCCTCACGGAGCGCTCTCTCTTTCATTGTACTATCAAAACGTAAAGTCTAGCTTATGCTCAACTCTTTGGTTTTCAGAGGTTCACCTTACAGCAGCTGGGGAAGGAACGAGGAGACGATCAGCACGATGATGCCCGTGATGAGCACGGCGATAGTCTTGTTTGAGCAACCCTTCCACTCCTTGAGGATGATGCCCCACACATTCGAGAACACCACATTGAGCGCCATGAGGATGCAGAACGCCAGCGTGGTGAGCGTGGGCGACGAGGTAAGGAAGCCCTTGCCCAGCGACAGTCCGAAGAACTGGCTGTACCACAGCGCACCGGCCAAAGCACAGAACACGAGGTTGTTGCCCCATACGCTGCCCTTGGAGTAGTCGGCCCAGGTGTTGTTTTTCTGGTTCTGGTAGAAGCAGTACACTGCGTTGGTGAGGAATCCGCCCACCGTCACGAGGAGTGTGGCGGGCAGCGTCTTGAACATGTCCTGTGTGCCGGGGATGAAGATTTCCTTTCCGAATTCCAGACCCACGTTGAAGCATCCGCTCATGAATCCGGCGAGCAGCGCGATGG
The DNA here is from genome assembly GCA_900320585.1 of uncultured Prevotellaceae bacterium. Classification (GTDB taxonomy): domain Bacteria; phylum Bacteroidota; class Bacteroidia; order Bacteroidales; family Bacteroidaceae; genus Prevotella. The sequence goes on along the minus strand of ONSV01000196.1, from coordinate 2,311 downwards.
CGATGCCCTTGGGGAAGTTGAAGTCCTTCACCGCCGCCTTCTTCTCCTCCTCGGAGAGCGATGCCGCCTTCATCGAGCCGGCCACGCCAATGATGGCGATGCCCAGCAGGGTGACTGCCACGCCGATGAGCACGGCTGCCGTGAGCGACTGCAGCGGGTTGAGCTCAGGGAAGAATATGTTCAGCAGCACAGGCCCCATGATGGTGCCCAGTCCGGCACAGGTGCCCAATGCTATCGACTGTCCGAGCGCCACACCCAGGTACCTCATCGAGAGGCCGAAGGTGAGTCCGCCCACGCCCCAGAGCACTCCGAAGAACACCGTCATCCAGATGTTGAACGACGGAGCGTTGAAGATTTCCATGAAGCTGTGGCCTGCCGGCACCGAGAGCAGTGCGCCCAGCAAGGGGAACACCAGCCACGCGAAGACACCCTGCACAATCCAGTAGCTCTCCCACGACCAATCCTTGATCTTGTTGATGGGAACGTAGCAGCTCGACTGGCAGAATGCCCCGATGGCGATGATGAGAAGTCCGATAATGATTTCCATACCGAGTGATTATCTCTTGCTGGTCACCTCTTTCTCATACTGCTGGATGCAAGGAATGTACTCCTCGCCCACCGGCACGTTGTTCTTGAGGTTGAAGTAATCGAACACGGCGCCGAATGGCATCGACTTGGCTTCCTCGAGGAGGGCGAGGCGCTCGAAGTACTGACCATTCTCCTCATACTCGCGCAGCTTGGCCAGAGGCTCGAGCAGTGCCTGCAGGATACACTTCTGGGTGGCACGCGAACCAACGATGTAGGCACCGATGCGGTTGATGGAGGCGTCGAAGTAGTCGAGACCCACGTGTGCGCGGTGCAGGCCGTTGGCACGTACGAGCTCCTTGAAGAGGTCGAGGGTCTGGTCGTTCATGATGGTCACATGGTCGGAGTCCCAACGCACTGGACGGCTCACGTGGAGCATGAGCTCAGGCACGTACATGAGAAGGGTCGACACGAAGTCAGACACGTTCTCGGTCTGCTCGTAGTGGCCGGTGTCGAGGGTGTAGATCTGCTTGCGGGTAGCGCAGTAGGCGGTATAGAAGTCGTGTGAGCCCACGGTGTAGCTCTCCAGGCCGATACCGAACAGCTTGGCCTCGAAGCAAGCCTTCATGCCGGGCAGGTTCTCCTCCATAATCTCGTCGAGCGAAGCGGCAAGGATCTCACGATACTTCATGCGGTTGACGGTGAGGTCTTTCGAGCCATCGTGCACCCAGATGTTCATGATACAGGGGTCGTTCTGTGCCTTACCCATGGCGTCGGCGATGCGGCGGCAGCGCTTGGTGTGCTCAATCCAGAAGTCGCGGATGCCCTTGTCGGGGTTGGAGAGGGTGAGGTCGCCACTCTTCGGGTGCGAGAACGATGTGGAGTTGAAGTCGAGCTTCATATTGTTGGCCTTTGCCCAGTCGATCCAGCTCTGGAAGTGCTCCACCTCCACCTGGTCGCGGTCTACGAACTTGCCACCGAAGTCGCCATAGATCTCGTGCAGGTTGAGACGGTGGTTGCCGGCGAGGAGCGTCTTCACGAACTCGATGTCCTTGCGCACCTCATCGATGTTACGGGCACGGCCGGGATAGTTGCCAGTGGTCTGGATACCGCCAGAGAGGGCCTCATTGCGCTCGAAGCCAACCACGTCGTCGGTCTGCCAGCAATGCAGTGAGATCTGCTGTTTCTGGAGCTGGTCGAGTACTGCATCAGTATCTACACCGACGGCTGCATAGCGATCTTTCGCTACGGCATACGCTTTTTCAATTAGTTCTGTTTTCATAATTTGCTTTTTTATCTGATTATTCTGATTATTCCGATTATTCTGATATTTTCAGGTATTTGTCGAAGGCCTGATCCCAAACTGTCTTGTCTGTGGGCTCATATTTTACAAGATCCACCGAATTGGCAATAATCTGACGCATTTCCCAAATGTCCTTCACCAAGTGGGCTGCCTTTGCCTGAAGCATGATGTTGCCGATGGCGGTGCCTTCCTGAGGACCAGCCAGAACGGTAGCACCTGTGGCGTTGGCAGTAAACTGGTTCAGATATTTGTTGAGGCTTCCACCACCAATGATATGTAGCACTTCGAGTTTGAAAGGTGCAAATTCCTGCATCCATTGGAATACCTGCTTATAACGGAGGGCCAGTGAGTCGAAGATACAACGGCATATTTCTGCAGGTGTTTCTGGTATAGGCTGATTGGTCTTGCGACAATACTGTTGGATGGCATCAATCATGGAATCTGGGTTTGCAAACTGTGCATCATCGGGATTAATGATACTGC
>ONSV01000035.1 GCA_900320585.1 uncultured Prevotellaceae bacterium | reverse complement strand
AGCCCCCATATAGTCCATGGGCAGTCCATAGGCTTGAGTGCGGTGCAGCAGCCCGTGCTCATGTGCCCACGAAGAAGAACCTTTGAGAAGATGTTTCCGTGCCAGGTCGCTCACCGTCAGGTCGTAGTCGTAGCGGAGGCGCCAGTCTTCGTCGCCAAAGCGATACTCCGGAGCCATGTGCCCATTATCGTACATGTTGTTGTAGCCGTACCAGATGTTGGCAGGCATCCAGGGCGTCGGGTCATACCCCCGATGGCGCTGGAAGACTTCACCGAAATCGGCCGTGATGTGCCTGTCTACCTTGAATTCATAACTGTCGTTGAAGAAGGCACGGAACGGTTTTCCGTAATATGCGTCCAGTCCGGTCGCCACCCCGAAATAATGATCGTAATTCTTCCGGAGAACATTTGTGTCGAAATGGTCCATCACGTTACCGGCATCTGCTTTGGCCACGATCATGTTCGTTTCCTGCGAGGGTACGTTCCAAAGTGCAATGAGAACACGCCGGAATCCTGTAGCGGCTTTCCCAGGGCCGAAGGAAGCGCTATTGACCTTCTTCACTTTTTGAATCTTCCGCGAACCGTCGGCTGTCGGTTCAGATACCTCTGCCTCCAGCAACCCCACAAGTTCAGCAAACTTGCTGTCCTGCCGTTCAGACCTTGGAATTTCCAGCGTGCCGCCCTCTGCCGGGATGACGGCCATTCCGTACTGGAGCGAACGGTTTTCTTCTGCCTCCGAGATATGAGAGCCTGAGGCCGGCCATCCGCTACCATTGGTCAGGTCCACCGTCATGCCATTCCGCCGCGCTGCTTCCATCACTGTCTTCAGATTGGAATAATAGGCTTCGGTGTCAAAACTCATGATCTGCGCCATCCGTTCCATGGGAGGAGGTACGACCAGTGCAAACGATTGGATTTCCACACCGCCGATGTGATGGCGCGCGAAAAGATTCATCTCCCTTTGAAGTTCATTGGTTTCCACATCATTGCCCGGCCACCACCAGCGCACGAAAGGTGCATAGGAGAGGGGCGGATTCTTGAAAGAGGACTGAAAGTCTTTATTTTTCAGTTTCAACGCATCCAAGATGCCTTGATTCCATTTTTCTGAATCTTCGTCATAAATGCCAAAAGTGTCGCGGAAATAGGCCCACAGATGGAAGGAAAAACCATGTTTGGATATCTCGCTGCTCACAAAATTCAGATAGGCATTCCTTGACGCGTCGTCGGCATTGTCGCAAACACCAAACTCACCGATGTCTACCGGACGGACGTTGCGCTTGCTCCAGGCCGCAAGAAAGTCCATGTCATGGACAACAGGAGCCTTCTCCATGGCGCTTCCAGTCCAGGGAGTTCCCAAAGACCCTTCCGCCATTGCGAAAGCAATGCCTTGATGTGTAAATGTCTGAGGCAGATAATAGTGGGTGTCAACAATCAGGTTCCATTCATCTTCAGGAAAATCCAGCAGTCCGATGGTCCAGTGCTGGCCTAAAGACGGTGTGGCTACCATAATGGTCTTGCCGGGATTGTCTTTACGAATCCTCTTCACGCATTCGGCTACGATTTTGTTCCAGCGTGAAGGTTCCAACTGAAGACTGGGCTCGTTCATGATGCCGAAATAGATGCCCTCGTCGGAATAGTCCTTATAGTGTGCGGACAATTGTTCCCAAATGCTATACAGGCGGTCGATGTTCTCTTCATAAGAAAGGTCCTGCGACTCAAAGCCGAAGGATATGACCGGATAGTAATGGTTGTCCAGGATAACGGCCAGACCATTTTCCAGGCATTCATCCACGATGCCATCCACTTTTTTAAGAAATTCAGGGTCAATGGTATAGGGAACTTTCGGGAGAGTGTGGGCTCCCCAGCGGATAGGGATGCGCACGCTGTTGAAGCCCTGGGAGGCGATTTCCTTGATGCTTCCTTGTTTGAGGGGCTGCTCATCCCTGACTCCATCAAGAACAGAATTCAGATTGATTCCTTTTCCCAGTGGCAGCAGGATTTCCGATGCCGTCATCGAACGAGGCCGGGGCCTGTACCATGCCTTGCGCACCGAAAACCACCAACAGGTCCATCATGTTTCCATCAACCGAGACAAGGCCTTTGCCGTCCATTCCAGGAATGCCTCCGAGAGAAAGCGTATTGCCATTCAAGGCATAGGCCCCCGCAATGTTCATCTGCGAGAATGCTTCATTCCAGATGGCATAGGTGTTGTCTTTGTTGAAAGTGACGGAAGCCTGACTACCCATGTACAGGCCATACCAAGTTCCTTCCAGTTGAGTGATGTTTACCGGCTTAAGGGCCGATGTCGTTTCCTTGTTTTGCGCAATGGCCGACAAGGAAACTAAGGCAACAATGAGAACAAACAGAATCTTTTTCATTTTTTCTTATATGTGCAGTTTTCTATTTTGTAATTCATCGAAAGGTCCCAAGGCTTTTCATGTCAAACATGTTCTATGGTTTCACTATGCAAAAATACACTTTCATTTCTGAAACGGCATTACCTATTGTCCGCAAATAATGTTAAATAACTCGCTTTTCCTATCAAATTCTTGCTGAAATCGGTACAAATATCTACCTTTGAAGAAAAATCGACCACATGCTGCCAGGACAAATCTCGAGAATCCAACTCGCACGCTTTCGCACCATGAAACCGAGCATGGCTATAGGACAGTCTGTTTATATTTGCAACAACTATACTCTCCCTGCCCAACTTCCTTTCCCTTTCAGACTCACCTTCACTGCTGCCATTATCTGCATTGAAGGTGAATTGAAGGTGTGCATCAATCAGAGGAAGCTGGCACTGACCCGGGGAGACGTTGTCGTCATCCAGGATGGATCCATTATCGAGAGCCTTGCCCACTCTATCAATCTCACGACCATTTCCATGGCTTTCCCGTCGACAGAGGAAGAGTGGTTATTCAGCCGACTTGCTGAAAAGTTGGGCACATGGCTGGAGCATCGATCCATCCCGTTGGCCCTGCATTTAGACGAAAACCTGCTGCAGCGCTATCTTAGCCTTTACAATCAGATTGAGGCCTTATACAAAGACACCTCGGATGCCTTGAGGGATGAAGTCGTCAGGGGCTTCCTTTCTGTCTCTGTGGCATCCTTCCTGTCCCATCCCCAGATGTCGATGAGGCATGTATCCAATTCCGAATCCCGGGCGGATGAAGTCTTCCTCCGTTTCCTGGACGACCTTCAATTATATGCCACCAGTGAACGTACTGTCCAGTTCTATTCTGACAAGCAGTGCATCAGCGCAAAACATTTCTCAAAACTGATTCGTCAGGCCTCCGGAAAACTCCCGATGGAACACATTCGCCAGCGGGTTGTCATTGAGGCAAAAACCCTTTTGCGCACCACCGATATGAGTATCCGGGAGATAGCAGATGCACTTCATTTCCCCACCGATTCTTTCTTCTGCCGATATTTCAAACATGACACCGGATTATCACCTTCAGATTACCGAAAGAACTGAGAACGAACATAAAGATTCGCCACATACCCATATAGGACAAGATGATGCTCCGCAAAAGGTCGAAGATTGGCTGCATCTCAGGAAAGAAAAGAAATCTGACGATTTCTTTTGCTTTCCATTTTTTCACATCTTTGCCACTCCGTGGCGAAGATAGGCTGCATCTCAGGAAAGAAAAGAAATCTGACGATTTCTTTTGCTTTCCATTCGGTTTGCACTATCTTTGCAGAAAAAGAAGCGATGACCATGAAAAGAACAATTACCTTTCTTACCAATTGCCTTTTGTCAAATTGCCGCGTATTCACTACCATCATCTGTCTGATGACCATCATGGGTGTCTATGGCGTGGAGCGCAAGCAACTATTTGACTTTGGCTGGCAGTTTGCCCTGAACGACAGCACCCAGTGGCGCCCTGTGGACCTGCCACATGACTGGAGCATCGAGTGTGACTTCGACCAAAACGCCCCCGCAGGCAATGATGGCGGCTACCTGCCCACAGGCAAGGGTTGGTATCGCAAGACTCTGACATTGGGCAAAGAGTACGAAGGGAAGACCTTGCGCCTCTATTTCGAGGGTGTATATATGAATGCCAAAGTGTACGTCAATGGACACCATGCCGGAGGCCATCCCTATGGCTACTCCTCCTTTTTTGTGGACATCACCCCCTTTGTGAATATGGGCAACAACACCATTGAAGTAAGCGTGGACAATTCGTTGCAAAAGAACTGCCGCTGGTATAGCGGTTCAGGCATCTACCGCCATGTTTGGCTATTGACCACCGAGAAGATCCATCTCGACGAATGGGGGTTGCACCTGAAGACATCTATTTCGAACGACAAGACCATCTGGGGACTGCATATCGAGGCTCCCTACACCAATGATGGTCAAACGGACGTCGTGCCCGTAGTCCGCCATATCCTCTACGACCCATCGGGCCAGGTGGTGACCCGAAGTTACAACACCGATGCGAAACAGATGCTCGCTGTCACCCGCCCCGAACTCTGGTCGCCAGAGCATCCGCGGTTATACCGTCTCCAAACCCAACTGATTCTGGATGGAAAAGTAATCGATGAGCTGAACACGACGACAGGATTCCGCACCATCACCTACAACAGCATTAGTGGCATGAAACTGAATGGAGCACCCTATCTTCTGAACGGAGGCTGCGTGCACCACGACAACGGCCTTTTGGGAGCCGCCGCATACGACCGTGCCGAATACCGCAAAGTAGAGTTGCTGAAAGCAGGCGGGTTCAATGCCGTACGCACCTCACACAACCCGCCATCAGAGACATTTTTGAGAGCTTGTGACGAGTTGGGACTTCTCGTCATCGACGAAGCCTTCGATGGCTGGCGAGACAAGAAGAACGATTATGACTATTCGACCCTGATAGACCAATGGTGGGAAAGCGACCTGAGAGCCATGGTGTGTCGCGACCGCAACCATCCCAGCATCTTCTGCTGGTCGATTGGCAATGAGGTGATTGAGCGCAAACGGATAGAGGTGGTGAAGACAGCGAGCCTGATGGCCAGACTATGCCGTCAGCTTGACGGCAGCAGCCATGGTGTAACCTCTGCCCTTGCCGCCTGGGACAACGACTGGGACATCTACGACCCACTGGCCAACGTGCATGACATTGTGGGATACAACTATATGATACACAAGGCAGAAAGCGACCATGAGCGTGTGCGGGACCGGGTGATGATGCAGACCGAGAGCTATCCCCGCGACGCATGGAAGAACTACCGCCAGGTGAAAGACCACCCGTATGTCATCGGCGACTTCGTCTGGACAGCCATCGACTACCTTGGCGAGTCGGGCATTGGCCGATGGTATTACGAGGGAGATGTGGCGGGTGAGCATTGGGAGCGCCCACTCTATCCCTGGCATGCCGCCTACTGTGGCGACATCGACCTGACAGGGAAGCGAAAGCCCATCAGCTATTACCGCAGCATGCTCTACAACGACACATTATTGGCCGGTCGTGGTGGCATCTATATGGCCGTGCGAGAGCCAGACGGATACCATGGCAAGGTGAAGGAGACCCTTTGGGGCACATGGCCCACCTTCGACAGTTGGAACTGGGTTGGCCATGAGGGCAAACCGATTGAGGTAGAGGTATACTCCATCTATCCCCGTGTGCGCCTTTACCTCAACGACCAACTTGTGGGAGAGCAAGACGTGTCGGAGAACAAGGCATCCTTTACACTGCCCTATCAGAAAGGCACACTTCGTGCCGAGGGAGTGAAAGACGGTGCCGTGGCCGAGACGATGACCCTTCAGACCTCAGGCGAGGCACACACTATCCGCCTGACGGCCGACCACACCTCGCTGAAAGCCGATGGGCAAGACCTTGCATTCATCACCGTTGAGCTGCTTGACGCCAAAGGCATTCCCAATCCCATTGCATCGACGTCGTTGACGGCTAAGGTAAAAGGTTCGGCAACCCTTTTGGCATTTGGCAATGCCGACATCAAAGACCTTGACCGTTATACCGATGCCGAGCACAAGACATGGAAAGGCCGTGCCCTGTTGGTGGTGAAGAGCAAGCGCAAGGCAGGCACCGCAGAAGTGACGGTAAGCGGTGGAGGTCTGACTACAGGGAAAATGAAATTTAAGGTTAAGTAACACCAAAAATTTCTTGGCGTAAACTGATAGCCACAAATTATATCGCAAAAATTAAAAAAAGACGGGCAAAGAGGTGGGGAATCGTGAAATATTCCCTACTTTTGCCTTTTCATTACGTTACACATTCCCTGTCGCTCCCCAAACGCAGAGGTGCGGAATGGTATTGAGAACACAAACAAATTTTCCCCGCCTCTGAATAGAAGAGAGGGGATGAAACGAGATACCTCATCAATAATTATGGAATATATGTCACAGGAAGGCTACGACAAGCTCGTGGCCGAACTTCATGAAATGGAGAGTGTGGAACTGCCCCAGGTGAGAGAGGCGATAGCCGAGGCCCGCGACAAGGGCGACCTGAGTGAGAACTTCGAATATCACGCTGCCAAGCGCGAGCAGGCACGCCTGCTCGGCAGGATACGTTTCAAGCAGAAAGTACTGGCCAACGCCCGCGTGCTCGAAAAGTCGAGGCTTGGTGGCGACAGCGTTCAGTTGCTCAGCAAGGTAGAGATCACCAATCTGGCCAACAACAGGCAGATGAGCTATACGATAGCCAGTCAGCACGAAGCCAACCTGAGCGAGGGCAAGATATCGATCAAGTCGCCCATTGCCCAAGCCCTGCTCAACAAGCGATGTGGCGATGTGGTAGAGGTGCGCGTGCCTGCCGGCACATTGCGTCTACGCATCGACAACATCCAAATTTAACCCCATTTATATAAAATATTTACCATTTTGGGGTAAATTTTACAAATAATTAAAAAAATAAAATTACTAAAATGAGTATATTGGAATAAATTTCTATATTTGCAGCGTCAAGTTAGTTCATTTTACATATTGAAAATCCAAAAAAATGTGTACACTCGTGCTTGGCATCATCCCGAACAACCAACCGTTGCCCGGGTTTAATATTTTTCTTTATTATTCAACCAAAGTGCGCTAATCTATAGAATGAAAATGAAAAACGTAATGAAATGGGCTATAGCATCTGCTATAGTGGTTGTAGGTCTGACATCGTGTGGACTTGACATTCCTAAAGAAGTTCCCTCGTCATTTGAGACAATAAAAGTCGAGGAGTCCAACATCGTATATCCTATGAAGTTCAGTGCAAAACTGAAAGGACAATCGGATGTAACAATTTCCCCACAGACGAGTGGTCAGCTGATGAAGATCTGTGTGAGCGAAGGTCAGCAGGTGAGCAGAGGCCAGACACTTTTCATCATCGACTCTCGCAACGCACAGCACGAACTGGAGTCTGCCCAGGCCAACCTCCAGGCCGCCCAAGCCAATCTCCAGGCGGCCCAAGCTCAGGCCAGCAGCGCCAAGTTGGAGTATGAGAGCAACAAGAACCTGTTCGACAAGAAGATTGTGAGCAGCTACATGCTGGAGAACTCCTTGAACAGCTACAATCAGGCCATGGCCGCTGTCAGCCAGGCCAAGGCATCCATCACGCAGGCTCAGGCTGGTGTCAACCGTGCCAAGGTGAACCTCGGTTTCTGCACCATCACTTCTCCAGTGTCGGGTGTCATTGGTGAGATTCCCGTCTTCGCTGGCGACCAGGTGACGCCGATGACCCAACTGACTATCGTCAGTGGCAACCAGCAGATGGAAGCATGGTTCTCGGTGACGGAATCCATCATAGAATCTGGTATTTCATCGGGCTTGAAACATTCTGATATGACAGCCCACTTGGCTTCACTTCCCGACGTGAGATTGGTGATGAAGAACGGCACGGAGTATCCTTACAAGGGCCGCATCACCAGTGTCACGGGTATGGTGGATGCCGCCACTGGTTCACTGGTCTGCAAAGCCACGTTCCCCAACCCCAAAGGACAACTCTTTTCGGGTGCTCAATGCACCGTCATACTGCCTATCAGCCAAAGCAATGTGATGGTGGTGCCACAGACAGCCGTCGTGCGTCTGCAAGACAAGTCATTGGTCTACAAGGTGATGCCTGACAGTACAGCCAAGGCTATCACAGTGACGACCACGGATGCGGGCAACGGCAAGGATGTCATCGTCAATACTGGACTCGGAGAAGGCGACTGTATCGTGGCTGTTGGAGCCAATAACGTGCAGGAAGGTCAGAAGGTGGTGTTCCGTGCCGGAGAGGAAATCAAGGAATAGACTATGAAGAACAACATTTTCATCAACAAATATGTGATGGCGTGCGCCATCAGTATTGTCATTGCTTTGGTAGGCTATATCTGCATGAACAGCCTGCCCATCGAGCAATATCCGAATATCGCACCGCCCACTGTGCGCGTATCGACCATGTATACCGGTGCAGATGCCAATACCATCATGAAATCGGTGGTGCAACCATTGGAGGAGAACATCAACGGTGTGCCCGACATGACCTATATGACCTCTACGGCCAGTTCTTCAGGTGATGTGTCTATTGTGGTTTACTTCAAACAAGGCACCGACCCCGACATTGCCGCCGTCAACGTGCAGAACCGTGTGACGAGGGCATCGGCGCTGCTTCCGGCTGAAGTGACGAAAGTGGGCGTGCAGGTGTTCAAGATGCAGAGCAACATCTTGCAGATTGGTGCTTTGAGAAGTGTCGACGGCAACTACAGCGACGACTTCGTGGCCAATTACATCGACATCAACGTGAAGCCCCGCCTGATGCGTATCACCGGTGTGGGTGATGTGATGTCAATGGGAAATACCTATGCTCTCCGTATATGGATGAAGCCCGACGTGATGGCGCAGTATGGACTGGAACCCAACGACGTGTTTGCTGCCATCAGCGGTCAGAGTTTTGTGGCTGCAACCGGTTCACTGGGTGCCCAGTCGGAGAACAACTACCAGTATACGATGGAATACAAGGGTACGCTGAAGTCCATCGAGGAGTTCAATGAAATCGTGCTTCGCACCAGCGACAGCGGTCATCTGCTGCACCTGAGCGATGTCGCTGACGTAGAAATCGGCGCCATGAGCTACAACTTCCTGTCGAACATCAACGGCAAGCCCGGCACCATTTTTATGGTGTTCCAGGCTCCCGGCGCCAACGCCACGGAGGTGAATGCCCGCATTGATAAGTTATATGAGGAACTGAAGCCAATCATGCCGGCAGGATTGGAATTCGTCAAACTCGAAACCTCCGATGACTTCCTCTATGCCGCCATCGGCAATGTGGTGGAGACACTCATCATCGCCATCATCCTGGTCATCCTCGTGGTGTTCTTCTTCCTGCAAAACTTCAAGGCCACCATCATCCCATCGATTTCCATCATCGTGTCGCTGCTGGGCACCTTTGCCATCGTTACGTTGGCGGGGTTCTCGTTGAACATATTGACGCTGTTCGCTTTGGTGCTGGCCATCGGTACGGTGGTGGATGACGCCATCGTGGTGGTGGAGGCCGTCATGGCGAAGATGGAGGGAGGCATATCCGATGCCAAGCGGGCCACCCGTGAAGCCATGAGTGATGTGTCTGTGGCGGTCATCTCCTGTACCTTGGTGTTCATGGCAGTGTTCATCCCCGTGGCCTTCATGCCCGGCACTTCAGGCGCGTTCTTCACGCAGTTTGGTGTCACCATCGCTTCGGCAGTCGGTCTGTCGTGCGTGTCGGCTCTGACGCTGTGCCCTGCCCTCTGCGCCATCATGCTGAAGGTGACGGAGAACAAGAAAGAGCGCAAGAGCCTGACCTACTATACGAAGAAAGCCTATACCGCGAGCTATAACGCCATCTACAAGAAATACTCACGGAGCGTGCAGAAGTTCATCAAGCGACCAGCACTGGCATGGACCTTGTTGGTCATTGCCGCCGTCTTGCTCGTCTTCTTCATGAAGAACCTCCCGTCGGGCCTCGTGCCTCAGGAAGACCAGGGTGTGATTCTCTCTGAGATTCGTACGCCGGAGGGAACAACGCTCCATGAGACGCGTGAGATAGTGAAGGAAGTGGAGGAGATTGTGAAAGATATCCCCGAAATGGAGAGTTTCGCTACGGCCTGCGGCTATGGCATGATGTCGGGCTCTGGTTCCAACTATGCCACGATGATTATCCGACTGAAACCATGGGAGGACCGCGAGGGCTTCAACCACTATATCGACTTAGTCATTGGCCGCTTGTATTATGCCAGCAAGAGAATCAAGAATGTGCAGGTGATGCCATTCCAATTGCCACAGGTGCCAGGATACGGTTCGAACAACAGCGTCAATCTGGTGCTTCAAGACCTGAACGACGGCGATTTGTCAGAGTTTGCAAAGTTGGCCAACAACTTCCTGACCAAACTCGGTGAGCGTCCTGAAATCAGCATGGCGATGACATCCTATTCGGAGCGTTTCCCGAAATACCAGGTCAATGTAGATGCTACCCAGTGCGACCGCGCCGGGGTGTCGCCCGCTTCGGTGCTAAGGACATTGGGGGCCTACTGCGGCGGCTCGTATGTGGGCAACTATAACCAGTTTGGCAAGGTGTACCGCATCATGGCCAGTGCTGCTCCAGACTATCGTCTCGACCCTTCGTCGCTCAACAACATATTCGTAAGGGTGCGTGGCGGGAAGATGGCACCTATCTCCGAGTTTGTATCATTGAAGGAAACTGTAGGAACATCGAGCGTAGAGCACTTCAACTTGTTCCAGAGCATCACCTGCTTCGTGCAGGCAGCAGGTGGCTATACCGAGGGCGATGCCCACAAAGTCATTGCCGAGGTCTTCAAGGAAACCATGCCCAAGGGTTACAGTTATGAGTATAGCGGCATGTCACGTGAATTGGAAGAGGCCTCAGGCTCCAATGCCACAGCCCTCATCTACGTCATCTGTGTCATCCTCATCTACCTCATCCTCGCCTCGCTCTACAACTCGTGGTTCACACCATTGGCTGTGCTGCTCAGCGTGCCGTTCGGACTGATGGGAGCCTTTGTCTGCGCCTACCTCGGTTCGCTGGTCCACCTGCCTGGCATGGACAACAACATCTACCTGCAGACGGGTGTCATCATGCTTATCGGTCTGCTTTCGAAGACCGCCATCCTCATCACCGAGTTCGCCTCTGAGCGCCGTGCCCAGGGCATGAGCATCCGCGATGCGGCCTTCGCCGCCTGCCAGGAGCGTTTGCGCCCCATCCTGATGACCGTGGTCACGATGATTGCAGGTATGATACCGCTCATCATCGAGGGTGGCGCCGGTGCCAATGGCAACCGTGCCCTCGCCTTTGGTGTGGTAGGAGGCATGAGCGTGGGAACCTTGGCCCTGCTCTTCGTCGTGCCAGCCTTCTTCATCGTGTTCCAGAGATTGCACGAGAAGTACCAAGGCCAACCCCAGGAATTGGTTCAGGAACCGGCCGCTACTGAGACTGTGAGTGAAGTAAAATCAAATGAAGTATAAAACATCGACAAATATGATGAAGCATATTTCAAAGATGATGACAGCAGCAGCCGTGAGCCTCTTGCTCACGGGCTGTGGCCTGTATAAGGAGATCCAGGATTTGCATGGCACGTACGCTTCGCAATCAGAGATTCCTGCCGATGTCTATGGCACAAGCAAAGACATCAAAGAAGCACCAACCGACGGCTCCTTGTCGGAACTGTCGTGGCGTGAGTTCTTCACCGACCCGAAGTTGCAACAGCTTATCGAGAAGGTGTTGGCCAACAACACCGACCTGAACTCCATGCGCATTGCCATCGAGAAGAGTGAGGCATCACTGAAAGCCGCCAAGTTGGCCTACCTTCCCTCGGTGAATTTCTCGCCGCAGGGTACCCTGTCGAGTTTTGACTTCGGTCCACTCAGCAAGACCTACAACCTGCCGCTTCAAGTGAGCATGGACTTCGACGTTTTCGGCTCCATCACCAGCAAGAAGCGTGCGGCCAACGCCGTGCTCTTGCAGTCTCAAGTGCGCGAGGATGCCCTTCGTGCCAACCTTGTGTCGACAGTGGCCCAACAATACTACAGGTTGCAGCTGCTCGACCACCAGTTGGATATCCTGATTGCCACCGACAGTCTGTGGAATGCCTCGCTGGAGACGGAGAAGACGCTGTGGGAAAACGGAAAGATCTACTCCACCGCCGTCAACCAGATGGAGTCGTCATACCTCAACGTGAAGACCCAGATTGTTGACACACGCCGCAACATCCGGAGTGTGGAGAATGCCATCTGCCGCCTGCTGGCCGAGACGCCCCAGCACATCGACCGCAGCCGTTGGGGCAGTTCGGCCATTCATGAGAAATCGGAGACCTCCACCGGACAACGCATGTTCGACTCAGAGTATCTGAAGATTGGCGTTCCCGCCGAAGTGCTTCAGCACCGTCCCGACATCCGCCTTGCCAATTTCGTCATGGAGGAAGCGTTCTACAACACAAAGGCTGCCCGCTCGGCATTCTTCCCCAGCATCACATTGCAGGGCATAGCTGGGTGGACCAACAGTGCAGGAAGCATGGTGGTGGATCCTGGCAAGATATTGCTCAATGCCGTCGCCTCGCTCACGCAGCCCATCTTTGCCCGCGGCAAGATCAAGTCGAGCTACAAGATAGCGCAACTTACCGAGGAAGACCTGCAAAAGAAATACGTGCAGACCGTCATCGATGCCGGCAACCAGGTGAACGAGGCACTGGCCGACTGCCAGGCAGCCCGTGAGAAGCATGCCTACTACCATCGTCAGGTGGAAGTGCTGCATGAGGCCTATATAGGCACCCATGAGCTGATGGACAACGGCAAGTCGAACTATCTTGAGGTGCTTACGGCCCAGGAGACCCTGCTCAATGCCCAGCTCAGCGAGGCCACGAACATGTACAATGGCGCGCGGGCTGTGATTGCTCTCTACATCGCCCTCGGTGGCGGTTCGAGATAGAGAAACTGAAGTGAACCCCAAAAGTGAGACAAAAAACTTTTGGGGTTCACTACATTTTGCGGGTTTGGTGTCACGGCTCTCGCCATGATGGATGGTACCCACCATCTCGACAACGGCCTCGCCCATACTCAAGGGTTGTTAGATAGAGTAAACCATGAATACAAGCGAAGAAACGACAGTCAATGACATGGGAAAGAAAATCAATATGAAACCGCAATATGCCGCCGTAGTGCTATTTCTACTTTTTATGGCCTCGAGCTTGGCAAGCATCGGCAGTTTTCAGTCTACGAGCCGCATGGTGAACGAGGACATGGACAGGGCCCTTGCGCTGACGATGGCCGAGCAGCAGAGCGACGTCATCAGCCAGGACACCATCCAGAAGTTCAACTACCATCTGCAGATAGCCGAACTACGCGGCAAGGCCACACTTGCGGTCGATGCCCATGGACAGCAGTTCAAGGCCTATGCCCATTGTTCGGAGGCCACCATCTTCAGCATGTCCGACCAAAGGCCAGCCGCCATCCTTTGGGTGCTTACGGTCATCTGGGCGATGTGCTTCTGGCATCTCCGCCGACAGTCGAAGGCTCTGGAAGAGCCTGTCGTGCTTGCCACATCCGGCATTGGTTATGGCGGACTCATCCACTCCGACACCGATGGCCGTTTCTATACCGCCAATGGTGATGAGGTGAGACTTACCCCCATGCAGCACCAACTGATGGAAATGTTCTTCCTATCGCCCACACACACCCTCTCGAAAGCAGAAATCTGCGATGCCCTCTGGCCCAAGAAGCCCGATGCCAGCGATACCCTCTACACGCTGATCAAGCGGCTCAAGCCCATTGTGGAGCAGCATTCGGCTCTCAAGGTCGAGTCCGACCGCTGCAAAGCCTATCGGCTGACTATCAAGAACATAGCAAACTGACATTTGTCTGACTCATAAATGTCAGACAAAAGTCAGACTTTATTTTCGTCTCTTTTGCATCATAGTTGCTTACTTTGCCTGAAAAAACAGGCAGTATATGATGCAACGAGCTACTTTCAAGAAAATCAACACCTCCACGGCATGGCTGACCTTCGCCATAGCCGCCATTGTTTATGGTCTGACCATAGAGCCCACGGCCAGTTTCTGGGATTGTCCTGAATTCATCGCCAGCGGCTACAAACTGGAGATTGGCCATCCGCCGGGAGCGCCGGTATTCATGTTGTTGGCCAACCTCTTCGCACATTTGGCCGGCGACCCCTCGCAAGTGGCCAAGATGGTCAACCTCATGTCGGCGCTGCTGAGTGCCGGATGCATCTTCTTCCTTTTCCTCACCATCACCCATCTTGCCAGAAGGATCATCCGTCAGGAGAGAGACATGACAACCATCGCAGAGGCCATCTGCATCGAGGCATGTGGGGCGGCGGGAGCCCTTGCCTACACCTTCAGCGACACCTTTTGGTTTTCGGCTGTCGAGGCCGAGGTCTATGCCTTCTCCAGTTTTCTCACCGCCCTGATGTTCTGGCTCATCCTGAAATGGGACGAAGACCGGCAAGCCGACAGCCAAGCCACGGTGAAGGCAGGCACACGACCGAGTGACCGTTGGATTGTCCTCATCGCCTATATCACAGGGCTGTCGGTGGGTGTCCACTTGCTTTGCCTGCTATGCCTTCCTGCCATGTCGTATGTGGTCTATTTCCGTGAGGCAAGACGCATCACTCTCCTAGGCATGCTGAAGACATTAGTGGCAGGAGGCCTGTTGGTGGGCATCATTCTCTATGGGCTCATCCCGGGCGTGGTGAAACTGGGCGGTTGGTTCGAACTGCTGTTCACCAACGTGTTGGGATGCCCTTACCATACCGGACTCATCTGCTACATCATCCTGCTCATCGGAGGGCTTGTCCTGGCCTACCGTCGGACAGAGCGGCGCATCCCCCGCCTTGCCCTGGCATGCGTGCTGATGATGCTGGCCGGATACAGCAGCTATGGCGTCATCTTCATCCGTGCCAACGCCCACATGCCGATGTGCGAGAACGCGCCCGACAACATCTTTGCCTTAGGCAGCTACCTGAACCGTGAGCAGTATGGCGACACGCCGCTACTCTATGGTCCAGCATATTGCAGCCAACCCGAATATGAGGTGAAAGGCGACTATATGATGATGAAGCAAAAGGAAGGCGCTCCCGTCTACCGTCCCTCCTCCGACCCTTCCAAGACACACTATGATATCATCCGCCACGACATCGAGTATGTATATAGCGACAACATGCGTTTCCCACGAATGCACTCCATGCGGCATGCCCAGGCGTATGAGGAGTGGATGGGCGGAGTGAGGAAGAAAGGCAACCTGCCCACGATGGCCGAGAACCTGCGCTTCTTCATCACCTATCAGGTGAATTTCATGTACTGGCGCTACTTCTTGTGGAACTTCGTGGGGCGGCAGAACAACATCCAAGGGAACGGAGAAGTGGAGCACGGCAATTGGATAACCGGCATCCGCTGGATAGACGACAGGCTCTTAGGATGCGACACTTCACGGCTCCCGTCGGACCTCATGCAGAACAAAGGGCGCAACGTGTATTTCGCATTGCCCCTGCTGCTTGGTCTGGCCGGCATGTTCTGGCTATGGCGGCGAGGACGTGAGGGCAGGCAACAACTGTGGATTGTGGCCCTGCTGTTTGTGATGACCGGCCTTGCGATTGTGGTCTATATCAACCAGACACCCCTCCAGCCACGCGAGCGCGACTACGCCTACGCAGGGTCGTTCTATGCCTTTGCCATCTGGATAGGTATGGGAGCAGCAGCCGTCATCGAATGCCTTCAGAAACGGTTAAAGAACAATGTCCTGCCAGCCACCATCGCCGGAGGCCTGCTATGCCTCGTTGTGCCACTGCAGATGGCCAGCCAGACATGGGACGACCACGACCGCTCAGGCCGTTACACATGCCGTGACTTCGGTGCCAACTATCTTGAGAGCATGCCGCGTGAGGGACATCCGATTATCCTGACGAATGGCGACAACGACACATTCCCCCTCTGGTATAACCATGAGGTGGAGGGCGTGCGCACCGATACCCGCGACTGCAACATGGAATATCTGCAGACCGACTGGTATATCGACCAGATGAAGCGGCCCGCCTACGACTCTCCCGCCCTGCCCATCGGCTGGCACCACGAGGATTATCTGGAAGGCCAGAGAGAGTATGTGCCCATTCGCCCGGAACTGAAAGAAGAAATCAAGGCCTTCATGGCACAACATCCAGACGAAGCCGATAAACTGTTGGGGCGTGAGCCCTTCGAGCTGAGCAACATCATCAGCAAATGGGTGCTCAGTCCCCAGGACGACAGGCAGTGCATACCTACCGACAGCGTTATCATCACCTCTGACAAAGGCGCGATGGTCATCCCGCTGAACGACAAGCAGGCACTGTACAAAAACGAGCTGATGGTGCTTGAGATGCTGTCGAAAGCCGACTGGGACCGCCCCATCTATGCCTCGATCAGCCTTGGCAGTCACATCCTGCCGTTTCTCCGCGACCATTTGGTGCTCGAAGGACTCGCCTATCGCATCTCACCGACAGCCACGAGCCAGAGGGTGGACGTGGAAAAGCTCTATGAGAACGTGATGCACCGCTTCAGGTTTGGCGGCCTGAATGCCAAGGGAATCTATGTGGATGAGGACGTGAAGCGCCTGGCCAACACCCACCAATTGGTCATGGGCATCCTCATCGACTCCCTACTACAGCATGGTGATATCGGGCGGGCGATGAAGGTATGCCGGAAATGGCAGCAGGAGATGCCGCCTGAGAACGTTCCCTATACCGAATATGCACTTCAGATGGCACGGTGCTATTATATGGGGAACCAGCCCGACAAGGGAGACGACATCGTGGGCGACCTGCTTCGCCGCTCCGGCGAATGGCTCACGTGGATAGAGACCATCACTCCCTCACGCCGCCAAGGCTCCACCTACTCGCGCCAAACATGGATGCTGGCTATGGAGCAGGCATTCATGGTGGCAGAACAATTCAACAGAACAGCAATACTTAATCATTATATCAAGCAATATGAGCACTTCAACCACCAAACACACTGAGCGCTACAAGGTATTCCATCGAAAGGGCCTGCTGATTATCACGTTGGCCTGTGTCCTGATCTTCATCGGTTTCCTCCTGATGTCAGGTCCCGGAAGTACGGAACAGGCATTCAATCCCGACATCTTCTCTGTACGCAGGATTGTCGTCGCCCCCCTGCTGTGCCTGCTCGGCTACCTGCTCATCATCATCGGAGTACTCAAAAAGGACTGAAACCATACAAAAAAAGTGCCAGCTTTTTATCAGGACAAGTATGGAGTAACCACACTGAACATTTGTTCAGACTTTCAACCTCGGCAACCATTTTGATTGGTTGTGCCGAGGTTTTTCGGCAAGTTTGTTGTTACTTTGCCACAAGAACGACTGGGAAAGGACTATTATAGCTTGGAACGCAAGACATTTTCCAAAAAAATGCATTTTTCAGTTAACCTTCTCCCTCCTTATTCGTGTATTGTACAGAAGACCACATGCAAGACGACTTTCAACAAATGGCCATTGCCATTCGCCCAAGGCTACTATCCTTGTGCCGGAGTTTCTTCGACCGGCAGGAGTTGGCCTACGATGCTGACGATGCCGTCCAGGAGACCCTGTTGCGCCTATGGCAGATGCGCGACAGGCTGGACGACTATCAGCGGCCTGAGTCGTTGGCCATCAAGATAGCGAAGAACGTCTGCATCGACATGCTGAAACAGGCGGGCAACCGTCATGACTCTCTCGACGACACGCTCTGCGCCTTGTCGAGTACCCAGCCCGACCATCAAGTCATGGCGCACGATGCCGAGAGGATAGTAGACCATGCCATGTCCAGGCTGTCGGGCACTGAGCGAAGAATGCTCGTCATGCGGGGCGAGGGAATGTCGTTGAGCGAGATAGCCGCAGCCTGCGGAGTGACTCCTGGCAGCACCAAGACCATGATTTGCGTGGCCAGGAAGCAATTGATGACAACATTAAGCATAAGGAGGAAAAGGAAATGACAGACTTGAACGACAAGACGATACGGCAGGAACTGGTGAAACGCTTCCTGGAGGCAGAGACCAGTGTCGAGGAGGAGCGCCTTCTCCAAGACTACTATCTGCACACGGATGATGGTCTGGCTCCTGAAGAGGAAGACGTGAGGCTCATCATCCTCAACACCGCGCCGAAGGGAGTGGAAGTGGATCTGTCGGACGAGAAGGAGGAAGAATTCGACAGGTTGATGACCGAAGAGAAAAATGCCGAGCCTATCCGCACGCGCAAGAAGCCATCCATCGTCATATGGACAGCCTCGCTGGCTGCCGCCGTTGTCCTGGCCTTTGTCATGGTCAGCATCAAGACAGAAGAAAGAGTGCCTGTGGCACAACAATACGCCAAGACCATTAGCACTCCCCCACCCGATTCACGAAGACCGGAGCCGAATGGCCAGCCGCACGACGACGAAGGCACGACCGGGCAGGCATCACTCCCTGAAACCACTACCGCGCCGCAAGAGCCCAAGCTTTTGGCCAACAACACGGAAACGCCCGGATTGACTGGCAAGACAGATGAGGAGGCAAAGCAGGAGTCACGGTTGTCAGAACATCTGCCAACGGAAACAGTGACCGAAGCCCGAGGAAGAGCGGCAACAAGCCAGCCCATGTATGTAGGGTATCCCTCTAATGTCACCGCAGCCAACTATTCAAGCCGACAAGGTGGCGAGAGCCATTATGTGCCATCTGGAAACGCATCTTTCGTAACCCGAATCATGGTCAACGGCAATGAGGCCACCTACTTCATGTCCTCCGGCAACAGTCTGAAGATTCTCCATAACGAGGTGAGTGACGACTCCGTGGTATATAAAGTAGATGGCGAATGGGTGGATAAGGAAGCCGTAGAACAGCTTTCGCCCGACAGCATCACTGAACTGCAGATGCTGGAGCGAGGGTCGGCCGAAGCCATCAAGGAAAGCAAGAAAGGGCGGACGAACGACATCCTCCTGATCACAACCAAGAGGCAGAGAGCGCAGAGGCAGGACCACTCATCGGTTCCGGCCCGGAAAAGCCTGCAGATTTCAGACTACGACAAGCGGAATGGCTTATACTTGCTGTGAACGAGCTATGACGCAGAGAGTCGCAGAGCTCAAAATCCTGCAAAATCTTGAGGAAAATCCTTCAAAATTGATTGATGCCTGGCTTCTGGTCTGTTTTTCGACACAAATAAAAGATTTTGAGCGCAAGCGACCACTAATGCACCATTCAGGCGCGCTCACTCCTCTATCCTTCTCCTGATTTTCTCCCAGGCATGGGTGCCAAAGAGGAAGCAGTGGCGCATGGTGTCCATCATCTGCACGAAACGGCTGAAGGGAATGGTGAAGCCCAGTTCGTTCTTCCCTATCCAAGGACGGACCGAGGGGTCGAAAAGGCCCAGGAAGCAGCGGTGGCCCTTTCGCTCGTTCTCCACCACCGTCATCGAAACCACCGTGCTGCAGCCCGAACCGAAAAGCGACACCACGGCATCAGGCTCATTCGTGTCGTAAAAAGCCCATCCGCACAACCCAGAAAGCATGTCGGGCGTGGCATAGAACAACACCCCTTCCGTGCCCTCGAACGAATCGGCCTTGTCGATTCTGACGAAGTTCAGGAAAGGCTTTTCAGCCCTCTTCATCCCAAGGCCCTGGATATAGTCGACCACCATCTCGGGCGTTTTCTTGTATCGTTCCTTCAACGACACGAAGCCAGGCACCCTTTCCGGCATGTCGGAGAAACCCGTATAGAGTTTGCCGCCACCACAGCCGATGACATCCGCGCTGAGGCTCACCGGCGTGCCCTCCCTGGCAGCCTGCAGGCCCTTGAAGAAACACCCACCGATCTTTTCGGTCGGTGCAACAGGTTGGTCACTATAGCCGAACAGCAGTGGCAACTGTGTCTTATAGCCGAAAGCCTCCTGATAAATGCAGATAAAGTTCTTGATATCCATAAGCCTTAATGTTGTGCTGCTCTCACAGCGATTTTCTTTCCTTCCTTATCCCATGTGTAAATCCATGAGCCCACCTGACTGGTGAAGGTGTCGCCGGCCACCGACAGCACCTTGCCTACCATTGAGACGCTCATGGCCTTGGTCTTGTTGCCCTTCGAGTCGTAGAGATAATACCACGACCCGCTTTTCACGACAAAGAACGAGGCACTGTAGCCCTGCAGTTCGCCGATGGTGGTGCTGAGGCCCTTGATTTTCTTCCCATTCTGGTCGTAGAGATAGTACCACGACCTCGTTGTCTCAATATAACTGATGCCTTGCGCCTGCAGACTGGCAGACAAGAGCGACAAGACGGCGATGAGCAATAGTTTTTTCATCTGGAACCAGTTTAGTTTTTTTTCAGGAGTTCAGAAGTTCAGAAGTTCAGAAGTTCAGACATTACCACAGCCAACAACCATTGAGCTTATTGGGGTGCGCTACTCCTTTCCACTTGCGAGAGTTACATTTTCCCGCTAATTCTTCTCTCTCAGCTCCGTAGGATATTGTCCATATTGCTTTTTGAAACAATTCGAGAAGTAGCTGGGTGTATGGAAACCCACCTCGTAGGCAATCTCGGAGATGCTCTTGGTAGTGGTGTTGACCAAGTTATAGGCACGTTGCAGGCGCATCTCTCGCAGGAGTTCTACAGGAGATATGCCGGTAAGGGCCTTCACCTTGCGATACAGCTGCACACGGCTCATACCCAGTTCGTCGCCAAGGTCGTCCATCTTCAGTTCAGGATTCGACATATTGCGCAGGAACACCTCTTTCAGCGTGTCAAAGAACAGTTTGTCCTGCGTGCTCAGTGGCGACTTCGGCTCTTCAGTTTTGGCATCGGCCGGAATGCTCAACTGCTGTCGGTTCTTCAGCAGGTTATAGATGCGGGCAATGAGCAGTTGAGCGTTGAAAGGTTTTGTGAGGTAGGCATCGGCGCCATGCTCATAGCCTTCCATCTGCTGCGAGTCGGTGCTTCGTGCGGTAAGCAGGATGACGGGGATATGGCTGGTGATGCCATCCTCCTTGAGTTTCTTGCAGAACTGCAGGCCATCCATCACGGGCATCATCACGTCGCTGACCACGATGTCGGGCACGCACTCCCGTGCCAGTTTCAAGCCACTCTGACCATCGGGAGCCTCGAGGACATAGAACTTGTCGGCCAACAAGGTGCGGAGATAGCGCCGCATATCGGCATTGTCGTCCACGATCAGCACGTTCGACAGTTCCTCTGCATCGTCCTGCTTCATCATCGCCAGGCGAGTCTCCTGCAAATTCTCTCCCAAAGACTTTTGTGGCGTGGCCGACTCTGCCGTCTCGTCATCGACCACGGCCTGCACCTCACCCATTTTGAAATTCAGAACATCAGAGACGACTGTTTCCAGTTGGGCGACATTCCTACTCACGATATCGATGATTTCCTGCCACTCGCCCTTCAGCACATGAGCCTCCTGTATCTGCTTGACAGGACCTGCCACCAAGGTGAGCGGAGTGCGCAGCTGATGCCGTGCGTTGGTATAGAAAGCCGTTTGCTCGTCGTGTATCGCCTGGATGCGCCTATTGGCTTTCCGAGTCTGACGAACAGCCCGCCAGATGAGCAAAAGACCCGCAGCAAGCAGCAACATGGCAAAGAGGCAGGCCAGGATAATCTTGCCTTGCGCATTGTACAATCCAAAATAGTCCTCCAGCTTGTTCTGGATGGTAACCAGATTCTCTTTCTCCTTCAGCAGCTCTGTGGTGGTGGTGGTGATGGGCCACACATTCTCAGGCACTACCAGAATGCCCTGCAGGGTATTCTCCTTGTTGTAGGGCTTTCCGGTCAGGATGTCAAGCGCCAGCCTCACAATCTCCTCGCCTCCCGTAGGATAGACATAGGTAGCTATCTGATGGCCGAACTGCACATAGTCCAACCCCTCGCCAGGCATGCCGTCGATGCCCATAATCCTGACTTTGCCCTCTGTGCCCGTCTCCACTACCGCCTTGTATGCCCCTGTGGCCATACCGTCGTTGTGGCAGAACACGATATCGGGCAAATGCCCCGTCTTGATCTGTTCGGCCACGATCCGATAAGTCTCCTCCGAGCTCCAGTCGGCCTCGTGCCATACATATTCCAGTTCGTCATGGCCTTTCATGGTCTGCTCGAATCCCTGGTGGCGCTCGCGAGCCGGTGTAGAGCTCATGGCCGCCGTCACCTCCAGTACCAAAGGCTTGTGTCCGCCTGCCGTCAGCGAATGAGCCACATCGATGGCATTCACGGCGACAGCCTTCCCCGCCTCCACATTGTTGCCACCGATAAAGGCCGTATAGTCATCGGTCTCCGTCTTACGGTCGAAGCAAATGACAGGAATGCCCTTTGCCTTCACCTTGGCAATGGCCTCGGCGATGGGAGCGGCCTCATTGGGCGCCACCACCAATAGGTCGATGCCAGAATTGACCAGGCTGTCGATTTGGTTGATTTGCTGCTGGGTGTCGTCGTCGGAACTGGCAATGCTCACCTTCACGTTCTGCTCGTACAAGTGTTGGGCAGCCAGCATCTCATTATTGACTTTGTCGCGCCAACGACCCTTTGAACATTGCGACACACCAATTTTATAAACCTTCTCGCCATTGGAGCAAGATGTCAGCAAGGCCATCAATGCCGCCAACAAGAAAAGATTGGAAAAAATAATTCTTTTTATACACCCTATCACCATGGTGGGTTTCCGACTTAACGCTATGTTCATGGTCAGTAAAGATGATAATTTTGTTCCTCCAAAAAACTGTAGAAGCCTTTGACTCCTCGAACGCAAAGTTACAAATTTGTTTCCTTAATTCCGAAGATCAAAGGTTTAAAAAATAAGAAGCCATTTCAATTTTATATCAAAATGTAAGAAATATATATGTTCATTCTGCTTGCGAAAGTCGAATAAGTGGCGCAAAACCTCAAATAGAGAATGGGAGATAGCAAAAATCGTGTTATTTCGCCGGTTTCCTTACAAAAAATGGCTGTGATAAACGATTTCGACTAAGACGGTAGGGATTGTAACATGGTAACATTTTTAATAACCGATGTAACATTTTTAGGATTCCTCTTATTAAAATAAGGATAAATTTGCCACAAATTATGTTCAACCAACTATTACTAACCCTTTAAAAGAGCAAAAATGGAACAGCTAAGAAAAGCGTTGCTAAGTTTCGTTCTCCTTTTTGTGAGTACAGCCATCTACTCGCAAACGGAGATCACGGGAACGGTGGTCGACGACCTCGGTGAAGGCATCATAGGTGCCACCGTGATGGAAAAGGACACCTCGAATGGCACGGTGACCGACTTTGATGGCAACTTCAAACTGAATGTAGAGGCCGGCAAGACTCTGGTCATCTCCTACATCGGTTACATCTCACAGGAACTGCCCGCCGCCGACGGCATGCGGGTTGTCATCAAGGAAGATGCCCAGTCGCTCAACGAACATGCCCAGTCGCTCAACGAACTGGTGGTTGTGGGCTATACCACCCAGAGAAAGGCCGACCTGACAGGCGCCATCTCGACGGTGAGTGTCGATGACTTGGCCAAGCAGAACGAGAACAACCCCATCAAGGCCATGCAGGGCCGTGTGCCGGGCATGAACATCGCAGCCGACGGTTCGCCCTCAGGTTCTGCCACCGTGCGTATCCGTGGTATCGGTACGCTCAACAACAACGACCCCCTCTACATCATCGACGGTGTGCCCACGAAAGCCGGCATGCACGAGCTTAACGGCAACGACATCGAGTCGATCCAGGTGTTGAAGGATGCCGCCTCGGCCTCTATCTACGGTTCGCGTGCCGCCAACGGTGTGATTATCATCACGACGAAGAAAGGCAAGGAGGGCAAGGTGCACATCGACTTCGACGGCAGCATTTCGATGCAGACCTACGCCCACAAGATGGAAGTGCTCAACGCCAAGCAGTTCGGACAGGTGATGTGGCAAGGCTACGTGAACGACGGCCTCGACCCCAACCAGAACGGTCTGGGCTACCACTACGACTGGAGTTACGACCAGAAAGGTGTGCCCGTACTGAACAACATCACCATGAGCAAGTATCTCGACCTGGCCGGCACTACCCCCGCTGCCGACACCGACTGGTTTGACCAGACCACCCGCACCGGCCTGGCCCAGCAGTACAACGTGTCGCTGAGCAACGGTTCGGAGCGCGGCACCTCATTCTTCTCACTTGGCTACTATAATAATAAAGGTATCATCAAGTATTCCGACTTCGAGCGCTTCTCGGGCCGTATGAACTCGGACTACAAGCTGGTGCGCATCAACGACCGCGACATCGTGACCGTGGGCGAGCATTTCACCATCAACCGCACCAGTGAGGTACAGGCTCCCGGCGGTTTCCTGGAGAACGTGCTGCAATTCAACCCATCGCTCCCCGTCTATACGAGAGACGGTGAGTTCGCTGGTCCCGTTGGCGGCTATCCCGACCGCGAGAACCCCCTCGCCCGACTCAAGCGCAACAGCGACAACCGCTATACTTACTGGCGCGCGTTTGGCGACGCCTTCATCAACGTGAATCCTTTCAAGGACTTCAACCTCAAGACCACGTTCGGTATTGACTATGCCCAGAAAGAACAGCGCATCTTCACCTATCCCATCACCGAAGGCACTGTGGCCAACTCGACCAATGCCGTGGAGGGCAAGCAAGAGCATTGGACCAAATGGATGTGGAACCTCGTGGCTACTTACAAATTTGAGAAAGGCCTTCATCGTGGCGACGCCATGATCGGTACTGAGATCAACCGCGAGGACGACAAATGGTTCAGCGGCAAGCAGTATGACTTTGCCGTACTGAATACCGACTATATGTGGCCCGACGCCGGTGTTGGCGAGTCGGAAGCCTATGGTTCGGGCGGTGGCTACACCCTCGTTTCCTACTTCGGAAAGCTGAACTACTCCTACGACGACCGCTATCTCCTCAGCCTCACCATGCGTTACGACGGCAGTAGCCGCTTTGGCCGCAACAACCGCTACGGTACGTTCCCCTCGGTAGCCGCAGGCTGGCGTATCAACCAGGAGAAGTTCATGAGCGGCATCAACTGGATTGACAACCTGAAGCTGCGTGCCTCATGGGGTCAGACTGGTAACCAGGAGATTGACAACATTGCCCGCTACACACTCTATGTGAGCAACTACGGCGAGGCAGGCTTCGGCGGACAGAGCTACGGTACGAGCTACGACATCGAGGGCACCAACGGCGGCCAGCAGCTGGCCAGCGGTTTCAAGCGCAACCAGTTGGGCAACGACGACCTGAAGTGGGAGACCACGACCCAGACCAACATCGGTTTCGACTTTGGCTTCTTCCACAACGCACTCTATGGATCGTTTGAGTGGTATCACAAGAAGACCACCGACATTCTGGTCTACATGCCCGGTATCGGCGTGATGGGCGAAGGCTCCTCGCAATGGATCAACGCCGGCGAGATGGAGAACAACGGTCTGGAGTTCAACGTGGGCTACCGTGGCAACATCGGCAACTTCCAGTACGACATCGCTGGCAACATCGGCACCTATAGGAATGAGGTGACCAAGCTGCCCGAGACCATCGCCGCCAACGGCACATTCGGTGGCAACGGCGTGGAGAGCGTGGTAGGCCACCCCATGGGCTCGCAGGTGGGCTACGTCTACGACGGCGTGTTCAAGAGCCAGGAAGAGATTGACAACCACGCCACCCAGAACGGTGCCGGCCTGGGCCGCATCCGCTGGAAGGACCTCAACGGCGACAATGTCATCAACGAGAAAGACCAGAAATGGATTTACTCTCCCGTGCCCGACTTCACCTGGGGTTTGAACATCTACCTGCAGTACAAGAACGTTGACTTCACCATGTTCTGGCAGGGTGTGCAGGGCGTCGACGTCATCAGCGACCTGAAGAAAGAGACCGACCTCTGGAGCGGTCTGAACATCTCCAACCTGAACAAAGGCCAGCGCCTGCTCGATGCCTGGAGCCCCACTAACATGGGTTCGAACATTCCCGCCATCAGCACGATGGACAACAACAACGAGAAGCGCGTCAGCAGCTTCTTCGTAGAGAACGGAAGCTATGCCAAGCTGCGCACTGTGCAGTTGGGCTACAACTTCCCGAAGAGCATCGCCGAAAAGCTCTACATGAGCCGCCTGCGCATGTATATCTCCGCCCAGAACCTGCTCACCATCAAGAGCAGCAAGTTCACCGGCGTAGACCCTGAGAACGCCAACTTCGGCTATCCTATCCCCGTGAACATCACATTCGGACTCAATGTTTCATTCTAAAACAGACTTCATCATGAAAACAAGAATATATCAGTTATTCAGTGTTGGGCTCACAAGCTTAGCCATTTGTGCCGTCCTCACTTCCTGCAATGACTTCCTCGACGAGCACGTGCCGCAAGGCACCCTCAGCGACGAGCAAGTGAAAACGCCGAAGAACGCCGAGGCGATGGTGGTATCGGCCTATGCCATCTTCACCACTGCCGAGGACATCAACTCCTCATTCTCGATGTGGAACTTCGACGTGCGCTCCGACGATGCCTACAAAGGCGGCAGCGGCACCAGCGACGGTGACGTGTTCCACCAGCTTGAAGTGCAGCAGGGCGTGCTGACCACCAACTGGAACATCAACGACATGTGGGTGCGCCTCTACAACAGCCTCTCTCGTGTGAACACGGCCATTGCCCTGCTCAACGAAAGCGACTACTCCATGAAGCAACAGCGACTTGCAGAGATGAAATTCCTGCGCGCCTACGGCCATTTCCTCTTGAAGCGTCTGTACAAGAACATCCCGTTTGTGGTGAACGAGAACCTCACCTACGACGAGTACAACGCCCTCTCGAACACCGAATACACCAACGATGAAGGCTGGCAACTGATTGTGGACGACCTGATGGAGGCCTACAACACGCTGCCTGCTACCCAAGCCGACAAAGGCCGCCCCACAAAGGCGAGCGCCGCAGCCTTCCTTGCCAAGGTATACCTCTACAAGGCCTATCGCCAGGACGATGCCAAGTCAAACCAGGTGACCAGCATCAACCAGCAAGACCTGGAGAAAGTCATCGAGTTCACCAACCCCTCTCTCTACACCAACTACGGACTGGAGGACGACCTGCACAACAACTTCCGTCCTGAGGAGCAATACGAGAACGGCCGCGAGAGCATCTGGGCCATCCAGTACTCACGCAACGACGGTTCGACCTATGGCAACCTGAACTGGAGCTACGGCCTCATCCCGCCAAACATCCCCGGCGCCACCGATGGCGGCTGCGACTTCTACAAGCCATCGCAAAACCTCGTCAATGCCTACCGCACCGGCGACGATGGTCTGCCTCTGCTTGGCACCTTCAACGACAAGGACTACGAGCCTGCCGTCGACAATGCCGACCCGCGCCTGTTCCTCACCGTGGGCATCCCCGGCCTGCCCTATATGTTCAACAAAAACTACATGATGGAGGAGACCAGCATCTGGAGCCGCTCCAACGGTCTCTACGGCTACAACGTATCGCTGAAGCAGAATGTTGACCCCGCCCTCATCGACCAATATCTGATCAAAGGCAGCTACTGGGCATCGTCGATGAACCGCATCGTCTTCCGTTACGCCGACGTATTGCTGATGCGTGCCGAGGCCTACGCACAGCTTGGCCAGGCCGACCAGGCCATCAGTCTGGTGAACCAGATCCGCACGCGTGCCGCACAAAGCACCCAGATGATAGGCAGCTACCCAAGCCTCTACGGCGTGAAGTTCTTCTGCACCAACTACCGCGGCAACTACTCGAAGGATGATGCCATCCGCATCGTGAAGATGGAGCGCCGTCTGGAGATGGGCATGGAGTGCGAGCGCTTCTTCGACCTCGTGCGCTGGGGCGATGCCGCCACTGTGCTCAACAAGTATTACTCGGAAGAGATTGACCACTGCGCCATCTATACCGCAGCCCACTTCACAGCCAACAAGGACGAGTACCTGCCCATCCCCTTCGAGCAGATATCCGCATCCAACGGCAAATACACCCAGAACATAGGCAACTGGTAATGGGACAAAAAAGTAACAACAAATAACAACAACGACATGAAAACAAAGATATTGAATATACTCTGCGGTTGTCTCATCAGTTGCGCTATTGGCGTAACCTTCACCGCATGCAGCGACGACAACGTCAGCGACCTGCGTCTTGACGGCGACTGCCTTGTCGAAGCCTTCGCACTCGACCAGTTCCAGGGAACCGTGAATCTGGCTACGCGTTCCATCGAAGTCCGTCTGCCCGAAGTCTACGACACCAAGGCCATGACCGTGACCACCCTCAGCATTTCTGAAGGAGCCTCCTGCAACGTCCGTCAGGGAGAGACCCTCAATATGGAAGCCGGCCGCGTGCTCCATGTCACCAACGGCGACACCTACCTCGACTGGACCGTCAACGTGCGCCACGACGAGGCCCGCATCATGCAGTTCGTCATCAACGACATCTACACTGGCGCCATCGACCAGGAAGCCAAGACCATCACGGTCTATGTGCCCGCCTCTATCGGTCTCACCGACCTTGTGCCCACCATTACCTATAGCAAGGACGCCACCATCACTCCCGCCTCCGGCGTGGCACAGGACTTCACCAAGCCTGTCACCTACACCGTGAAGAACAACTCGGCAGAGTCGGTCTATACCGTCACCGTGATTGCCATCGACAAGCCCAAGGCCCTCTTCGTAGGTTCGGCACCCACCATGAACGACCTCGACCCAGAGGCCAAGGAGGCATGCCAATGGATGTTAGGCAACGTGGGCGGCTCGCTCTACGCTTCGTTCAGCGACCTCCGTTCAGGCACGCTCGACCTCTCCGACTGCAAGATTATCTGGTGGCACTGGCACGTTGACGGTGGCGTGGACGGCCATGACGTATTCGCTGCCAAGGCTACCGACGCCCTCGAGACGAAGAACGAGCTGCGCCAGTTCTACGAGAATGGCGGTTCGCTGTTCCTCACACGCTATGCCACCAACCTGCCATCGTTCATCGGTGTGACGGGCGACGACGAGTGGACCACCCCGAACAACTGCTGGGGACAGAACGAAGACGCCGCCGAGCTGTGTGGCGGGCCATGGAGCTTCCGCATCTTCGACGGACAGAACGACCACCCGCTGTGGGCAAACCTCATCGCCGGCGACAATCCTCAGGAAGTGTACTGCACGGATGCAGGCTACCACATCACCAACTCTACTGCCCAGTACCACATCGGTACCGACTGGGGAGGCTATGACAACCATGCAGCCTGGGAGGCCCGCACTGGCGGACGCATCCTTGGCGTGGGTGGCGACGGCGCTGTAGTGGCATGGGAATACCTGCCTCACGATGGCCGTGGTGGAATCATCTGCATCGGCTCTGGCTGCTACGACTGGTATTCCTATACCTTCGAGGCTGGATACGTGGAGAACTTCCACAAGAATATCTCTATTATGACTCAAAACGCATTCAATTATTTAACTCGATAACGCCTTATGAAAAAGATGATAAATATTCTTTATGCCAGTTTGGTTTGTTGCGCATTCTGCGCAACAACCAGCTGCGATGACGACACCTATGGCGACGCCCCGCGTGACTGGTCGAACACCACCACCTTCTTCGCCTCTACCGACGATGCTGGATTCCAGACCTACTACACGCCCGCCATTGGCCGCTGCGGCGACCCCATGCCCTTCTTCGACCCGAAGGCCGACGACTTCAAGGTGCTCTACTTACAGGAGTACGACAACAACGGAGCCTGCTACCATCCATTCTGGGGCATCTCGACCAAAGACGGTGCCACCTACGAGTCGCTGGGCGAAATCATCCCCACTGGCACCTCCACCGCACAGCAGGATGCATCGCTCGGTACGGGCTGTGCCGTATACAACGAGCAGGATGGCCTCTACTACATCTACTACACTGGCTACAACGTGCTGCTGCCCAACCGCGAGGTTGTGATGCGTGCCACCTCGCCCGACTTCAAGACCTGGACCAAGGACAACAACTGGGCATTGAAGGGTGTGGACTACAACTATGCCGCCTCTGACTTCCGCGACCCGCAAGTGTTCAAGGCCGACGACGGTTTCTGGCACATGGTCATCTCCTCGAAACTCAGGTTCGCCGATTTCAAGTCGTCCGACCTCAAGAACTGGGAGCATGTGGGCTCGTTCAACATGGTATGGGACCGCATGTGCGAGTGCCCCGACATCTTCAAGATGGGCAACTACTGGTACATGGTCTACAGCGAGGGCTACCGCGCTGCTTGGAGCCGCAAGGTGAAATACATGATGGCCACCTCGTTTGAGGGACTGAAGGCCTGCTTCGGCGACCCAGGAGCCAACTGGCCCAAGGACGGTCATGAGGGCGTGCTCGACAGCCGTGCCTTCTATGGCGCCAAGACAGCCTCCAACGGTCAGGACCGCTACATTTGGGGCTGGTGTCCCTACCGTGTGGGCACCACCATCCACGACCGGAACATCAACGTGGGAGCCGATGGCGAACCAGCCTGGTCGGGTGCCCTGGTCTGCCACAAGATCATCCAGCACGCCGATGGTACCCTCTCGCTTGGTAAAGTGCCTGCCATGGCCGCCAAATACAACAAGGAGCAGCCCGTGGCCATCATGGCCAGCAACGGCAGCAGCACCGCAAAAGGCAGCATGACCGGTGCAGTGACCCTCACTGGCGACGATGCCTACGTGCTCTTCTCCCGCCTGGGCACCGCCAACCATATCTCCTTCGACGTCACCACATCAAACAACTGGGACAAGTTCGGCATCTCCTTCGTCCGTGGCACTGACTCTGAGAAGTACTACACCATGGTGGTGAACCCCGAGAACGAGAACACCCGCAAGGTGAACTTCGAACAGGAGGGACCCGAGGGTAAGGGCTTCATCGAGGGAATCGACGGCTATAACTTCCAGCGTCCAGGAGACAACAAGTACCACATCGACATCTACACCGACAACTCGGTGCTTGTGATGTACATCAACGATGTCTGTGCCTACACCCAGCGCATCTACGGCATCCAGAAGAACTGCTGGAGCATCAACAACTACGGTGGTTCGGTAACCATCAGCGACGTGCACGTCGCCCAGCAATAAAGCAACAGGTGGTCGGTCGGCAGGCAAATGACCTTTGCCGCTGACTGAGCCACTGCTCCCAACAACAAATGACAACAAGGGCAACATTGAGCAGGAAAAGCTACCCGTTGCGCCTTGTTGTCATTTTTTTGTGATTGTTTTAAGGACCTTAAGAACTTTAAGGACTATAAAGACTTTAAGGACCTTAGCCACCACCATGGCCAGCAATCGTGCCATTTTAACAAAATGATTGTTTTTCGTGCTGAATTTTGCCACTTTGTCATCAAATTCTACATTTATATTGAAAATACCATCATTATGTGATTGCAAGATTGTCGGAAAGTGTATAATTTTGCAGATGTAATCGATCATGAGTTTATGAATTTCATATTTATTTCGCCACATTTCCCGCATACCTACTGGCAATTCTGCCGCAGACTGAAGCAGAATGGCGTGCAAGTGTTGGGTATCGCCGACGCTCCCTACGATGAACTGACCGGGGAGCAGAAGGATTCGCTGACGGAGTATTACCGGGTGGGATCCTTGGAGAACTACGACGAGGTGTATCGGGCCGTAGCCTACTTTGCCTTTCATTATGGGCGCATCGACTGGATAGAGTCGAACAATGAGTATTGGCTGGAGCAGGATGCACGCCTGCGTACCGACTTCAATGTGACAACGGGCATCAGGAACGACCAAATCAGCAGCATCAAGGAGAAGTCGGAGATGAAGAAGTACTACATCAAGGGCGGAATCCCCACGGCGCGGCAGATTAGGGCCGCCGAGGGCATCGACGCACTCCGCGACTTCATCCGCAAGGTGGGCTATCCTATTATCGCCAAGCCCGATGTGGGAGTAGGTGCCAGCGGGACGTTCAAGATTAAGGAAGACAGCCAGCTTGAGGCTTTTTTCGACACCGTGGATGACTACCAGAACTATGTGGCCGAGGAATTCATTACGGGTGAGATTTGCAGCTATGATGCCATCATCAATGCCGAGGGCGACCCACTCTTCGAGTCGATGACCGTCTGGCCACCCTCCATCATGGACATCGTGAATCTCAAGCTTGACCTCTCCTATTATGTGGCCAAGGAGATGCCCGAGAGCCTGCGCGAGCTAGGACGGCGCACGGTGAAGGCCTTTGGGGTATGGAACCGCTTCGTGCATCTGGAATTCTTTCGTTTAGACAGCGACAGAGAGGGTCTGGGGCAAAAGGGCGACTTCGTAGCCTTGGAAGTGAACATGCGCCCCGCGGGAGGATATACCCCCGACATGATCAACTACGCGCAATCTACCGATGTATATAAGATCTGGGCCGACATGGTGGCCTTCGGCGAGAGCCGCACCCAGCAGGGCGCACAACAATACTGTGCCTTTGCCAGCCGTCGCGACATATACCAATATGCACACAGCCACGAAGAAGTGCTTAGCCGTTATGCCGACCAGATGGTGATGTGCGAGCGGATGCCAGAGCTGTTTTCTGCCGCCATGGGGCAGCAGATGTATACCGTCAGACTGCAAAGTATGGAAGAAGTGAACGACTTTGTAGAATTTGTACACGAAAAACGACAATGAATATCAATTATTTCAAGAAATACAGTGACGCCCTCGGGCGCGACATGGAGCATAAAACCTATGGTGACAAAGGTCACCCCGTGCTTGTCTTCCCCTCGCAGGACGGACGATTCTATGATTTTCAGGATTTCGACATGGTGGGGGTGCTCTCCAACTATATCGACCAGGAGAAGATAAGGCTCATATGTGTGGACTCAATAGACCGCGAGACGTGGTCGGACTCGCAAGGTGACCATCATCGGCGCATCGCACTGCATGAGCAGTGGTATCACTACATCGTGGATGAGCTTATCCCACAGGAGCGCCATTCGCCCGACGAGACCTTCATTGTCACGGGCTGCTCCATGGGCGGATACCATGCCGGCAATTTCTTCTTCCGTCGGCCCGACCTCTTCGACACATTGCTCTCGCTGAGCGGGCTCTACTATGCGGGCTATTTCTTCCCCGGCTACCACGACTCGCTCGTTTACGACAACTCGCCCTATGACTTTCTGCGCCAGATGCCCGACGACCATCCCTATTGGGACATCTATCGCCAGCGCCGCATCATCATGTGCGTGGGACAGGGAGCATGGGAAGACGAA
>ONSV01000109.1 GCA_900320585.1 uncultured Prevotellaceae bacterium | reverse complement strand
TGATGGTCTTATTCTTCCCTTTAGGGGCGACAGAGAGCGTTTGTCCGTTGAAGTTGGACACTGCAACGGGTACTGTTACGGTTTCATGCTCAACTCCGTTGAGCGTGTAGTTCTGTGCCTGGGCAAAAACCGAAGCCGTCAATAGCGCGGCTGATAACACAATTCTATTCATGATATGACAATTTACATGGACAATAAAAAATGCTTCAACACTCATTTGGCAACATTTCGGTTTCCTACTTGACCGAACTGCTCCTTTCCTGCACAAATATAATAGATTTTGATGATAACTCAATATGAGTTTAAAACAAAAATTCAGAATTCTCAGAATTCTCTGAATACTCTGATTATTCTGATTACTCTGAATACTCTGATTACTCCGATTACTCTGATTACTCCGATTACTCAGAAATTCTCAGAATATTCCGTAGTTTAAAAAATCTGAAGTTAAGAATTCAAGAATAGGCTGTAATATAAAAATACCTAAAGAGTAGCAAAAAAATGAGCGGAAGGCCACGGCCCTCCGCTCATAGTTTTTTATAGAAATCCTTGAGATTGGCTTGCTTTATTTGGGAAGGTTGAAAGCCACGGTCATTTCCTTCATCTGTTCCTGGCTCATGCCCTCGGGCTCAAAGCCCATGCTCTTCGAGTTGACATAGATCTTGGCACTCTTCGACAGCACGTCAATCTGGTCGAAGGCGTCCATCACGTCGAGACCCTGGGCAAACACGCCATGCTTCTCCCAGAGCACCACGTCGTAGTCGTCGAGCTCGCGCAGGGTGGCGTCGGCCAGTTCCACGCTGCCTGGCAGGGTGTAGGGGATGATGCCCAGACCCAGCGGGCAGAATGCCTTTGTCTCGGGTATCATGCTCCAGAGAAGGTTGGTGAGCACGTCTTTCTCGAGGAATGCCCTGTTGTGGCTCATTGCCACCAACTCGATGGGATGGGTGTGCACCGTGGCGTTATAGGCAGAGCCTTTCTCGATGAGGTGGTTGTGCACGGTGAGGTGAGAAGGCAACTCGCTGGTGGGCAGCACGGGGTTGTCGGCAATGATCTCATAGCTGGCGCAGTCGTCGAGAATGCGGATCACGCTGCCGTTGTCCATGGGCCAGCGTGCAAGGTCGCGCATGCGTTTGCCAGTGCCTTTGCAGTAGAAATAGCAACCTTTCAGAAGGGGCAGGGTGGTGCCGATGGCCTTCACCTCGCTGATGGCGGGCATCTGCCTCACCTCGTCGTCTACAAACTTTGTGATGTTCACTGTGATGTTGCCGCCATTGCGCTCGGCCCATCCGTTTTGCCACAGGTAGCCGGCAACTTCGGCTATCTTCTCTATCTCCTGACGCAGTCTGGGGCGTCCTTCAAGAATACTTTTCATGTTTGTGTTTTTAAGTATATGTGTTGTTTTGTCGCAAAGTTAGGAATGTTTGGGCGTTTGCCACATAGTTATTTGATTTTTCAACCTAACATTTTGTACATAGGGTTGTTTTTTATGCATTTTGCTTGCGGAACTGGCTCGGCTTCATGCCCATCTTCGCACGGAATTTCGACGAGAAATAGTCGGGTGAGTCGAAGTTCAAGGTGTAGGCTATCTCCTTGATACTCAGTGCGGTGGCCGACAGCAACTCCTTGGCGCGCTGCAAGCGGAGGTCTTGCTGGTAGAGGGCGGGCGACATGCCGGTGTATTCCTTGAACAGCTTGCGGAAGTTGGAGTAGCTCACACCCAGTTCCTCGGCCAGCTGCTGGATGGTGAAATTGCTCTCCAGGGTCTCGCGGATGCGCAGGCGGGCACGGCCTATCATCTCCACGTGGGCGGAGTTCTTGCTCAGTTCGATGTTGCGCTCCAGCGAGTACATCATGCCGATAAGGTGGTTCACGATGCCAGCCATCAGCTGCTGGGTGTAGGGGGCCTCCTCGAAGGCAGCGTGAAGGGCGGAGTCGTAGAGCTCAAGGATTTTCGACGAGAACCCCACGTGATAGATGGGCTTTTCTTTCGAGAGGAACCCATCGGCCACACGGTCGTCCATGTTCTTCCCCTTGAAGCCAATCCAGTAGCTCTTCCACCGCGATGTGGGAAGCGGACCGTAACTGTGCCATTCGCCGGGGAACAGCAGGAAGATGTCGCCTGCCTTGATGGGGGCTTTCCCTATGTGGGTGGAACGAAAAATGCCCTCGCCCTCTACAAGGTACAACATCTGGTACTCGTTGAGCACACGACCTTTGTCCATATCGAAGAAATAACCGTCGGCATGGCCACGGGTAGGGTAGGGGTCGCCAGCAGCTAATTCGTCCATTCCCACGGTGCTCACCGTGAGTCCCCATTGTGCATCACGCTCGTTGGCCACCAAATATTTGCTGTTTTGCATAGTTTGATTGTTGCTGAGTTCGTGGTCTTAGATTACTGTATGTGGCAAAGTTACGAAAAGTTTCCGTCTCGCGAAAAGAAATAAATGAATTCTTTTCGTTTTCCTCTCTACTTTTTGTAACTTTGCCACTCCCCACGAATAAAGTTCAGCAATTATGAAGAAAAAAGCCATTCTACATATCCTCCTTCTGGCCGCGCTCTCGTCTGCCCTCCTCTTTATCACTCGCTCCTGGTGGATGTCGCTGGGAATTCTCATGCTCATCCTCCTCGTCGACGCACTGCTCAAACAGTATGATGCCAAGCGGCGTTATGAGTGGGAATTGAAACAGCGCAAATTACGCGAGGCAGAGGAGATGGAAAATGAGGACACCGATGCCACTGACAAAAAATAATCGATAACCACCCGGCATCCTTCACAACTACAGACCCACAGCTATGCAATTGTTGCAACAACTATACGAAAGGCATTTCGGCGCACAGCCCGTTACCATCACACCACTGCAGGGAGCGGGCAGCAACCGCCAGTATTACCGTCTCTTCGACAACGAAGGCCATTCGGTGATTGGGGTGGTGGGCACCAGCCTCG
This sequence comes from uncultured Prevotellaceae bacterium, assembly GCA_900320585.1. Taxonomy (GTDB): domain Bacteria; phylum Bacteroidota; class Bacteroidia; order Bacteroidales; family Bacteroidaceae; genus Prevotella. Next base: position 5,985 of record ONSV01000109.1, on the reverse strand, counting down.
ACGAGAACCACGCCTTCATCTATCTGGCCGGGCACTTCGGCAAACGCCAGTTGCCCGTGCCACAGGTCCTCGCCGTGAGCGACGACGGACTGCGCTACCTGCAGCAAGACCTGGGCAACCGCTCGCTCTTCGACGCCCTGAAGGGGGGCCGCGAGGCGGGAGGCCGATACAACCTGAACGAGCAGCAACTGCTCATGAAGACCATCCGCATGCTGCCCAACATGCAGATTCGTGGTGCCCGTGAGCTCGACTGGACAAATTGCTACCCCCAGCCAGAGTTCGACGAGGAGAACGTGCTCTTCGACCTCAACTATTTCAAATACTGCTTCCTCAAGCCCACCGACCTCGATTTCCACGAGCTGAAGCTGGAGGCCAACTTCCACCTGATGGCCAAGGACCTGGTGGCCGAACCAACCGACAGCTTCATGTACCGCGATTTCCAGGCGCGCAACGTGATGCTCGATGCCGAGGGCAATCCGTCGTTCATCGACTTCCAGGGAGGGCGCAAGGGACCATATTACTACGACGTGGCATCGTTTCTCTGGCAGGCCTCGGCCAAGTACCCGGAGAAGTTGAGGCGGAAACTCGTCTATGAGTACTACGAGTCGCTGAAGCATTTCACCGAGGTGCCCTCGAAGCGCCATTTCGTGGAGCGGCTCTCGCTCTTCGTGCTCTTCCGCACCCTGCAGGTGCTCGGCGCCTATGGATTCAGGGGCTACTTCGAGCGCAAGCGCCATTTCATAGAGTCCATCCCTCCGGCCATCGAGAACCTGCGGCAGATGCTGGCCACGGTCGACTTCCCCTATCCTTATCTGGTGGATGTGCTGCGCAGGCTCACCATGCTCCCCCAGTTCGCCCCCGCCAATGAGGCCCAGCCGGTGGTCAGGACCGACGGACTGAGGACCACCGACTCCAACGTCTATCAGGCCCACCGGGCCGACGGCCCCGCCACCTTCTCCAAGTACGATGGCAAGGGTCCGCTCGTGGTGCGCGTCTACAGTTTCTCCTACCGCAAGGGCATACCCGAGGACGAGTCGGGCAACGGCGGTGGATACGTCTTCGACTGCCGCAGCACCCACAACCCCGGACGGTATGAGCCCTACAAGCAACTCACCGGACTCGATGAGCCGGTGATCCGCTTCCTTGAGGACGATGGCGAGATCCTCACCTTCCTCGAGAGCGTCTATCGGCTGGCCGATGCCCATGTGGCGCGCTACATCCAGCGGGGCTTCACCAGTCTCATGTTCTCGTTCGGATGCACCGGCGGACAGCACCGCAGCGTCTACTCCGCACAGCACCTGGCCGAGCATATCCATGCGAAATTCGGCGTCGAGGTGCGCATCTGCCACCGCGAGCGCGATATCCATAGCATACTGCCCGCCATGGGCAACGACAACACGAAACAACAATGATGCGACAAGCCATGATTTTCGCCGCCGGACTCGGTACCCGCCTGCGGCCGCTCACCGACACCATGCCCAAGGCACTGGTGCCCGTGGGCAATGAGCCTCTCCTGGGTCATGTGGCGCGGCGGCTCCACGATGCCGGTTTCGGTAGGGCTGTGGTCAACGTGCACCACTTCCCCGACCAGATCATCCACTACCTGCACACCCAGCCCGTAGAGGGAATGGAGTTCCTGGTGTCGGACGAGCGCGACATGCTGCTCGAGACGGGAGGCGGACTGCGCAAGGCGGCACCCCTCTTCGATGCCGACAGTCCGGTGCTCGTGCATAACGTCGATATCTTCAGCAATGCCGACCTGCGTGCCCTCTACGATGGTGCCACTGATGATGCCACCTTGCTCGTGAGCCAGCGCCCGACGAGCCGCTACCTGCTCTTCGACGACGACATGCGGCTCAAGGGTTGGACCAACGTGCAGACAGGCGAGGTGAGGTCGGTCTACAACGACCTCGACCCCGACCGCTGCCAGCGCCTCGCCTTCTCGGGCATCCATGTGCTGGCTCCGTCGATGCTACGGCTCATGCAGTCGTGGCCCCAGCGCTTTAGCATCATCGACTTCTATCTTGCCGTATGCGACAAGATGGTGGTCCGTGGTGCCGTCCAGTCTGGCCTCCGGCTTCTCGATGTGGGCAAGGTGAACTCCCTCGCGCAGGCCGAGGAGTTTGCCAACAGCCTGAAAATGAGTAAATAAAACAACTCTACTTCATTCACGGTGTTTCCGGGCTATTGTCTGAACTCCTGCAATTCCTGAACTCCTGAATTCCAAGTAGTTGAGCGAATGCGAAACTTGAATAACAACAACATAACAACTTCACCACATGCAGCAAAAAATCATTATCCTCGACTTCGGTTCGCAGACCACCCAACTCATCGGGCGCCGCGTGCGCGAACTCGACACCTTCTGCGAGATCCTGCCCTACAATAAGTTTCCTGCCGACGACCCCTCGGTCATCGGCGTGATACTCAGTGGGTCGCCCTATTCCGTGCACGATCCCCAGGCTTTCCGCGTCGACCTCAGCCAGTTTGTGGGCCGCCTGCCGGTGCTGGGCATCTGCTACGGCGCGCAGTTCATCTCCCATTCCAATGGGGGCAAGGTGGAGCGCACCAACACCCGCGAGTACGGCAGGGCCAACCTGCAGTCGTTTGATGCCACCAACCCGCTCTTCAAGGGCTTCGAGCCCAACTCGCAGGTGTGGATGAGCCATGGCGACACCATCACCGCCATTCCTTCCGACTGCCACGTCATCGCCTCTACGGCCGACGTGAAATATGCGGCCTATGCCAGCAGCCAGAACCCCTTGTGGGCCGTGCAGTTCCACCCCGAGGTGTTTCATACCACCCAGGGCAAGCAGTTGCTGCGCAACTTCGTGGTCGACATCTGCGGCAGCCGCCAGGAGTGGAGCCCGGCCTCGTTCGTCGAGACCACCGTGGCCGAGCTCAAGGCACAGTTGGGCAACGACCGCGTGATTCTCGGACTGAGCGGCGGTGTCGACTCCTCGGTGTGTGCCACCCTGCTCAACAGGGCCATCGGCAAGAACCTCACCTGTATCTTCGTCGACCATGGCATGCTCCGCAAGAACGAGTTCCAGAAGGTGATGGACGCCTATCAGGGACTGGGCCTCAACGTGATTGGCGTGGATGCCAGTGAGAAGTTCTTCGCCGACCTGAAGGGCGTCACCGACCCTGAGCAGAAACGCAAGATCATCGGGCGCGACTTCGTCGAGGTGTTCAATGCCGAGGCCAAGAAAATCACCGATGCCAAATGGCTCGCCCAGGGCACCATCTACCCCGACCGCATCGAGAGCCTCAGCATCACTGGCATGGTGATTAAGAGCCACCACAACGTGGGCGGACTGCCCAAGGAGATGCACCTGCAGCTCTGCGAGCCGCTCAAGTGGCTCTTCAAGGACGAGGTGCGCCGGGTGGGCTACCAGCTGCAGATGCCCGAGCGGCTCATCAAGCGCCATCCCTTCCCTGGTCCCGGACTGGCCGTGCGCATCCTCGGCGACATCACCCCCGAGAAGGTGCGCATCCTGCAAGATGCTGACGACATCTACATCGAGTCGATGCTCCAGTATGTGTGCGAGGATGGTGAGCTGCTCTACGACAAGATATGGCAGGCTGGCGCCGTGCTCCTCTCCACCGTCCGCTCCGTGGGCGTGATGGGCGACGAACGCACCTACGAGCACCCCGTGGCACTCCGTGCCGTCACCAGCACCGATGCCATGACCGCCGACTGGGCCCATCTGCCCTACGACTTCATGGCTAAGGTCTCCAACGAGATCATCAACAAGGTGCGTGGCGTCAACCGCGTCTGCTACGACATCTCCTCCAAGCCACCTTCAACCATCGAGTGGGAGTAAATCCTTCAAAAGCATCCATCACATAGTTTTAGGCCCCCGCCCATCCATTAAAAAAACGGATGGGTGGGGGCCTTATTTCAACCATCCTGAGTAAGAATGCCTAATCACACTAGTGTCGCAATATGTTTTGCCCCCTCCATCTCCTCTGTTCAGAGTGATAGTTGTTATTCAGTGAGCACCATCTTTTTATCTGAAGTACGCACATTGTCAGCTATATTTCGCGTATTATATCCCCAATGAATACAAATATGTTCCTTTCTGATTCAATTCTTCTGTATATATCAAAAAAATATAATGGTTTTTGTGCCGATTTTAATAAATTTTATGTACCTTTGCCACGAAACGAATATAAGGTATTGATGGAAATGCATGATTCGCAATTAATTTGTAGGAATTTCAACGATTCTTAAGTTTCTACATGCCTTTATCTTTCAAGGGAGATATCTGATTACTGCGAGAACTGCTCACCCCACGGCTCTTCTAAGCGGCGACATTCATTTCCTTTCCATTTTTTCCCAATACCTCGCGGTTTTTTGTATTCAACCGTGAGGAGGAAAGTTAATGCATTCACCTAAGCCTTTATCAGATTCACCTCCTTCTATCCAGCACATAAGAATTTAAACTAAAATCTCAAATCTCAAATCTCCTCATCCTATATGCAGGAAACCATTCTCATACTCACCAACAGCATAGGCGGCCTCTATAATTTCAGACAAGAGGTGCTGCAGGCTTTGGTCGATGAGGGGTTTCGAGTGGTTATTTCCGCTCCCTACAACAAGAAGATCAAGGTTTTCTTTACTATGGGGTGTGAGTATTTGCAAACTCAATTCAAAATTAAGGGCACCAATCCAGTAGCTGACTATAAACTTGCTCGCAGATATCGCCAAATTATTCTCCAGTATCGCCCCGTGGCAGTGCTCAGTTACACGATCAAGCCAAATCTTTATGGAGGCTTGGCATGCCGTTGGTGCAAAGTACCCCAGTTGGCCAACATCACCGGCTTGGGAACGGCTGTGGAAAATCCAGGATGGATGCATCGGCTCACCATAGTGCTCTATCGATTCTGCATGCGACAGACTCGCCTGTTCTTTTTCCAGAATCGTTCCAATTACGAGTTCTTCGAGAACCATAATCTAATAAAGCACGATTATGTGCTGATACCAGGGTCGGGGGTCAATCTTCGCTATCATAGCTTTCAGGAATACCCTTCCAGCGAAGTTGTCTCCTTCCTTTTTTTGAGCAGGATTTTCCGAGAGAAAGGCATCGATCAGTACCTTGAGGCTGCAGAGATTCTCCATCAGCGATACCCATCCTGTGAGTTCCATGTCGTAGGTTCAGGTTCTGCAGCCTACAAACTTCGGTTACAGGAATTGTCCGAAAAGGGCGTAGTGGTCTATCATGGCCAGCAACTCGATGTTCGTCCTTTCTACAAGATGGTTCATTGCACTGTGCTCCCGTCCTTTTATCCCGAGGGTATGTCGAATGTGCTTCTTGAGAGTTGTGCTGCGGGTCGCCCCATCATCACCACTTCGCGTCCAGGCTGTGGCGAGGCAGTTGATGATGGTGTCAATGGCTTTCTTGTACAGCCCCAGGACACAGCCGACCTTGTGCGGCAAATGGAAAAGTTCATCTCACTTTCACACGAAAAGAAAAAGCAGATGGGGCTCAATGCTCGTAAGAAGGTAGAGTGCGAGTTCGACCGCAACATAGTTGTGAATGCTTACCTTAAGGCTATAAAAAGCCTTGTTAATCAATGAATAATAAATATTCAATATATTCTACCAAATGAAGATACCGATGAAGAATATTCTCATTACTTCGGCAGGACAGCGTGTCAAGTTGACGCAAATTTTCATGGAATCGGCAAAGTCGCTTGGTTTGGAGTCCAAGGTGTTCACCACTGATCTCAATCCAAGGTTAGCACCTGCATGCTACGTATCAGACAAGACTTTTGAGGTCTGTCGATGTACCGAACCTCATTACATTGAGGAGCTGATGCAGTTATGCCTTGATAATCAGGTGGGCATCATTATTCCCACAATCGACACCGAGTTGAGAGTCTTGTCCGACAACAAGGAGAAATTCCATGAACATGGGATTTTCGTCATAGCACCTGATTCCGATTTCGTTTCAATTTGTCGCGACAAGCGCAAGACCATAG
>ONSV01000216.1 GCA_900320585.1 uncultured Prevotellaceae bacterium | reverse complement strand
GCCATTGGAGGCAAAGACTCCATGAGTGGCACCTTCAACGACATCGACGTACCTCCCACGCTGTGCAGTTTTGCCGTGGGCATCGGCAATATCCACCAAGTGGTCACCCCTGAGTTGAAAAAGGCTGGCAACTACCTCTATCTGTTGGAAATCAAACCCGACAAGATGGGTATGCCCAACTATAAGCAACTGATGGCCATGTATGGTGCCCTCTACCATGCCGTTGACCGTGGTGCGGTGCAGTCGGCTTACGCTGTAGGTTTCGGCGGCATAGCCGAGGCTGTCAGCAAGATGGCCTTTGGCAACCGCCTGGGTGTTGTCTTCGATGGTAAATTTGAGACCGAAGAATTGTTTGAAAAGAAATATGGAGCCATTGTGGTGGAAGTGGCCAACTGTGGCGACCTGCCCGCCGTGGCCCGCAAGATTGGCCGCGTGACTGACAAGGGCACCTTTGAGGTGGCCGGTGAGGTAATAGCCATGGACGAGATGTTACGGTCGTGGACTAACACGTTGGAAGACATCTTCCCCACAAAGAGCCGTTCCGAGGTGAAGAACTTTGAAGAGCCCAAACTTTTCAAAGCAAAAAATGTGATGCATAGCCGTAACAGGGTGGCCAAACCCAAGGTATTCATTCCCGTTTTCCCGGGCACAAACTGCGAATATGACTCTGCCCGTGCCTTTCTGCGTGCAGGTGCCGAAGTGGAGACCTTGGTTTTCCGCAACCAGAATGCCAGCCAGATTACTGAGAGTGTGGCAGCCTACGCCAAAGCCATCAACGAAAGTCAGATGGTGATGATTCCCGGCGGTTTCTCGGCAGGCGACGAACCTGAAGGCAGCGCCAAGTTCATCACCAGCGTCTTCCGCAATCCACAGATTGCCGATGCGGTGATGCAGATGCTGAAAGAGCGCGACGGACTTATGCTGGGCATCTGCAACGGTTTCCAGGCTTTGGTAAAACTGGGCTTGGTGCCTTATGGCGAAATCTGCCAGCAACAGGCCGACTCCCCCACCCTGACCTTCAACACCATTGGTCGCCACCAAAGCATGATAGCCAACACCCAGGTGGTGAGCAACCTCTCGCCTTGGCTGCGTAAGGCCGAGTTGGGCAAGAACTATGTGGTGCCCATTTCACACGGTGAGGGCCGTTTTGTGGCACCGCAGGCATGCCTCGACCAACTCTTTGCCAACGGCCAAGTGGCCACCCAGTATGTCGACCTCGAAGGAAAAGTGACCATGGAAGAACCCTACAACATGAACGGCTCTTACATGGCCATCGAAGGCATCACCAGTCCTGACGGCCGTGTGCTGGGTAAGATGGCTCACAGCGAACGACGCCGCGAAGGCACCTACCTGAATATCTATGGAGAACAAGACCAAGAAATCTTCGAGAGCGGTGTCTCTTATTTTAAATAAAAAACTATCGTTTATGAAAAAGTTATCAGTCGTATTGTTGGCAGTTTTAGTCTCGATGGCTACGATGGCGGCCCCTGTGGACGCACAGCGTGCGCGTCAGGTGGCCCTGACAGCAGCCAAGCTCTACAGTTGGGAACTGTCGCAACAAAACAAGGCAAGGATGAACCCCAATGCCGAATGCCTACTGAAAGATGTGACCGCCGAGGTGGGCATATCCCATATCTATGTGTTCAATTATGCTATTGCCGATGGCAACCGTGAAGGCTTTGTGGTGGTGAGTGGCGACGACGCAGCCGCCCCCGTCCTGGCTTTCTCCGATGAGGGGGCCTTGAAGATGAATCCTGCTGTGCGCTTTCATTTAGAACAGTACAGCCATCAGATAGCCTCATCCCAAGAGGCTGGCGCCTGCGCCAGCAAGGTCCTGCAGCACAAGTGGGAACAGTTGGCCAGCGGCAAGGCTATCAACGAGGCTGTACAACGTTTTGAGGCAAAGGGAGACCTATACAACGACAACATCAACCGCCTGCTGGGTGGCATGGTTTGGGGACAAAGCGACCCCTACAACCGCCGGTGTCCGGGTGGCTCGGTGACAGGTTGTGTGGCCACTGCTTTTGGCATGATTATGAACTATTGGGACTACCCCGAGCATGGGTTTGGTATGCATGCCTACAACGGAGCTGACAATCCTGCCGCCTATCCAGGTTGGACCTATGGCGTGCAATATGCCGATTTTGAGCACACCTACTATGACTGGGAACACATGGACAACTCCGCCTATATCAATAGCCCAGTTGAGGTGAAAAATGCCATATCCACACTGCTGTACCATATCGGCGTGTCGCTGGAGATGCGCTATTCTCCCTCTGCAAGCGGATGCTGGTCGCTGCCCGAATATGGTATGTTCGACACGAGTCTACACCTCTACGAGCGTGCTCATCTCATCAGTGCCGACTACCGTATACCCCGCCATTTCGGATATAAATATAGTTACTCAGGCATGCGTGATTCTATTGGGAACGACAGCCTTTGGTTGGTTATGCTTTATAACAGCCTTGCCGAGGGCAAACCCATCTACTATGCCGGATGGGCCTCCGAAAACAACGAAGCAGGTCACAGCGGCACCTCTGGTCATGGATATATCATCGATGGCTATTTTTCCGACCCCATAGATACCAACTTCTTCCATATCAATTGGGGCTGGAATGGCGCTGCCAACGGCTTCTTCAAGATAGATGCCATGCGTCCCCAAGGTAACGACTTCACCAAGTGGCACGGCGCCATCATCGGCATAGAGCCCGACACCTCATACCATGGCTACGACTATACCGGCATCCGTCAGTTAGAGCTCGACGAGGCTATGGTTTACGGCGGTAATGGCCATGTCGCCATCCATAACGCCCTAGGCCGTCACATCGCTATATTTGATGTAATGGGTCGTCAGGTGGTTGGATGCACAACGCATGAATCAGAATGGAGACTGGCCCTTCGCCCAGGCTTCTACGCTGTCAAGGTGGGTAGCGCCCCAGCTAAAAAAATATTAGTTTACTAACCTAAAACCCTATACAAGCAATGAATCCCGTATTAAACAATCTCCAGCCCGCTGCCGTATGGCACTACTTCGGCGAGCTGATGAATATCCCCCGTCCCTCGAAACACGAAGCCAAAGTATCGGCTTTTCTGCAAGCATTCGGCCGTGGTCTCGGCCTTGAAACCCTCGCCGACGAAGTGGGCAACGTACTCATCCGCAAACCTGCCTCACCAGGATACGAGAACGCCCCCAGTGTTTGTCTCCAAGCCCACATGGACATGGTGTGCGAGAAAAACGGCGACAA
>ONSV01000005.1 GCA_900320585.1 uncultured Prevotellaceae bacterium | reverse complement strand
CAACCTAAAACAATACACCATGAGAAAAATCCTGACTATCATTCTTGGCATGCTGGGACTGAATGCCCTCTCTGCCTGTATGAGTTCCAATTTCGAGAATCAAGACGTCGGCACATTCGCCGAGCTCGTGAAACAGAAAGACGTCATCCTTGTGGATGTGCGCACGGCCGAGGAATATGCCGAGGGACATATCCCGGGAGCAGTGAACATCGACGTGAAAAAAGACGACTTCATGGCTCAGGTGGGAAAACTGATCGACAAGACCAAAACCATCGCCGTGTATTGCAGAAGCGGACGAAGGTCGGCCAATGCTGCCGATATGATGAGCCAGCAAGGATACAAGCCAGTGAACCTGAAAGGGGGAATCTTGGCATGGAAGTCAGAGAAAATGCCGGTCGACACCGTAGAGGTGGACGCCTTCATGACCCCAGGCGGGAAAACCGTCACCTTCTGCGCCTTGATACATGCCAGTATCCGTATCTGTTTCGACGGGATGGAGATAGAGGTCGACCCCGTGAGGCAACTGCGGGAGCGGACGGTGGACTACAGCGTCTACCCCAAGGCCGACTATATCTTCGTTACCCATGAGCATGGCGACCATTTCAACAAGGAGACCATACAGCAACTCTCCGACTCCAAAACCCAGCTCTACACCAACCAGAGGTGTGCCGACATGCTGGGATATGGAAACGTGATGGGCAACGGCCAGCAGACCGAGACCGCCGGTGGGTTCAAGGTGGAGGCCGTGCCTGCATACAACAACACCGAGGGCCACTTGCAGTTCCATCCTAAAGGCCGCGACAATGGCTATGTCATCACGCTCGACGGACTGCGCATATATGTCGCGGGCGATACCGAGGACATCGAGGAGATGGCTTCTGTCAAGGATATCGATATCGCCTTCCTGCCATGCAACCAACCTTTCACCATGACCACCGGCCAACTGGTGAACGCGGCGCGCATGGTTAAGCCCAAGGTGCTCTTCCCGTATCACTATGGAGATACCGACCTCACGGGCATCGGCGATGAGCTGGGCAAGGATGGCATCGAGGTGAGAATCCGGCATTATGAGTAGGGCGCAAAAGGGCATTTGCTATCTGCGTTTTGCAAAATCTATACCCCCTCCGAAAGGTGGGGATGATAAAACATCAAACCAAGAGAATGGACGGAAAAAAATCACCGCAAACTCTTTGATTTGACAATTTAAAATGCTAATTTTGCAATCACGAAAAATGCATTTTTTATTTTAACAAACATATTGTCAATATTATGGTAGATTACAGAACTTTGGGCCTTGTGAACACTAAGGATATGTTCGCACGTGCCATCAATGGCGGTTATGCCATCCCCGCTTTCAACTTCAACAATATGGAGCAGCTCCAGGCCATCATCAAGGCTTCCAGCGACCTCAAGAGCCCCGTCATCCTCCAGGTGTCGAAAGGCGCACGCAACTATGCCAACCAGACCTTGCTGCAGTATATGGCTCAGGGTGCCGTGGAGTATGCAAAGGAACTGGGATGCAAGCATCCGGAGATTGCCCTCCACCTCGACCATGGCGACAGCTTCGAGACTTGCAAGAGCTGCGTTGACTTCGGCTTCTCGTCAGTGATGATCGACGGCTCCTCGCTCCCCTATGAGGAGAACATCGCTCTCACCAAGAAGGTGGTTGACTACGCACATCAGTTTGGCGTGACCGTAGAGGCTGAGCTGGGTGTGCTCGCCGGTGTTGAGGACGAAGTGGTGGCTGCTGAGAGCCATTACACCAAACCCGAGGAGGTGATCGACTTCGCTACCCGCACAGGATGCGACTCGCTCGCTATCTCTATCGGTACCTCTCATGGCGCTTACAAGTTCACTCCCGAGCAGTGCACACGCGACCCGAAGACCGGCAAGCTCGTGCCCCCTCCACTGGCTTTCGACGTGCTCGACGCCATCATGGAGAAGCTTCCTGGATTCCCCATCGTGCTCCATGGCTCAAGTTCAGTGCCACAGGAGTATGTTGATATCATCAATGAGTATGGTGGCAAACTGCCCGATGCCGTGGGTATCCCCGAGGAGCAGCTGCGCAAGGCCTCGAAGAGTGCCGTTTGCAAGATCAATATCGACTCCGACTCACGCCTCGCCTTCACCGCTGCCGTGCGCAAGGTACTCGCCGAGAAACCAGGTGAGTTCGATCCTCGTAAGTATTGTGGCCCTGCTCGCGACGAGATGGAGAAGATGTACAAGCACAAGATCAAGGACGTGCTTGGCTCCGACTTCAAACTCGCACAGCTCGACTAATCCATTTACCGACTTGTTGATGACGGGAGGCCTCCTGCGGGGTCTCCCGTCATTGGGAAAGGAGAAACCATGAGAAAAATACTTGTTTTGTTCCTAATGGCCCTGATGCCCTTGACGATGATGGCAAAAGACGACTTCTTCTATATCTTCCTCTGTATCGGACAGTCAAATATGGTGGGACAAGGGAAAATCTCGCCAAGCGATTATATCGATGATCCCAACTTCCTCAGCCTCTCTGCCGTCGATGGACCCGACAGGAAAATAGGGGAGTGGCGGAAGGCCCAACCACCGCTCTGCCGTAGCAATACGGGCATGTCGCTCGTCGACTTTTTCGGACGCACCATGCGGAAGAACTTCAACGACAAGGTGAGAATCGGCGTGATACACGTGGCGGTGGATGGATGCGCCATCGACCTCTTCGACAAGGATGGATACAAGGCCTATACCGACACCATCAAGCCCGATTGGCTCAAGAACGAGATTGCTGCCTATGGGGGCAATCCCTATGGACGACTGATTGAAATGGCACGGAAAGCACAGCAAGATGGCGTCATCAGGGGCATATTGCTGCACCAGGGCGAGACGGATGCATACAACGACCGTTGGTTGCAGAAAGTGAAGAAAATCTACGGTGATATCATCTCCGACTTGAATCTCGACCCGAAGAAGGTGCCTCTTGTAGTAGGCGAGACAGTGGGAACCGACCAAAATGGCGTGTGCGCTCATGCCAACCCCACTATCAACCGCTTGCCTTCCGTTCTGCCCAATGCCTACGTGGCTTCGTCGGTAGGGTGCGAGGCTGGCCCCGACCATGTGCATTTCACCACAGCGGGATACCGTACGCTCGGCACACGTTATGCCATCAAGATGCTGCAGGCCATGGGATTCGAGATAACCGACGGATTCACCGAGCAGGCTCAGCACTTAGAGAAACCCTCTATCGATGTGGAAGCCTCTCTCGTTGGCAATGATGTGCTTCATGCCGTGGCAAATGGACCGCTCGACAAGGTGGAATATGTGAGCTTCTCTGGCAATGTGCTCAAGACCATACCGCTGAATGGCGAACAGGAGGTGAACCTTGATGCCAACCTCTTCCCTGAGGAGCAGCACCTCGTCATCGTGTTCTATGGCAAGAACGGAGCATCCTCTTCGGTCGACCTCACCAGATAGGAGATACATATGACTGTGTGAAAATCCAAAGAAGCCAAAGGCCGCGGCCTTTGGCTTCTTTGGGTTGTATACTCTTTGGGTTCGTTTTACTCCATAATCATCTTGAAAGCATTGGGCAGATAGTCGATGATGTCGCTGGCCACCATGCCCTCCTTGCCTTTCACCTCGGCGGCCATGTCGCCTGCCAAGCCATGGGCGAACATGCCAATCTGGCAAGCCTCGGCCTGGTTGTAGCCACGGGCAAGCAGGCCGGTGATGATACCGGTGAGCACGTCGCCGCTGCCTGCAGTGGCCATGCCTGAGTTGCCGGTGGAGTTGAACACCACCTTACCGTCGGGTTGGCAAAGGGCAGAGAAGTGGCCCTTGAGGATGATGAAGGCATGCAGCTTCACGGCCATCTCCACGGCTTTCTGCAACCGCTCGCAGTCGTCGCCACAACGGGTGCCGCTAAGACGGTCGAACTCCTTGGGATGGGGCGTGAGGATGAGGCCCTTGGGCAACTGCTGCATCCATGCGCGGTGGTTGGAGAGTATGTTCAGCGCGTCGGCGTCGATGACAATGTGCGACTGGGTGCGGCGCAACTGGGCAATGAGGGCAATGGCGGTCTCCTCCAACTGTCCCAGACCTGGGCCAATGCCCAGTGAGTCGAACTCGTCGGCATTGATGGCCTCCGAGAAATAATTGTCCTCATGGTCGAACTGCAACACGGCTTCGGGAACGGTGATTTGCAGGATGTCGACATTGCGCTTGGGGGTGAGGATGGTGAGCTTGCCTGTGCCCGAACGCAGACACGCGCGCGAGGCGAGTATGGCGGCGCCAGCCATGCCATAGCTGCCGGCGATGATCAGGGCGTGGCCCATCAAGCCCTTGTGGGCGAAATCGCTGCGGGGCACCACCAACGAGCGCACGTCGTCAATCTCCTGCATGGTATACATCGTGCTGGTCTTCGAGATGTATTCCTGCGACAGGTTGATGTCGAGCACCTTCAGGCGTCCGATATACTTCTGGTTGTCGGCAAAGAACATGGCGAGCTTCTTCACGCCGATGGTCAGCGTGAGGTCGGCCTCGATGATGTGCGAGTGGTCGTTGTAGGTGTTGGTCTCCGACATCAGGCCCGAGGGCATGTCGATGCTCACCACCTGACAAGGCGACTGGTTGATGTATTTCACCAACGAGGCGAAACCTTTCTCCAAGGGCTTGTTCAGTCCGGTGCCAAACAGGCCGTCTACAACCAGCGTGCCGCGTTTCAGGCGCGGGGGGTCGAATTCATGGGTCACCTCCACGAATTTCTTGATGTTCTTCGTGTCAAGGCACAGGTCTCTATTGATGGAACAGTCGTCAGACAGCTTGTTGCTGATGTTGAACAGGTAGACACTTACCGTGTAGCCCTTGTCGGCCAACATGCGGGATACAGCCAAGGCGTCGCCGCCATTGTTTCCCGGTCCGGCAAAAACCACGATAGGGGTGCTGGGAGCCCATTCCTTGGCAATGGCGTGAGTGATGGCTTTGGCTGAGCGCTCCATCAGGTCTATCGACTTGATGGGCTCATGCTCGATGGTATATTTGTCGAGCTCTTTGATTTGGGTACTTGTGAATATCTTCATATGGCGGCAAAAGTACGAAATTTATACTAATAAGATGCCCTCAAAACGGGTTTTTTGCATTTTTTTGTTTTTGAGACCATTCGGTGGCAACTGCGACTTCGGTTTTGCACATCTTTCATCTGGGTTGGAGATGAAATAAAAGCATGCTTTCATTTTGCATTTCTCGCGTTTTTTCGTAACTTTGCCACTACGTGGCGAAGTTACTCCGTCTCGGCATGAAAAATGAATGAATTCATTTTGTCCTGCTCTCGACTTTTCGTAACTTTGCTGATAAATCGGTGATGTGACCTTCGTCGCCTTGCCAAAAGAAACTTTCAAGACTATGAAAACAGTAACAATTAAGGACAAGACGTTTGGAGAGAGAATCAACCATGATATGGCGGGGAAGAATCCTCTGCTTCTGGCTGTGCTCAACGGCTCATTCATCTTCGCGGCCGACCTGATGCGCGAACTCACGATTCCTTGCGAGATTTCTTTCGTGAAACTGGCTTCCTACCAGGGCACCACTTCTACGGGAAAGGTGAAAGAGGTGATTGGTATCAACGAAAACCTGGCAGGACGAACCGTCATCATCGTGGAAGATATCGTGGAGACAGGACTCACCATCCAGCAGATGCTCGAATCACTGGGAACACGTAACCCAGAGTCGGTGCATGTGTGCACGCTGCTGCTCAAACCCGAGAAACTGCAGGTGGACATCAATGTGGAGTATGTGGCCATATCCATACCCAATGACTTCATCTTGGGATACGGACTCGACTACGACCAGCAAGGGCGAAACCTCAAAGACATCTACACGCTCATCAGCGATGAGCAAGTTACTCAAAATAACCCAAACAATATGAAGAATATCGTAATTTTTGGCGCTCCCGGTTCGGGAAAAGGCACGCAGAGCGACCTCATCATCGAGAAGTATGGACTCAACCATATTTCCACTGGCGACGTGCTGCGGAACGAGATGAAAAACGGAACCCCGCTCGGACAAACTGCAAGGCAGTATATCGACGAGGGCAAACTGGTGCCCGACAGCCTCATCATCGACATGCTGGCTAAGGTCTACGACAGTTTCGGCAGCGAGCACAAGGGGGTGATCTTCGACGGATTCCCACGCACCGTGCCACAGGCCGAGGCGCTGAAGAAAATGCTTGCCGAGCGTGGACACGAAGTGGCTGCCATGATCGAGCTCGACGTGCCAGAGGATGAGCTCATGACCCGACTGGTGAAGAGAGGTCTTGAGAGTGGGCGCAGTGACGACAACGAGGAGACCATCAAGAAGAGACTTGATGTGTACCATAACCAGACATCGCCGCTCATCGACTGGTATGAGAAGGAGGGACTGCGCAGGCCTATCAACGGACTGGGCTCTCTCGACCGTATCTTCGCCGATATCTGCGCGGTGATTGATGCCATCTGACAACGCGTTTCGGCCGTTAGTCCTTTTTATTAAAAAAACTTCGTCTGCCCATCCTGAGCGAATGCTGGGGGTGGGTGGGCGTACGCATGTAAGATTATGGAATCGAATTTTGTTGACTATGTGAAGATTTGTTGCCGCTCGGGAAAGGGCGGACGGGGATCCATGCACCTGAAGCATGTGAAATACAATCCTAATGGCGGTCCCGACGGAGGCGACGGAGGCGACGGGGGTAGTGTGTTCCTCAGGGGAAACCACAACTACTGGACCCTTCTCCACCTGAAATACCAAAGACACGTCTTCGCGCAGCATGGTGGGAATGGCGGCCGCGACAAATGCCATGGCACCAAAGGAAAGGATGAGTATATCGATGTGCCTTGTGGCACGGTGGTCTACGATGCCGAGACGGGAAAATTCGTGTGCGACGTGTCGTACGACGGTCAGGTGGTGTGCCTGCTGAAAGGCGGGCGTGGCGGACTGGGGAATTTCCAGTTCCGCTCGGCTACCAACCAGGCTCCGAGGTTCGCCCAGCCTGGCGAGCCCATGCAGGAGATGACCATCATCCTCGAACTGAAGCTGCTGGCCGACGTGGGACTGGTGGGATTCCCCAATGCTGGCAAGTCGACCTTGCTCTCGTCGCTCTCGAGCGCAAGGCCAAAGATTGCCAATTATCCTTTCACCACGCTCGAGCCCTCATTGGGTATCGTGGGCTATCACGACAAACAGTCGTTCGTGATGGCCGATATACCGGGCATCATAGAGGGGGCCAGCGAGGGAAAGGGGCTCGGACTGCGGTTCCTGCGCCATATCGAGCGCAACTCCCTGCTCCTCTTCATGGTGCCGGGCGACACCGAGGACATCAAGCATGAATATGAGGTGCTGCTCAACGAACTGGGGAAGTTCAATCCCGAGATGCTCGACAAGCACCGCGTGCTGGCCGTGACCAAGTGCGACCTTCTTGATGAGGAACTCATCGACATGCTGCGCGACACTTTGCCCGATGGAGTGCAGACGGTGTTCATCTCCTCGGTCACCGGACAGGGACTGGAGGAACTGAAGAACGTGCTGTGGGCCGAACTCAATAGCGAGAGCAACAAGCTGCAGACCATCATGGCCGAGGACACCTTGGTGCACCGCGACAAAGATATGGCCCGATTTGCCAAGGAACTGGCAGAGGAGGGCGAGGATGGTGCCATCGAGGTGGAGACCGACGGCCAGGACGATATCGAGTGGCTCGACGACTTCGAATACGAGGACGAGGAGCCATGACGGAGCCCGTGCTTCATCTTTATGACCTGGGGCCAGAGGTGACTGCCTTCAGCACCACCCGACATGGTGGGGTGGGGACGGGCAACTACGCCTCGTTCAACATCAACTATTATTGTGGCGACAGGGAGGAGGATATCGTGGCCAACAGGAAGGCGCTGTGCCAGTTGCTTGGCATTGATGCCGGTTGCTTGGTGTATCCGCATCAGACACATGGCGATGCCGTGGCGATAATCGACAGGCAATGGATGGCAGAATGCCCCCAGGTCCTTTCGGCCGAACTCGGGCCGAAAGGGTGCCTTGAGGGCATCGATGCCGTGATGACCAACCTCAAAGGCGTGTGCATCGGTGTCTCCACGGCCGACTGCATACCCATCCTGCTCTACGACGGCGCACACCATGCCTGTTGTGCCGTGCATGCCGGATGGAGGGGCACGGTGAAACGCATCGTGCAGAAAGCCGTGAAGGCCATGGCGAGCACTTATGGGTCGTGTCCACAACAGCTCAGGGCGGTCATCGGACCAGGTATCTCGCTCGAGTCGTTCGAGGTGGGAGATGAGGTGTATGAACAGTTCGCACAAGCTGGGTTTGATATGGCCCGCATGGCGCGCAAATACGAGAAATGGCACATCGACCTCTGGGTGTGCAACAAACAACAGCTGATGGAGGCAGGAGTGCCCGAAACGGGCATCCATGTGGCAGGTATCTGTACCTACATCCACCACGACGACTTCTTCTCGGCACGACGGTTGGGCATCAACTCCGGACGGATATTCTCGGGCATCATGCTGGAACGCTGAGATGCAGCCATGCATGAACAGGAAAAAGCCGCCGCTCTTCTATTGAGGAGCGGCGGCTTGCAGTATGCGTTTGGTTTTTGATGAGATGACTCTTTATCCGTTCTTATGACGGTTGGCACGAGCCGTGCGGTATTTGGCCTTCTGGCGGGCACTGCCACTGCCATGAGCACCAGTGATGTAGGCCTTCTTCTTGGCCTTGGTCTTGGTCTTCGAACGCTTGCTGTCAGGATTGCTGGTGCGGACACCGCGACCCCACACAATGCCTTCCTGGATGATGCTGTCGATATCGTCTCCCTTGCTCATCTTGATGACGTTTTAATGGTGGAAGAGGCGTACGCCGGTGAAGGCCATGGCGATGCCGTATTTGTCGCAGGTGGCTATCACATGGTCGTCGCGAACCGAACCGCCGGCCTGGGCAATGTACTCCACACCGCTCTTGTGAGCGCGCTCGATATTGTCGCCGAAGGGGAAGAAGGCATCGCTGCCCAGCGAGACTTTCGTGTTCTGGGCTATCCACGCTTTCTTCTCTTCCATCGTCAGCACCTCGGGCTTCTCGGTGAAGAACAGCTGCCAGGTGCCCTCGCGGAGCACGTCGTCGTGGTCTTCAGAGATATACACGTCGATGGTGTTGTCGCGGTCGGCGCGGCGGATTCCGGGAACGAAGGGCAGCGACATCACCTTGGGATGCTGACGGAGCCACCAGATGTCGGCCTTGTTGCCGGCAAGACGGGTACAGTGGATGCGGCTCTGCTGACCGGCACCGATGCCGATGGCCTGGCCGTCTTTCACATAGCACACACTGTTGCTCTGGGTGTATTTCAGCGTGATGAGGGCGATGATGAGGTCGCGGAGGGCTTCCTTGGGGAATTCCTTGCACTGTGTGGGGATGTTCTCGAACAGCACGGGGTCGTCGAGACGGATCTCGTTGCGCCCTTGCTCGAAGGTAATGCCGAACACTTGCTTGCGCTCCACCGGCTCGGGCTGGTAGGAGGGGTCGATCTTCAGCACATTATAGGTGCCCTTGCGCTTGGCACGGAGAATCTCAAGAGCCTCGGGGGTGTAGTCGGGGGCAATGACACCATCCGAGACCTCACGCTTCAGCAGGTTGGCCGTCACGGCATCACAGGTGTCGCTCAGGGCAACGAAGTCGCCATAGCTGCTCATGCGGTCGGCACCACGGGCACGGGCATAGGCACTGGCAATGGGGGAGAGCTCCTCCTTGATGTCATCAACGAAGTAGACCTTGCGGAGGGTGTCGCTCAAGGGAAGGCCGACGGCGGCGCCGGCGGGCGACACATGCTTGAAGCTGGCAGCCGAGGCAAGGCCGGTGGCTTGCTTCAGTTCTTTCACCAATTGCCAGCTGTTGAGAGCGTCGAGGAAATTGATGTAGCCAGGACGGCCGTTGAGCACTTCGATGGGCAGCTCACCGTTCTCCATGAAGATACGTGAGGGCTTCTGGTTGGGATTGCAACCGTATTTCAATGCGAGTTCTTTCATGATGGTATGAATGGGTTGTGAATGATGGCGTTTTTGGGGATGGCGGAATGAAACAGAAAAGGGGTTTCAATGAATGAAACCCCTTTATTTCTGTTGGACAGTCGCCGGGCTTCTTGTTGAGCGATGGCGAATGGCCGAAATTTAAGCTTTTGGCTGGATGGGAGACCTCTTCTCCTTGATGCGGGCCTTCTTGCCAGTGAGCTTGCGCAGGTAATACAATTTGGCACGACGCACCTTACCACGCTTGTTCACCTCGATGCTGTCGATGTTGGGTGACTCGATGGGGAAAATACGCTCTACACCTACAGTACCCGACATCTTGCGCACGGTGAAACGCTTCTTGTCACCATGACCGGAAATGCGGATCACAACGCCACGATAGAGCTGGATACGCTCCTTGCTACCCTCGATGATCTTGTAGGCTACAGTGATGGTGTCGCCAGGATTAAACTCCGGGAACTGCTTGCCAGTTGCAAATGCTTCTTCAGCAACTTTAATTAAATCCATTTTGCTTAACTGTTAAAAATTAATTGTCATTCCCAGCGCAACATAACTAGGCTACTCTTCTTCCTGTCAGCGATTACGCGGAAAAGCGGTGCAAAGGTAATACTTTTTTTTGATATACAGATACTTATGGAATAATTTTTTTCTTCCATAATGCTTTTTCCCTCCTCTGATAGGGCAATTATATGAAAAAATGTGTATCTTCGCAGAAAACTTGAAATCTATGCGAAAGGAAAGACTTTATTGGGGAATAGCGGTCATATTGGCCCTTTCCTCGTGTACCACGCACTATACGGTGAGCAATGTGTCGCGAACAAGGCTGTTGGTCGACAAGACCTACGACAGGCCCTTGTCGGAGGATGTGGCAACGTTCATGAGCCCATTCAGGGAGAAGGTCGACGGGCTGATGTCGCCAGTCCTGGGCAGGACGCCTACTCCTTTGGTATCGGGACGGCCAGAGAGTTCCCTGGGCAACTTGCTGTCCGACGTGCTTGTGTGGTCGGGAAAACTCTATGGCGAGAAGCCTGACTTCGGCGTGTATAACATTGGAGGAATCAGGGCCTCGCTGGCACAGGGCGACATCACCATAGGCGATGTGTTCGACGTGGCTCCTTTTGAGAACAAGGTGTGCTTTCTCACGCTCACCGGAGAGAAGGTGCTCGAGCTGATGGGGCAGATTGCCTACCGGGGAGGCGAGGGCGTGAGCCGGGAGGTGCGTCTTGTAATCTCCAAGGACAACAAGCTCGTCCATGCCACTATCGGTGGCAAGGAGATTGACCCAGAGGCCAGTTTCAGGGTGGCCACCATCGACTATCTTTCGGGGGGCAACGACAGGATGACGGCATTCAAGAGCTGCACCGACTTGCGCCTGATTACCACTGACGATGCGCTCACGCGCGAGCTGATTATGAAATACATCAAGGAGCGCACGGCTGCCGGACAGCAGGTAGAGGGCGCTGTAGAAGGACGAATAATTGTGGAGGAATAGGATTATGAGACGAAATATCATCATCACATTGGTGTGGGTCGCCCTGGCGGTGGCCGCACAGGCCCAGGACAAGAAGTTGGTGATACTGCACACCAACGACACGCACAGTTGCATCATGCCGCTCAATGAGAACCTTGCCGACAAGAATGTGGCGGGAAGGGGAGGATTCATCCGCAGGCTGGAGTTGTTGAAAGACCAGCGGAGAGAAGACCCCGACTTGCTCTATTTCGACAGTGGCGACTTCAGCCAGGGCTCGCCCTACTACACCATGTTCAAAGGCGACGTGGAGGTGGGGCTGATGAACCGCATGGGCATCGACGCTGCCACCATCGGCAACCATGAGTTCGACTTCGGGATGGAGAACATGGCAAGGATCTTCAAAATGGCCACTTTCCCCATCGTCTGTGCCAACTACGACTTCACGGGAACTCCCGTCGAGGGGTTGGTGAAACCGTATGTCATCATCAAGCGCAAAGGTGTGAAGATTGGGGTGTTCGGACTTGCCCCGCAACTCGAAGGTCTGGTAGCCAAGCAAACTTGCGAGGGGGTGAAATACCTCGACCCTGTGGCCAAGGCTCTTGAGGTGGCTACCTTCCTTAAGGAGAAGAAGAAATGCGACCTGGTGATTTGCATCTCGCACCTGGGATGGAAGATGGACATCACCGATGACCTGGCGGCCATCGCTGGCTCGCGTAACATCGACTTGGTGCTCGGAGGCCACTCGCACACCTATTTGGAGGAGTTGGAATATGTGAAAAACCTTGATGGGAAGGATGTGCCTGTCGACCAGAACGGAAAGCACGGAGTGTGGATTGGCAAACTGACTGTTGACCTGAAAAAGAAATAACAAATCATGCCATGCATACGAATAAGGGGAGGCGTCATCGCCTCCCCTTATTCGTATGATTGATGGGCTTGCAGCCCAATGCGTTACTCAAAATAGAATGTCAGCACAATCATTTTGGTGCGTGACTCGCTCACCGAATTGGCGTACATGATCATGTTCTTGTTCTTCATGTGCTTCACATGGTCGGTGTCCAAACTGTTGGTGAGGCTGTACATGAACTTCAGTTCCGGACGGAGCTTGAAGAAGGGTAGGTAGAAGTCACAGCCCACACCCAACTCGAGAAAGAAGTCGTAGCGCTTCAACTTGATGAAATCGTTGTCCTTGCCCGAGAGGTTGATCATCGGGTCGATGCCGGCCATCATGTAAGGACGGTGGTTGTTGAAACGGGGGGCGGCGAAAATCAGGTTGATGGGGGTCGCGATATAGGCGGTCTTCAGCAACTGGTGCTCCTCCAAATGCTTTCCGTCGGAAGTGGCGTCGGTATGGTTGAGAAACGTGATGTGACGGGTGCCGAAATACATGGTGGGAGCCACACGCAACTGGAAATGGGTGCTGAGACGCAACTCTCCTAAAACACCCACGTTGAAACCGGCATCCCAACGGTCCTGGTCGCACGAGATCAGCTTTTCGGCCATGGTGCCGTCTTCCTGCTCAATCATCTGCGGACCTACGTTCAGCATCTCTATGTCCTGGAGATGGGTGCCCACAAGCACGCCAAAATGGAACGGCCTCAAGTCTACATAAGGCCGGTTCTCCACCTTGCGGTCTTGGCTATAGACCGCAGAGATAGTCATGACAGACAATAAAATTGCTATTAAACGACGGTTCATTTTATATATAACGACATTTGTCCATGCTTATTGCCTTTGTCCTTATTTTGACAAAGTATAAATAATAAAATTTTGTCTACCTAATTGTAGGTATATAAGAATAAAAATGTATCTTTGCAGCAAATATAAGTAGGTATAACCCTATTTGAGACACAAACATTATTAACATAATTTTTTATTACTATGGCTTACGTAATTGGTGAAGACTGCATCGCTTGCGGTACCTGTATTGATGAGTGCCCCGCTGGAGCAATCTCCGAGGGCGAGAAGTATTCGATTGACCCCGATGCTTGCACTGAGTGTGGAACTTGCGCTGATGTGTGCCCATCCGAGGCTATCAGTCTTCCATAACAAAAAGAAAGGATAAAAATGTAGGCGGCCCATGGCCGCCTTTTTTCGTGTCTTTTTTCGCTTCCTGTCTTGTTACGCACAGGTTGGCGGACACAAAAAAATCCCCAGCCTGGGAAAGGCTGGGGAGGGGAATAAAGGAATTCTCCTTACGGAAAGAGGGATTTACATTCCAAGAGCTTTCTTTGCCTGTACGGATACGGCGTTCTCAGGATCAAGCTCGATCAGCTTCTCGAGATAGGGCCTTGCTCCCTCCACACCACGCTTGGCGTCACGCCAGATGGCGAGACCCACAATGCGGTAGGCTTCAGTGAGGTAGCCTTTCTCGTTGTCTCTGATGTCGCTCTTGTCTTTCAGCTCGTCGATCACTTGCTTGCCTTTGGTCTCCACATAGTCGGTCTTCTCGAAATCGACACCAGCCTTGCACTGCTGCAAGTGAGCGAAACTGGCAATGGTGGGATATTTGTCTGCCAACTTGTCGTAGACACCCATGGCCTTGTTGAAATCAGCATCCTTGTCGGTGGCGTTCTTGGCCTTGTTCAGGTAGATGGTGGCCAGGTTGACGAAGTCGGAGGGAGCAGCCTTGGTGTCGCTGGCAAGATACCTCTCGCTGAAATCAAGGGCAAGGTCCTCGTCGCCGATACCTTTGTAAGCCTCGCTCAGATACTTGTAGTTCTGGATGTTCTCCTTGTCGAGGTCGAGCGACTTCTTGTAGCAGTCGATAGCCTCGTTGAACTGACCGTTGCTGGCTGCCACTCTACCAATATAGAGGTAGTCCTTCGTCACAAGGTCTTGCTTCGAGCTCTTCAGTTTCTGTACCAATGGGGCGGTCTGGTCCATCTTGTCCAGGTCTACGGCGCTGTAGAGGGCGTAGCGGGCAAAATACTCCTCATAGGCTTCACCGGCAAAACGCTTGATACCGATGTTGCTCAGGTTCAGAGCCTCGTCTTTCTTGTCGAGATAATAGGCAGCCTGGGCATACTCGTAGAGGAAGTTCTCGTCGATGGTGTTGGGGTTGGTTTTCTGATAGTACTCATACGACTTGCGCAGGTCGGTCGACCAGAACATGTGGCCAAGCTCTGCTTCGGCAGGATAGCTGGGCACGTTCTTCTTCAATGCCTCCATAGTGGCCTCAACGGTCTTCGGGTCGCGCTTGCGGTAGATGCTTGCATAGCGGGTATAGCCATTGGGGTTGGTGGGGTCGAGGGTCATCGACTGCTGATACCACATGGCAGCCTCGCCACCATCGTCCTTCAGAGCCTCCACGTCGCCTTTCAGCACGTAGGCATCACCAAAGTTCTTGTTCTTCTTGAGCGCCATGTCGGCGTAGAAAATAGCCTTGTCATACTGCTTGGCAGTGAAATAGGCGTTGCCAAGGGCTACGAGAGCCTCGGGGTTCTTCTTGAATGCCTTCACATATTACAAAATATTTGATTGCTTTCATCTTCTTGTTGTTTTAAAGGGTTAGTATTTCGAATTGATTGCTGTCTCTTTGACGAAGTAAACGAAACAACGTTTAATTTATTATTTTTTATGTCTACTTTTTTATGTCTACTTTTTTCAACTCCAAATCACCTCTATAGGGCAGCAAGCCCGAACGGAGGATGATGGTCTGGCCCTGGGGACCCGCAACATACTCAGCGAAACCACGGGGCAAACGGAATCCGGGATCCACCAATATGGCGTAAATGGTGCGCACGAACGGGTAGGTGCCGTCGAGCAAATAAAATTGGTAGGGCTTCCAGGAGTTTTCGGGAGTAGCCTCGTCTCTTATCGAGACAGACATTACTTGAACGTTCATGCTGAAGGTGGTGTGAGTGGGGTCGCGGTGGTCCATCACCCAGTTCGAACCGATCACACCGATGGCATTGGGATTGTTCTCCACATATTCAATGACGCCCTCGCTCGTCTTGGCCGCTGTGATGTTCTCGCTGTTGATGGGCTTGCCATCAAGTATCGAGTCCACACAATAATGAAGGGTGGCCGAACGCGCATTGTCGAAGACGACATCTATCTCGCCACGGGTGGAACCTTTCACAATCTGGTTCCAGTTGGTGGCCTCACCACTCAGGATTCGTTTCACGTCCTTCACCGAGATGCAGGTGTCTTTGTTGGCCCTGTTCACGATAAACGTGATGCCATCGTATCCTATCCTGTACACACGAGGCTTGATATCGAGTTTGGTCTCAATATGGTTGCGCTCACCTTCTTTCAAGTCGCGCGACGAGAAATAAAGGGGTATCTCGCCAGCCATCAATTTGGTGAAACCATCGATGTCGTCGGTGTATATGGGAGTGAGATGAGCATTGGGGTAGAGGAAGACAAATTGCTTGCGCTCCTCTTCCACAATAGGACTAAAACTTTCGTCAGAGGCGAATTTCATCGCCCCTGACGTAGTTGTATCAGTTCTATTATTCTTTTTCTTATCTCCACCACACGACGATACAAGCGTCGACAGTGTCAATAATACTAAGAATGTATAGAAGAAAGTTCTTTTCATTTTTGGTTTACTGAAGCTTAAATGTTACAGGAAGATTGTACTTCACACGCACTGCCTGACCGTTCTGCTTACCAGGATTCCACTTAGGCATCGACTTAACCACACGCACGGCCTCTTTGTCGAGCGACTGGTCTACGCCACGTACCACGGCTACGTTGCTGATGCTACCGTCGGGCTCTACCACGAACGATACAACAACCTTACCCTGGATGCCATTCTCCTCAGCTACAGGAGGATAGTGGATGTTCGAGCTAAGCCATGAGAGAAGGGCTCCTTGGCCACCAGGGAACGACGGCTGCTGTTCCACAACGTCGAAAATCTTCTGGGTAACCTCGGCCTTTACCTCCTCTTTGGGAGCTTCGGGTGCTGGTGGTGGGGGAGGAGGAGGAGCTTCTACAGCCGTCGGAGGAACGATACGGTCGTTGGTACCTTCTTGGTCTTTGGCACCCACGGCAACGTCCTTGTCAAGGTCTTGCATCTGCTTCACCATGTTCTCTTCCTTCACCAACTCGTCCTTCTTGATCTCGGGGGCGGTGAACTGCTGGGTTGCACGCTCCTCGGGAACTTTCATCTCCTGTGGTGGTGGTGGTGGTTTTTGTTCTTCTTGTTTCCGCTCTTTCTTAGCGGCTTCTTCCAATTTCGAGAGCTCTATCTGTGCATTGTAGGCTGCAAGCTCCTTGGCACGCTGCTCCTCGATGACCTTCCATGCGAGGTAACCGCCAATCAGGAACACGGCAGCTGTAAGGATAAGCAGTGACACGATGTTACGGCGCGACGTACCCTTGCGAAGCTGATAGGCTCCGTATTCCTGGTTCTTGCCAGCGAATACCATCTCAATCCATTTCGGATCAAAAAGATCAATTTTTGCCATTTTTGCTTTACTTATTAAAAGGTTAATTTCACATCGTTTACATCTTCACGCCTTTCGCAGTGAGTAACTTCACGTCATCTTCGCCAATCTTGTCGATGACGTAGGTACCGATGCTCAGAATCTGCATCTCGTTCAGAGCGTTGATCATATCCTGATAGGTCGAGTTGTCGGTGGGCTTGATCACGACGGTAAGGGTAGGAACCTTCTCTCCGTCAATCTCACCACGCATGATTTCAGACTTCTTCTTCTGGAAAATGGAGTCCACAGGATATTTCTGAGGATTGTTCTTCTTATCCTGCTCCAACTTCTCGATTGCAAGGATAATGCGGTTCACCGGCTTCTGGCCGTTCTCCACAGCGTGGTATCTCAGCACGTCGCGAATACCCTTGTCGGTCCAGGTGGTTTCCTGAATCCAGTCGGGATTGTTGTAGTCGGGGATACCTTTGCCGTAGTAGAGCTTGTTGTCGGCTGCCACATACAACGTAATGGTCTGGGAAGCTTTGGCTTCGTTCTTGTTCTGCTCCTGCTGGTTCTTGTCGTTGCTCGGCATGAACAGCTCCATGCTGCTCGGCTTGCTGAGGGTCGTACAGAGCATGAAGAAGGTGATAAGAAGCATAAGCATATCCACCATCGGGGTGAAGTCAACGCGTACGTTGATTTTCTTCTGTTTGCTTTCTTTTTTCTTTGCCATTATTATTCGCCTCCCATATTCTCTATGTAAGATCTTGCTGACAGAACCTTGCCACCGTCGAGCTGGGTTGCCATGTAGTAGTGGCTCTCACCCATGTCCTGAAGTTCGTTCATCACTTTCTTCACGGTCTTGTAAGGAGTGTCTTTGTCGGATTTGATGACAAGCTGCACGTCGGTGTTGGCTACCAGCGCTGCGGTCACCCACTGCTGGAACTCACTCATGCCGCCGTCGATACTGTCGAGGGGGATACCTGCCTTGATCTTTGGGTTGTTGCCCTGAAGGATTTCTGAACGCTGTGCCTGGTCCAGACTCAGGTAGGTCTTCATTGCACTGAGGGGCACACCAAACTGTGCCTCGCTCTCAAACACATTCTTCTGAAGTGGGTCGGTGCCGGGGACCATGTCGTCGAGCATCTGACCCAGCTGGGCCGCGTTCGACATGCCAAGGAATACCAAGCCGTTGCCGGTAGGTTCTCCGTTGACTTTCTCCGGGCTGACGGTTATCGAAAGTGTGTTGGTCTCAGGCACCTTTGTCTCACTGACGGTTCCCGGCACGTTGACTCTCACAGGCTCATTCTTGATGAATGTAGAGGTGAGCATGAAGAACGTCAACAGCAGGGTCATCACGTCCGACATCGGCGTCATGTCAATCCAGACATCACTTTTCTTAATTTTTACTTTACCCATAGCTGTAAGATTTTAAGGGGTTAGCAAAAATTAAGCTTCTTCTGCGTGGTTGGCCTCGTAAGTCTGTGCGATTGAATAACCAACTTCGTCGAGTGCGTAAGTCAACTTGTCCACCTTGTTGGTGTAGTAGTTGTAGGATACAACGGCGAACCATGATGTGGCAATACCGAAGGCGGTGTTGATAAGAGCCTCGGAGATACCTTGTGCCAGCTGGCCAGAGTCGGCGGCACCACCCTTACCCATGGCGGAGAACGACTTGATCATACCGACCACAGTTCCGAGAAGTCCGGTAAGTGTACCGAGGGTTACAATGGTAGCGATAATCGGCAGGTTCATTGTCAGGGTAGGCATCTCAAGCTGAGTGGCTTCCTC
This sequence comes from uncultured Prevotellaceae bacterium, assembly GCA_900320585.1. GTDB lineage: Bacteria > Bacteroidota > Bacteroidia > Bacteroidales > Bacteroidaceae > Prevotella. The sequence goes on along the minus strand of ONSV01000005.1, from coordinate 44,617 downwards.
GTGAGCCTGGGCAATCTTGGCTACTTTCTGGGCCTTCTTGATACCTGAGGTCTGCTCCATCTCTTTGTAAGCGTTCAGAGAAGCGGTGAGCACGTTGGCCACAGAACCCTTCTGCTGGTTGCAAAGCTGCTGAGCCTTGGCAAAGTCGTTGGCATTGAGGGCAGCCTTGATGTTGGTCACGAACTTAGGCAGGGAGCCCTTGCCGAATGCGGTCTTCAGAGCCAGCCAACGCTCGATCGACATAGCGAGCACGGTGAGCAACAGGGAGTGGATCACAGGCACGATAACACCGCCCTTGAAGATCAGGCCCCATACGTCCTTAGCCTCGCCCTCGGGGTCGCCACCTTCGAAGTGCATGCTGTTACCAAACCACAAGAAGAAGAACAAGAATGCGAAAACAGCGCAAGCAATGATAATCCAGAATGCGCCTCTTACTCCTGTAAAACCGGTACTTTTCTTTGCCGGCGTAGCACCGCCAGCGGGTTTTGTTGTTGTTGCCATAATTTTTTTAATTTGTTGATTTAAGTTATTAATAAATTTAAGTTATAAAAATGTCGATATTAATAATACTTAAGGTTTTATGCGTTTAAGCGTAGATATAGTATAGACATTAACTTCGCAAAGATAATAATTTAGATGAAACTAATCTCTTGATTAAGGATTTTTAACAATCACTTTTTGAGTTTTTGCCATTACTCTGCCCTCAGTGCTTGTCAATGCAAGGCCGAGAGTGCCTCCTTGATTCGGCGCATGGCCTCGCGGATGTTGTCGTCGCTGGTGGCGTAACTCATCCTGAAACACTGGGGGTCGCCGAAGGCGTCGCCGGCCACGGTGGCCACATGGGCGCGCTCGAGCAGGTAGAGGGCCAGGTCGGTGGAGGTGGCGATGGTGGTGGTGCCGTCGCTCTTGCCGAAGAAGGAGTCGCACTTGGGGAAGAGGTAGAAGGCGCCCTCGGGCACGTTCACCTCGAGTCCGGGGATGTCCTTGGCGAGCGACACGATGAGGTCGCGGCGGCGCTCAAAGGCCTGGCGCATCTCCTCCACGCAGTCTTGCGGCAGCACATAGGCGGCCTCGGCGGCTTTCTGGCTCACCGAGCAGGCTCCGCTGGTATATTGGCCTTGCAGCTTGTTGCAGCCCTTGACAATCCATTCGGGGGCGGCCATGAAGCCGATACGCCACCCGGTCATGGCATAGGCCTTCGACACGCCGTTGATGATGATGGCGCGGTCTTTCATTCCCTCAAACTGGGCGATGCTCTCATGATGCCCGGTGTAGTTGATGTGCTCGTAAATCTCGTCGGCCAGCACGAAGAGGTCGTCGTGGGCGAGGATGACTTCGGCCAGCGAGCGGAGCTCCTCCTTGGTGTACACGCTGCCGGTAGGGTTGCTGGGCGAGCAGAGGATGATCATGCGGGTCTTCGGTGTGATGGCGGCCTCGAGCTGGGCGGCGGTCATCTTGAAGTTCTGGCCGAAGCCAGTGGGCACGATGACGGGGATGCCGCCGGCAAGTTTCACCATCTGGGGGTAACTCACCCAGTAGGGGGCGGGGATGATAACCTCGTCGCCGTCGTCGACAAGGGCGAGCACCGTGTTGCAGACGCACTGCTTCGCTCCGTTCGACACGAGTATCTCGTTGGGGGCATATTCCAGATGGTTCTCCTTCAGCAACTTCTCGCAGATGGCCTTGCGTAGGCCTGGGTAGCCGGGAACGGGAGAATAGCGGGAGTAGTTCTCGTCGATGGCTTGCTTGGCGCTTTCCTTGATGGCGTCGGGGGTGTTGAAGTCGGGCTCACCAACGCTGAGGTTGATCACATCGATGCCCTGGGCTTTCATCTCGCTGCTCTTCTGCGACATCACGAGGGTGGCGGAGGGGGCGAGGCGGTTGAGGCGTTCTGATAATTTTGCCATGTCTGTCGGTGTTTGGTGGTTTGCTGTTTTCTTAACGTGCAAAAGGGCACTTTATTGCATCATGGGGTGCTTGGCACCCTACTACAGGTGCAGGGTGTGGCCCATGCGCTCTTTCTTGGTTCTGAGGTAGTTGATGTTGTAGGGGTTGGGGGTGGTCTCGATGGGCACGTTCTCCACAATCTCAAGGCCATAGGCCTCGAGGCCCACGCGCTTCACGGGATTGTTGGTGAGCAGCCGCATCTTGTGGATGCCCAGGTGGCGCAGCATCTGGGCACCGCAGCCGTAGTCGCGCTCGTCGGGCTTGAAGCCGAGGTGGGTGTTGGCATCCACGGTGTCGTAGCCTTCCTCCTGCAACTTGTAGGCGGCTATCTTGTTCATCAGGCCGATGCCGCGGCCTTCCTGCTGCATGTATACGAGCACGCCCTTGCCTTCTTTCTCTATCATCTCGAGCGACTTGTGCAGTTGCTCGCCGCAGTCGCAGCGCATGCTGCCCAGGATGTCGCCGGTAGAGCACGAGGAGTGCACCCTCACGAGCACGGGCTCGTCGTCCCAGGTGCCTTTGGTGAGGGCGAAGTGCTCGATGCCGTTGCTCTTCTGGCGGAAGGGGATGAGCTTGAATTGGCCATAGTGGGTGGGCAGGTCCACCTCGCTGCCCACCTCGATGAGCGAGTCGCGCTGCAGGCGGTAGGCAATCATGTCTTTGATGGAGATGATTTTCAGGTCAAACTCCTCGGCCATCTTCTTCAGCTCGGGCAACCGGGCCATCGTGCCGTCGTCGTTCATGATCTCCATCAGCGCGCCGGCGGGGTAGAGACCGGCCAAGTGGCACAGGTCGATGGCGGCCTCGGTGTGGCCGCTGCGCCTCAGCACGCCGTGGTCTTGGGCGTAGAGGGGGTTGACGTGGCCGGGACGGCCGAAGGTGGCAGGGGTCGACGCGGGGTCGGCGAGAGCCTTGATGGTCTCGGCGCGGTCGTGGGCGCTCACGCCGGTGGAGCAGCCTTCAAGCTTGTCGATGGTCACGGTGAAGGGGGTGCCGAGCACCGATGTGTTCTCCGACACCTGGCGGGGCAGGTCGAGCTCCTTGCACCTGGAGATGGTGATGGGCGCACAGAGCACCCCACGGGCATGCTTGAGCATGAAGTTCACCTTCTCGGCGGTGATTTTCTCGGCGGCGATGATGAGGTCGCCTTCGTTCTCGCGGTCCTCGTCGTCGACTACGATGACGAATTTTCCTTCGCGGAAGTCATTCACGGCGTCTTCTATGCGGTCGATGATGATTTGTTCCATAATATTATAATGTAATGTCGTTTTTTGAGGGCGAATGGTCAAGTCTTTTTTCCTTGATATGCGCGATGATGTTGTTGTTGGTCTGCTTGATTACCCGCAGGTCCTTGAGCAGGCGGAGCCTGAAGGTCCACATGCGGATGTAGAGGAAGGCACCCAGCGGAACCAGGATGGCGGCCATGATGTTGAGCCACTTGCGCTCGAACGGACGCGTGTGGGCCTTCTCCGACACGATGGGGTAGCGGCTCAGTTGCGAGATGACCGTCCGGTCGCGGGTGTTGCCCAGGTCCTCTATCACCGCCTCGAGTTCCTCGCTGATGCGCTCTATCTCGTGGTCGGGCTGGTATTTGAAGAACACCTTGATGATGTTCGGGGGCGACTTCAGGTTGTGCTCGTGGGCATAGGTGGTCACCTCCTCGCTCAGGCGGGTGAGCTCTGGCCTTGTAGGTCACGAACACGGCGGTGGGGGCGAGCACGGCGGTGGCAAGGCGCTTTCCAAACCAGATGGCCCACATGCCGCCACGGGCCATGCGGTAGCCGGTGTTGTCGAGGATGTAGAAGATGATGAACACCACCACCGAGACGATGATGGGAATGCCAAGGCCACCCTTGCGGATGATGGCGCCAAGGGGCGCTCCGATGAAGAAGAAGATGATACACGAGAAGGCGAGCACGAACTTGTTGATGGCCTCTATCTTGTGCAGGCGGAGGTCGTAGTCGCCTTCCTGGGTCACCATGCTCTTGAAGTCGAGCTCGCTCATGTGCTGGTTCACCTTCGACAGGGCATTGTTCACGGCCATGCGCTGCTTGTCGGCCGACAACTTGTTGTAGAGGCTGTCGAAGTTGTATTCTTGCCTGCGTGAGGCCTGGAGGGCACGCAGCGAGTCGGCCTTCGAGGCGCCTTGTATGGCATAGGTGATTTTCTTGGCATCGGTGAAATAGGTGCGCCCGATGCTGTCGTAGGTGTGGTTGAGTGAGTCGATGTCGATACGTATCTGGTTCAGGCTCTTGGCCTGTGCGTTCTGTCCCCATACATTGGCGTCGGCCAGGTTGAAGTCGCCGTCGAAGTCTATCAGGATGCGTTTCTTCCAGAATGTCTCGCGGCGGTAGGGCACCGTGGCGTCACCGCCCAACTCCGACGAGCGCATGTTCTCGAACCACTCACCGCTGTAGAGACTCAGTTGCAGGTGCTTTTTCTCGGCGGTCGACTGAAGCATGCCCGAGTCGGCGAGGATGATGGCGGCATCGTCGTAGCTGTTGGTCATCCTGTAGATCATGATGCCATAGAGCATGCCGGTGTTCAGGTCTTTGCGCTGCACGTAGATGTTGCATTGGGGAATGCCGTCGTAGAAGATGCCCTCGGGAATCTCCAGTTCCGGACTCTTCTGCTTCATCGAGATGAGCAGCCGGGCCATCTTCTTCTTGGAGTCGGGACCCACGTTGTTCTGGAAATAGAACGAGCCGCAAGCGATGCCCACCACGATGACGGCGAGTGGTAGCAGCACCTGCATCAGCGAGATGCCGGCGGCCTTGATGGCGGTGAGTTCCGAACTCTCGCCCAAGTTGCCGAAGGTGATGAGTGAGGAGAGGAGGATGGCCAGTGGGAGGGCTTGTGGAACCATCATCAGCGACATGTACCAGAAAAACTGCCCCAGGATGTCGAGCGTGAGGCCTTTGCCGATGAGGGTGTCCACATATTGCCACACAAACTGCATCATCAGCACGAAAAGGCTGATGAAGAATGTGCCGACAAAAAGCAGTGCGAACTGCTTGATGATCATCACATGGAGTCTCTTTATCCCTAACATCGCGAGCGTAGACTGTTACACGGATTTGTTGTCGAACTGCAAAATTACGACAATTTTATTAGAAACTCCCATTTTTTAGGTTTTTTATTCGTTTTCCAATTCGAAGGGTGTGAGAGGCGGCTGTGCCCGGTCCTTTCATTTTACAGGAGAGCCTCCAGTCCCAGGCGATAAGGTCAGAGGCCTGTGGCAAGACGGAGCTGGTCGAAATTCTGCTCCCAGATGTCATAGAGGCTGTCAAGGTCCTCGGGCAAGGCAAAGTCAGTCACATGGAGGCTGTAGCCATCGGTCATCTCGTTATGCACCATGCGCAGTTCCAAATAGGCGTCAGGGTCGGTCTCGTCATCCCAGCGCAGGCGGATATGACTATGGCGTATGCATTCCAGTTTGTTGGCGCATCGTTTCTCATGGTGCCTCCATTCGTCTCCCCAGGTGAAGAAGAATTTGTCTTCCACAGCTTTCACGTCGTCGGCAAGCCACTTTTGCAGGCCTCCTTCGGTGCTGATGATTCTCCAGATAAGGTTGGGGGAGGTGGATCTTAGGCTGTATTCAATTTCAATTTGTTCTTTTTTCATCTGCGTCAAAAAGGATAAGGTGTCATACCAGTCGCAAATATAGTGAAAGCCGAGCATAGTGCAAAACAAAATACGAAGTTTTTTTGTTTTCATTTCCGAACCGCATCCTATATTTACAATATTTTTTTGACTTATTTTGCATGGTAAAAGAAAAAAAGAGGGATTTTTTTTGGCAGAAACAAAAAAATGATTACCTTTGCACCCGCTTAAAACATGATGGCGGGATAGCTCAGCTGGTTAGAGCGCATGATTCATAATCATGAGGTCGCCGGTTCAATCCCGGCTCCCGCTACCAAGATGAAGTATAGAAATAAAGGCAGTTAGGTGATACACCCAACTGCTTTTTCTTTATGTGTGAAAGTAAAGTGAAAGCACTGTGAAAACTTTCTCGACGGCTTTTTTGAAAGGTCGAAAATTTCGTCCTTAGTAATGTCTGAACTCCTGAACTTCTGTAACTCCTGAACTCCTTTCAATTGAAATTCTATTCCCCGGTAACCAACCGTTCCACCACTTCCGGGAAATGTTGCATTTCCAGCTCGTGCTCCTTGGCGGCAATGTCGTCTACAGAGTCGTCGGGTGAGAGGGGCACGGAGAACTGGGCGATAATCTCGCCGCCATCGCACACCTCACTCACGTAGTGTACCGTCATGCCCGTCTCTTTCTCGCCCGCTGCTTTCACGGCCTCATGCACATGGTGGCCCCACATGCCCTTGCCTCCGTATTTGGGCAGAAGGGCGGGGTGAAGGTTCACGATGCGGCGCGGAAAACGCTCAATGAGGTAATTGGGGATGAGGGGAAGAAAACCGGCAAGCACGATGAAGCGAATGCCGTACTCATCAAGAAGTGGGAGCAGATAGTCGGGAGAGTGGAGCTGCGCCTTGCTCACCACTACGCTGGGAACGCCCAGCCGTTCGGCCCGTATCAGGGCGTAGGCATCCTGACGGTTGCTCACTACCAAGGAAATACACACTTGGGAGGAACCCTCGAAATGGCGGATGAGGTTCTCGCAGTTGGAGCCGCTTCCCGATACGAAAATCGCTATGTTTGTCTTGTTCATGTCGTTGTGGTTGAAAGATTTGCGACGATTGTCCACTCTTTGTTTGAGACGGGTTTCCATGCCCTTTTCCCAGCCCTGGCCGTAGTCTTTGGTTAGGCACTGGGGGCAGACGTGCCGCAAAATTAATATAAAAATAACATAAATCAAATATTCAGGAAAAAAAATAAAAATTTGGGGCAAATATGCTCCGATGAATCCAATTTTTCGTAACTTTGCAAACTCTATATAAAAAGGGAATTAAAAATGACAGATTCTAAACAAATAAAGACAGCGCTGGTGTCGGTTTTCCACAAGGACGGACTTGAGGAACTGCTCGCGCTGCTCAATGCCCAGGGAGTGAAGTTCCTCTCCACTGGAGGCACACAGCAATTCATTGAGTCATTGGGTTATGAATGCCAGACCGTGGAGAGTGTCACCACCTATCCCTCCATCCTGGGCGGGCGCGTGAAGACGCTGCACCCCAAGGTGTTTGGTGGTATCCTTGGACGTCGCGACAACGAAGGCGACAAGGAGCAGATGAAGCAGTATGACATTCCTGAGATCGACCTCGTGGTCGTCGACCTCTATCCTTTCGAGGATACGGTGGCAAGCGGGGCTTCCGAACAAGATATCATCGAGAAAATCGATATTGGGGGCATCTCGCTCATACGCGCGGCCGCAAAGAATTTCAATGATGTGGTCATCGTGCCCAGCAAGGCCGAATATGCCATGCTGGTCGACATCCTTCGTGAGAAGGGCGCATGCACTACATTGGCCGACAGAAAGGCCTTCGCCGAGCGCGCTTTCGGTGTGAGCAGCCACTACGACACCGCCATCCATTCATGGTTTGCTGGCAAGTAAGCAGCAATCAAACGACACGGATTTATATTCACGACAAACTTAAAAAATGGGATTCTTTTCTTTCACTCGCGAAATAGCGATGGACCTGGGCACGGCCAATACCATCATCATCAGTGATGACAAGATCGTGGTCGACGAGCCCTCGGTCGTGGCGCTCGACAAGCGGACCGACAAGATGCTGGCCGTGGGCGAGAAAGCCAAGTTGATGTATGAGAAAACTCACGACAACATACGCACCGTCCGACCACTCCGCGATGGCGTAATCGCCGACTTCTCGGCTTGTGAGCAGATGATGAGAGGACTCATCAAGATGGTGCATACCGGTAGCCGGTTCTTCACACCTTCGCTCCGAATGGTCATCGGCGTGCCCTCTGGCTCTACCGAAGTGGAGCTGCGCGCCGTGCGCGACTCTGCCGAGCATGCCGACGGACGCGACGTCTACCTCATCTTCGAGCCTATGGCAGCGGCCATCGGTATCGGCATCGACGTGGAGGCTCCGGAGGGTAACATGATTGTCGACATAGGTGGTGGCAGCACCGAGATTGCCGTCATCTCGCTTGGAGGTATCGTCTCCAACAACTCCATTCGTATCGCCGGCGATGACCTCACGGCCGACATACAGGACTATATGAGCCGCCAGCACAACCTGAAAGTGGGCGAGCGTATGGCCGAGCGTATCAAGATACATGTGGGGTCGGCACTTACCGACCTGGGCGATGAGGCTCCCGAAGACTATATCGTGCACGGACCCAACCGCATCACCGCACTGCCTATGGAGGTGCCGGTGTGCTACCAGGAAATCGCACATTGCCTCGACAAGACCGTGGCCAAAATCGAGAATGCCGTGCTCTCGGCACTCGAGAAGACACCGCCCGAGCTCTATGCCGATATCGTGCACAATGGCATCTACCTCACAGGTGGCGGCGCATTGCTGCGCGGACTCGACAAACGTCTGCACGACAAGATTCAAATACCATTCCACATCGCCGAAGACCCGCTCCACAGCGTGGCCAAGGGTGCCGGTGTGGCACTGAAGAACGTTGATAGGTATTCGTTCCTGATGAGATAAACGGCTCGCTATGCGCAACCTCATCGAGTTCCTGAAGAAATACAACTACTGGTTCGTATTCGTGTTGCTCGAGGTAGTGAGCCTCGTGCTCATGTTCCAGTATAACAACTACCAGGGCAGTGTGTGGTTCTCATCGGCCAACTATATCTCGGGCATTACCTTTGAGGCCGACTCAAAGATCAGCGCCTTCATCAACCAGGACGCGGTGAACAAGGAACTCACCGAGAGAAACCTGACCTTGGAGCGCGAGGTGGCCATCCTCAGGGCACAGCTCACCGACGAGCGCATCAAGCATGATTCCACCTACGTGGACCGCGGGGTGGGGGATATCCTGTCGCAGTTCAGACTCATTCCTGCAAAGGTGGTGAGCAACTCGGTCGACAAGGTCGACAACTTCATCACCATCGACAAGGGTATCTATGATGGCGTGCACGCCGATATGGGCGTGGCATGCGGAAACGGTGTGGTGGGAGTGGTCTATATGGCCTCCGGCCATTATGCCGTTGTCATCCCTGTCCTCAGCTCAAAGTCCAACATCAGTTGTGCCATTCAGAGAAGGGGATATTTCGGATATTTGCACTGGAAGGGCGGACCATCGGATGTGGCCTATGTCGACGATATCCCCCGCCATGCCCAGTTTGAGATGGGCGACACCATCGTCACCAGCGGTTATTCATCGATGTTCCCGCCGGGAATCATGGTGGGCAAGGTGGTGCGTGAGAGCGACTCCGAGGACGGACTGTCGTATCGGCTCGAGGTGAAGCTCTCCACCGACTTTGGCCGTCTGCGCGATGTGTGCGTCATCGACGACTCGGCAGTGCGCGAGCGGCTCAACCTTCTCCGCCAGGCCATCGACTCCATTAAACCACAGCGAAACCAGTAGGATATGAACAACGATTTCATACGGCTACCTCTCCTCTTCGTAGGTCTGTGCGCCTTGCAGGTGTTCGTCTTCAACCATGTGCAGCTCTTCGGAGTGGCCATGCCGCTGTTCTATGTCTATTTCGTGATTGCCATGAGGAAAGGAATGGCCAAATGGGCCATGCTCGTATGGGCATTCGTCATGGGCATCACGCTCGATATCTTCGCCAATACGCCGGGAGTCTCTGCGGCATCGCTCACGCTCGCGGCCATGGCACAACCCTACCTGCTCGACTTGTTCGTCACCCGTGAGGGCGACAGCGAGTTTGTTCCCTCAAGGCTGGTCTTGGGCAAGAAACCGTTCTTCAACTATGTCGTCGTCTTCGTTACGGCCTATTGCGCGGTATTCTTCACCCTCGAGATGTTTAGCTTCTTCAATATCCTCAGATGGATAGAGTGTGTCTTGGGCAGCACCGTGCTCACTGTCGCGCTCATCTTGGCTGTCGACAGCCTGCGCCGCTCACCCAAATGATTCTTGCCAACCTTCTTCAATAATAGAGGGAAGGGTTGGCCCTGCTTGTTATTTCTCCTTGCCTCGGGAGAGGCCCGGGAGGTGTTGATTGATTGAACGATTGATAGGATTTGTGTTTTTCTGCTCATGAAGGATTACGAACTCGACAAACGACAATATGTGATTGCTGGAGTGGCCATTGCTATTGTGGCCATATATATCGTGCGTCTGTTCACTTTGCAGATCATGAGCGACGACTACAAGAAAAACGCCGACAGCAACGCATTCCTCAAGAAAGTGGAGTTCCCCTCAAGGGGAATCATCTCCGACCGTAACGGCAAACTGCTGGTATACAATCAGCCTTCCTACGACATCATGGTGATAGTGAGCGAGCAGAAGTCGAGGCTCGACACCACGGAGTTCTGCAGCGCGCTCAACATCACAAAAGACTTCTTCATCAAGCGAATGAAGGAGATACAGAACACGCCGGGATACTCCAGCTTCACACAGCAACTCTTCATGACCCAACTCTCCGACCAGGAGTTCAGCGTCTTCCAGGAGAAGGCCTATAAGTTCCCGGGATTCTATATCCAGCGGCGAAGCATCAGGCAATATGAGTATCCCAATGGCGCATTGCTCCTGGGCGATGTGGCAGAGGTGTCGCCCGATGACATCAAGGAGGATGACTACTACCAGCCGGGCGACTATATCGGGAAAATCGGCGTGGAGCGGTTCTACGAGAAGGAACTTCGCGGCACGAAGGGTGTGCAGGTGCTCCTGCGCGACGCCCGCGGACGCATACAGGGCAGCTACCGCAACGGAGAGTTCGACACCAAACCCGTTCCGGGAAAGGCGCTCACCCTGGGCGTCGACATCGAACTCCAGAAGCTGGGTGAGCAGTTGCTCGAGGGCAAACTGGGCGCCATCGTGGCCATCGAGCCTCCCACGGGCGAGGTGCTGTGCTTGGTGTCGTCGCCCTCCTACGACCCGAGGATGATGATTGGCCGTCAGCGTGGCAAAAACCATATCGCACTGTCGAAAGACCCGCTGAAGCCCTTGCTCAACAGGGCCATCATGGGACAATATCCTCCAGGCTCGACGTTCAAGACCAGTCAGGCACTCACGTTCCTCACCGAGGAAATCATCGACTCCACCACCAAGTATCCTTGCTATAGGGGATTCGTCACCCGTGGTATGAGGGTGGGCTGTCATGGTCACCCTTCACCGCTCAACCTTATTCCCGCCATCGGCACGTCGTGCAACGGATTCTTCTGCTGGGGACTCTACTATATGCTTACCAACCAGCAGAAATACGGCACGTTGCAGAATGCCATGGACAAATGGCGCGACTATATGGTGAGTATGGGATTCGGATACAAGCTCGGCATCGACTTGCCGGGCGAGAAGCGGGGAATGATTCCCAATGCCACGTTCTACGACAAGGCTTTCAAGCACAACTGGAATGCGCTGGGGGTCATCTCCATATCCATCGGACAGGGCGAGGTGACGCTCACACCACTGCAGATAGCCAACCTGGGGGCCACCATCGCCAACCGTGGGTACTATATCACGCCTCATGTGGTGAAGGAGATCGAGGGACAGCCCATCGACACCCTCTATACCAAGAAGAAATACACCAAGGCCAACCGCCTGGCCTACGACCTTGTGGTAAGGGGCATGCGGAGGGCGGTCACCGGAGGCACATGCCGAAGGGCCAACCGCAGCGACTACCAGGTGTGCGGAAAGACGGGTACGGCCCAGAACCGTGGGCGCGACCACTCGGTGTTCATGGGATTCGCACCTATGGACGAGCCCAAGATCGCCGTCAGCGTGTATGTGGAGAATGGTGGCTTCGGTGCCACTTTCGGCGTTCCCATAGGAGCGCTCATCATGGAGCAGTATATCAAGGGCGAGCTCTCGGAGAGTTCCAAGCGTCAGGCAGCCCAGATTCAGAGTCAGCATCTCAAGTATGGAACAAAGGACAGATAGACAACCCAGTGTGCTCAGGTCGCTCGATTGGTGGACCATCGCCATCTATGTGGCACTCCTCGTCTTCGGATGGATGAGTGTCTGCGGGGCGAGCTATTCGTTCAACGACCCCGACATCCTCAGCCTGTCTACCCGGTCGGGCATGCAGGTGGTGTGGATAGGCACGTCCATCTGCCTGGGATTCGTGCTCCTCATGCTCGACGACCGCTATTACGACACCTTCGCCTATGTGCTCTATGCCGCGCTGCTCCTGCTCCTGTTCGTCACCATCTTCAATCCCCATGAGATCAAGGGCTCCAGGTCGTGGCTCGTCATGGGACCGCTCCGAATACAGCCGGCCGAGTTTGCCAAATTCGCCACTGCCCTTGCCATCAGCAAGTTCATGAGCACTTATGGGTTCAATATCCATCGTATGGGCGATTTCGCGCTCTCGTGTGCCATCGTGCTCTTGCCCATGGGGCTCATCATCATGCAGAAGGAGACGGGCTCGGCACTGGTCTACCTGGCTTTCTTCCTCATGTTCTACAGGGAGGGCATGCCGGGGAGCATCCTCTTCACCGGGGTGGCTATGGTGGTGTATTTTGTCGTGGGCATACGCTATGAGCAGGAGATGCTGTGGGACACGCCCACCTCTGAGGGCAAGTTTGTCGTGCTTCTCCTCATCCAGCTGTTCTCTGCCGCCCTGGTGCGCATCTATTGTGCCGACAAGGCCAAGGCGCTCAATATCCTGGGATTTGTGCTGGGGGTCACCATCGTGTTCCTGCTCTTCTCCGAGTATGTCATCCCGTTCGATATCGTGTGGGTGCAGCTGCTCGTGTGTGCCGCCCTCATCGGTTATTACCTCTACCAGGCGCTCAGCACGAGGGTGAGCAACTACCTCTATGTGGCGCTCTTCACGTTGGGCTCCATCTTCTTCTTCTATTCGGCAAGCATCGTGCTCAACGAGGTGCTCGGCGAGCACCAGCGCACACGTATCAATGTGCTGCTCGGACTCGAGGACGACCTGGCAGGAGCGGGATACAACGTGCATCAAAGCGAGATTGCCATAGGTTCGGGCGGACTGGGCGGAAAAGGCTTCCTCAATGGCACGCAGACGAAGCTGAAGTTCGTGCCCGAGCAAGACACCGACTTCATATTCTGTACGGTAGGTGAGGAAGAGGGATTCCTGGGGTCGGCAGGAGTGCTGTTGTTGTTCCTGGCACTCATATTGAGGCTCATCAAGCTGGCCGAACGGCAGCCATTCAAGTTCGGCAGGGTCTATGGCTATTGCGTGCTCAGCATCTTCCTATTCCATGTGTTCATCAATGTGGGGATGGTGCTGGGACTGACGCCTGTGATTGGAATCCCTTTGCCGTTCTTCAGCTATGGCGGCAGTTCGCTATGGGGATTCACCATCCTCTTGTTTATTTTCCTTCGGATCGACGCCAGCCGAAACCTTATCCGGACTTGATTCCGATCCGGTCCTTTGAGGCGGATGCTATTGGCGGGTCACCTTCAGTCCTACGTCGCTCACGCCATGGAGCGTGAACGCCGTCATATCGTGGCTGATGCGTACCGACAGCGAATCGCCGGCCTTTAGCTTTAGGGTCTTCAGAGGGATGACGTGCTGCCTGAGGTCCACGCCTCTGCCTTTCGACTTGCCCCATGAGTCGTAGATGTCGACACGAACGGTGTCGCGACGGAAACGGCTGGGGTGGGCGTCGGTGGTCGAGATGATGTCTTGACGCACCACGAGGTGGATGCGCCTGAAGGGATAGGCGCTGCTGGTGCGGAGGCCTATCTCCTCCACATAGTAGCCATCGGTCTCGATGGGGTCCACATTGTATTCCTGGAAGTCAGACTTGTCCCATCCTTCGGGAGCGATGGCATGATAGTTGAAAAACATGGTATGGTCGAAGCATGCTGCGAAAGTTGCCGTCGCCAGAAGGGCAACGGCAACTTTCAGTATGTTTCTGTGATGGAGCGATGGCATGCTATGCTTGTTCGGGTTGGGAGTCTTTGGGGGCGGCACCTTGTCGCCGGCCCTTGCCTTGACGGTTCTTGCGGTCGCGCTGCTGTGGACGCTCGCCATGAGGCTGGCGGTCGTTCTTGCGCTCGGCCTTGTTGGCGTTGCGGTCGCCTTTGTTGCCTTTGTTCTTCGGCTCAGAGCGTGTGGCAGGGGCATCGCCGCTCGGCTGGGGTGCGGCTTCCTCGTTCGTGGGCTTGACGTCCTTGGATGGAGCGTTCTCCTTGTTCTCCTTGTTCTCCTTCGACTTGCGCTTGCGCTTCTTTTTCGCCTTGTCGAAACGGGTGATGCTCTCGCCCTCGAGCAGGTCGATGGGGTGGTCGTCGGCCTGCTGGCCGTCTTCCTGAAGCATCAGCGGCTTCTCGCCTTGCTTGTTGAGCTCGATAATCTCCTTGGCGCGCTCGGCGGTGATGGTCTCCAGGTTGGCGGCGGTGCGCTTGTCGGTGGAGTAGGTGAGCAGGCCAGCGAGGATGTCGGTTTTGAAGAGATAGTAGTCGGCATCCTGGGTCTGTAGGATGATGTCCTTGCCGGGCAAGCGGCGGCTCGACTCAATATAGTTGTCAACCTCGTAGTTGAGGCAGCATTTCAGCTTGGCGCACATCCCGGCCAGTTTCTGCGGATTCAGCGAGATGTCCTGGAAACGGGCGGCATTGGTGCTCACGCTGATGAAGTTCTTCATCCATGTGGCACAGCACAGCTCACGCCCGCAAGGACCGGTGCCACCGATGCGGCCTGCCTCCTGGCGGGCTCCAATCTGCTTCATCTCGATGCGCACGTGGAATGTCTCGGCCAATACCTTGATGAGTTGGCGGAAGTCCACACGCTCGTCGGCAATGTAGTAGAAGATGGCTTTGTTGCCATCGCCCTGGTATTCCACGTCGCCAATCTTCATGTCGAGGTTCAGGTCCTTGGCTATCTGGCGGCTCTGTATCATTGTAGAGTGCTCGCGGCTCTTGGCCTCCTCGTATTTCTCCATGTCCACGGGCTTGGCCAGGCGGTAGATGCGCCTGATCTCCTCGGCCGACTTCAGGTTGGCCTTCTTCACTTGCAGTTTCACCAACTCGCCAGTGAGGGTCACCACACCGATGTCGTGGCCAGGGTTGGCCTCCACGGCCACGATGTCGCCCTTGTGGAGGTCCAGGTTGTTCACGTTGTGGTAGTAACCTTTGCGGGTGTTCTTGAATTGCACTTCCACAAGGTCGGTGCCCTCGGTGTTGCCCGGCACGTCGGCAAGCCAGTCGTAGGTGTTGAGCTGCTTGTCCTGACGGCCTACGGCGCGGCGGCAGAGGCCACGGTCGCAGCCGGTGCTGAGCATGAACTTCATATTCTTGTAATCCATCTTGTTGCTGTTTTATGAACCGCTTGGGAGCGGCTGGTTATTGTGGGGTTCGCTTCAGTAGCACCGTCACTTGAAGGGCTACGTCGAAAAATACGATCTTTGGATTGGCGTTGCGCCCGATGTCATATTGGGCGGTGGTCATCAGCTCGGAGAGGTCGATGATGTTGGTCTCGTTCACAAACCGGGCATAGCGCTTCACAAACTGCTCTTCCTCCATCGTCATATAGGTCAGGTCGGGCAGGTGGAAGTTGTAGACGAAACTCTCGCGAAGCATACGCAGGAAGTAGGCGAGCATGCGCTTCTGCTTCTCACGGCCGTAACCGCTCACCATGAGTGCCCAGTCGGCCATGCCTCTCACGTTGCGAGTGAACGACATGCGGTTCATCTGGATGAAGTCGGCGAGAAACTGGTGGTTCTCGCTCTCGGCGTCAAGGGCGTCGAGGGCCTGCATCCAGCTGCCGTCAGAGATGCGGGCAATGCGGTGGGCAGCCTCGGCGTCGATGCCCCGGCGGCTCACGAGGGCCTGCTCGATTGAGGCGCTGTCGATGCGGCGTAGCTCGAAACGCTGGGTGCGGCTGCGGATGGTCTCGAGCAGCATGTCGGGAGCCTCGCTCACCAGGAGGAACACCGTGTGCGAAGGGGGCTCCTCTATCAGCTTGAGCAATTTGTTGGCCGAGTCGGCATTCATGCGCTCTGGTAGCCAGATGAGCGAGATCTTGTAGCCACCCTGGCTCGACTTGATGTTGAGCTTGTGCGAGATCTCGTCGCTCTCCTTCACCGTGATGATAGCTTGCTGGTTCTGGGTGCCTATGCGCTCAAGCCATTGCTCAAGGGTGAAGTAGGGACCGTCGGCCAACAGTTCGTGCCACTCACGGGCAAAGTCATCGCTCACGGGCTTGTAGTCGGATGGACTGTTCGGTGGCTTGATGGTGGGGTAGGTGAAATGCAGGTCGGGATGTGCCCATTTGCGGAGCATGGCGCACTGCAGGCATTTGCCACAGCTGTCGTCGTCGGCAGTGTGGCTCTGGCAGAGCAGGTATGAGGCAAAGGCCATGGCCAGCGCCATCTTGCCGCAACCCTTGGGGCCGCAGAAGAGCAGGGCGTGGGGAAGGTGGCCTTCTGCCACCATCGCCTTCAGGCGCTCCTTGGCGTCGTCGTGTCCGATTACCTCGTCGAATCGCATATCTGTGTCTAATGGTTGATACGTTTCATGATCTCACGCACCGACTCCACGGCCGATATCGTGTAGAAGTGGATGTTGCCCACACCATGGTCATACAGGTCATGGCACTGGGCCGTGGTCCACTCGATACCCACCTGGCGCACGTCGTCGTCGGTCTTGCAACGAAGCATCTCCTGGGCCAGGTCATCGGGAATGTCGCAGTGGAAGGTCTTGGGAACCATCGTGACCTGCGACATCTTCGTCACGGGCTTGATGCCTGGGATGATGGGGATGGTGATGCCCATCTCGCGGGCACGGGCCACGAAGTCGTAGTATTTCTGGTTGTCGAAGAACATCTGGGTCACGGCATATTGCGCACCCATGTCTTGCTTGGTCTTCAGATGGGCCATGTCTTGCTCCATGTTGGGGGCCTCCTCGTGCTTTTCGGGATAGCAGGCCACTCCGAACGAGAAGGGGGTGCCTGGATGCTTGATGACACTCCCGTCGGAAAAGTATCCCTCGTTGAAACGGGTCACCTGGCCAATCAGGTCGGTGGTATGGGCATGGCCGCCAGGGGTGGGCACGAACATCTTGTCGTCTTTGGCCTTGTCGCCCCTGAGCAACAGCAGGTTGCTGATGCCGAGGAATTGCAGGTCGAGCAACTCATACTCGATGTTCTCTATCGTGGTGCCACTGCAGATCACATGGGGGATGACGGGAAGCTGAAAGCGCTGCTGGATGGCGGCGGCAATGGCTATCGTACCCGGCCGGCGGCGTATGCGGCTGCGCTCAAGCAGGCCATTGGGCAACTCCTTGTACACATACTCGCTGTGATGCGTGGTGATGTTGATGTAGGCCGGACCGAATTCGCATAGTTGCTCTATCGTGCGGAAAAGGCTCTCGGTGCCGTTGCCCTTCAGTGGGGGCAGCACCTCGAACGAGAAACGGGTCTCGCCGTCGTTGCTGGTGAGTATGTTTGCAATGTTCATTGGCAATAGTCAGTTTGAAAGCGCAAAGTTACGAAAAGTCGAGTGGAGAACAAAATGAACAAGTTCATTTTTTATCCCGAGACGGAGTGACTTCGCCGCATAGCGGCAAAGTTACGAAAAGTCGAGTGGAAAACGAGCAGAATTCATTCTTTTCTTTTCCTGAGACGGAGTAACTTCGCGCTGAAAGCGCAAAGTTACGAAAAAAAATCGAAGAAGGGGCACTCATTGTCCACGCTTTGATTTTTTTATTCCTTTTCGCGCGTTTTTTCATCAAAAAGGCAGGTAATCGCAAAATCTTGGTCTTAGGCCATGCTCTTGATGTCCACATGGAAAATATGGAAAGTTTGAGGGCGAACCTTTCGGCTCGCCCTCAAACTATGTGGTACTAAACTTGTTTTTTCTTCCAGAGCTTGGTCATGTCCTCGAGCGTCTTGCCCTTGGTCTCGGGCACCAGGCGCCACACGAAGAAGGCTGCCAGCAAGCAGATGATGCCATAGAGGCCATAGGTGAACCAGTGGCCGAAGTCATCGTCGGGAGTGAGATGCATGTTGAACATCGGCACGAACGTGGAGGATACGATGAAGTTGAAAATCCATTGGAAAGCCACGGCGATGGCCACGGCGGCTCCACGGATGGTGTTGGGGAAGATCTCGGAGATGAGCACCCAGCAGATGGGACCCCACGAGAACATGAACGAGGCACTGTAGACCATGATGCTGATGGCGGTGACCAGCTCCATGCCTTCGTGACCGAAAGTGACAGCCACGCCGAACGCGCCAATGGCCATGCCGATGCTGCCGTAGATGAGCAAGGGCTTGCGGCCCCACTTCTCCACAGTGAAGATGGCCACAAGAGTGAAGAGGATGTTGATGATACCCATGAATACAGTCACTACCATCGGATTCTCCATGCCCATGTCGCCGAAGATACGGGGAGCGTAGTAAAGAACGGCATTGATACCCACTGCCTGCTGGAACACGCTGAGCATGATTCCCACGAAGATGCACAGGGCACCATAGGTCATCAGCTTCTCCGTCTTCACGGTCATGGTCTCCTTGATCTCCTTGAGAATCTGGTCGGCCTTAGACGAACCATTGATCTTCGAGAGGATACCAAGGGCTTTCTGGTCTTGGCCCACGCTCACCAGATAGCGTGGAGTCTCGGGTACGAAGCAGATGAGCAAGGCGAAGAGACCTGCCGGAACGGCCTCGGAACCAAACATGTAGCGCCAACCTGTGGTTACTGTCCACTGGGCAGCGGGGTTGATGGCAGCCAAACCTTTACCCATCTCCTCCACCAAAGGCTGGATGTGGTCGCCAAGAATGAAGAAATTGACGAAGTAGACCACAAGCTGACCGAAAATGATGGCGAATTGGTTCCAACTCACGAGCATGCCACGGATGTTGGAGGGGGCTACCTCGCCGATGTACATCGGGCAGATGGCCGACGCCAATCCTACGCCCACACCACCAATCACACGGTAGATGTTGAACATGATGAGCAGCGAGTAGGTGGGCTTGCCGTATTCGAAGAAAAGGAATTCTGGATTCATGGAGCCGAGGGCCGAGATGAAGAAGAGCAAACCAGCGATGATGAGCGACTTCTTGCGGCCAAGATTGGTGGCCAGCAGACCGGAGATGGCCGAGCCGATAATACAGCCGATAAGGGCTGAGGCTGAGGTGAATCCATGCCACCCGTCGGTGTAGGCAAAGTCCTTGGCTTCCATGAAGAATGCCTGGAGACCTTTCTCGGCACCCGAGATGACGGCGGTATCGTATCCGAAGAGCAGTCCGCCAAGGACGGCTACCAATACGATGGAAAAGAGATAAGATTTACTGCCTTGTTGTTGCATTGTTATTAGGAATTGAATGATGATTTCTTGATGATGTAGGTATAAGGCGGTGGCAAGAACCTTGCTAATGTATGTTTTTTTGAATGATGCAAAAGTACGAATAATCAAGGGAAAAGCCAAACAATCAGTGAAGATTTTCTCGTGGCCGCGCCTTTCTTGCCATATAAATACCCAACCTTTTCTGAAATAAATGTGGGCAAAGCCGATGAAACTGAAAAAAAATGGTGAAAATCTATTGAATTGTTCGGCGTTTGTTTTAATTTTGCAACACCACCGCCTTTGTGGTGGAGAATATTCTTACAATCATTATTCATTTCAATACATGAAAAAACTACTGATTTCTACAATTCTGGCTATGTGTCTGTTGACGGTGAGTGCCATTCCTGCGATGCGCGGTATATGGCGTACGGTCACCCTTGACGACGGGACGCTTGTGCAGGTGGAACTGCGCGGAAACGAATACATGCATTTTTGGCAGGCAAAAGACGGCAGATGCTTCATCCCCAGTGAGAATGGGGCATATGTTCCTGTCGAAAAGGATGCGTTGCTCAATATGGCCATGCAGAACAAAGCCAGGATGAAGGGGACAGCCACTCCCCAGAAGAGCCACTACTCGTCTACCGAAGATGGATTGGGTGAGTATATGAAAAGTGGCATGGGGTCGGTTAATAGCATCGGAGAGGTGTCCATTCCCATTATCCTCGTCGACTTTGCTGATGCTACGTTCAAGGAGGCGAACACGATAGAGAAGATGGAAAGGTATTTCAACGAGGAGGGCTATCACGACGAACAGTACTGCGTGGGTTCGGCTCGCGACTATTTCCTCAGCCAGAGCTTCGGCATCTTCGACCCCCATTTCCCCGTGGTGGCAAAGGTCACCCTGTCGAAAGGATATGCTGAATATGGCGGAAACGACAGCCGTGGGAACGACAAGGGCGTGCTGGCTATGGTAAGAGAGGCCATCAAACTGGCGGTAGAGCAGGGCGTTGACTTCTCGCAATATTATGTGGGGAAGAGCGTGCCTTTGGTGAGCTTCATCTACGCAGGATTGGGAGAGGCCAGTGGAGGCGATGATGACACGATATGGCCACACCAGTTCGACTTGCCTACTTTCAATATGTCAATGTCGGGATATAGCTTCAAATCCTATTTCGTGGGCAATGAGTTGAACTATTATGGCAGCCTCGACGGCATCGGCACTTTCTGCCATGAGTTCGGACACGGACTCGGACTGCCCGACTTCTATTGCACCAACTACAACTATGAGGACGAGTCGGCTTTCGGCAACTGGAGTATCATGGACACCGGTTCGATGCTCAACAACGGAAGGGCACCAGTGGGATACTTGGCCTATGAGCGCAGTTACCTGGGTTGGCTCACGATTCCAGAGGTAACCACTCCACAAGGGGTGGTTTTGGGCGATCCCGAGGAGGAGGGCAGCGTGCCGGCCGTGCTTTACAGAAACCCGCAGAATGAGAAAGAGTACTTTATCTTCGAGAACAAGCAAAGGGGCATCTGGTTCCCGGCCGACCTGGGAAGTGGCTTGCTGGTCACCAGGGTCGCCTACTCCAGGGATAAATGGGCCGACAATACCCTCAACAATGTGAAAGCCTCGAAACGGGCTTGTGCGCTGCCTGCCGACAATTCCAAGCTATATTACACGGCTGCCCAGTCCAACCTCTATGGCAACGCTCTGCTCAACAATGCCACATGGCCTTACTTCAACAAGACGGATTGCAATGACATTCCTGTCTATAAGGTAATCAAACACTCCAACCGCACCATCTCCTTCAATATCATGGGCAATGATGCCGAATATACTTACAAACCCACGGAAGGAACAGAGTACCGGCTGGTGACCGACGTGACCACTCTCGCAGAGGGCGACACCCTGGTGCTCGTAAATGCAGCCGATGCCGTGGGAATGGGACAGATACAGACTGCTGAGCAGCGTATGGGAGTCACGGTGAATATGCTCGACGAGAACACCGTCCTGGCTGAGGACAACATCCAGGAGGTGGTGCTGAAAAGAACTGCCAATGGCTATTGGGCTTTGATGGTGGGCAATGCCTATCTCACTTCTGCAAATACAGGCGAGAAACTCATCACCACAGACAAACCTGGCAATCTGGCCATCGCCACCATCGACATGGAGGATGGCAATGCCATTGTCGCTTTCCAGACGAAGAACGCCAATAAGAATATCCGTTACAATGCGGAGAAGACGGCTTTCTCCTGCTATTCCACCCAAGGCGACAATATCAGGATCTATGCCAAGAACAAAGGCACGGATGGCATCAACCGGCTCGCTAAGGACAGCAAATTCTCAGCCAAGGGCGTTTTCACCATTACCGGACAGAGAGTTGATGGCAGGCCGCTCTCCAAAGGCCTCTATATTGTTGATGGCAAGAAAGTGGTGGTGAGATAAGTCTGAACTCCTGAACTTCTGCAACTCCTGAACTCCTTTCAACTTGCGCATTGAGTACAAATAAAAAACTCCTGCCCAATGAGGCAGGAGTTTTTTATGTTGGCTTCGGAAAAGCCTGCTATAGACTATTTCCGAATGAATTTCTTGCCGTTCTTGATGAACAGTTGTCCGGAAACAGGACGTGTCAGGCGCTTTCCATCAAGACCGTAGATCTTGTTGTCAGATTTGCGGCCTTCCTTGTTGGCAGCCATAATCTCCTCGATACCGTCGGGAGTGAATTGGGCATCACCCTGGAGAATCACGATCTTGTTGTTGCCGGGGATGTCGGCATAACCAATGACGTCGACTACGCACTGACGGCCGGTCACACCCTCTGGGAGCGCAGCACAAACAGGCAGAACCATGTTGTAGCCGGTGATGGCATCGCGGTTGTATTGAGTGGTGTCAACCAGAATCTCGGTCAGCCATTCAGGAGCCTCCTCCCAGTTGATGTCGTAGTTTGCGCTACCGTTCTCGTCGAACCAATCGATGGTGGTTCCAACGAAGGCAACACCCATGTTGTAGTCGGTGCCCTCAAGTCCATCGGTGCTCACATCCTGACCATCGGCCGACACGCGAATCACGTTCCATCCGTTGAATTTGTCGGTGGGGAAATCGGGCTGGCTCTCAGCCGAGAGGAAGTCTTTGGTGGTCACGTCAATCATCTCATATTGGCCAAAAATCTCAATAAGCGGAGAGATGGAACTTCTGTAGCTATAGGCATAGCCTTTCTCGGTCAGCACATGACCCTGGGGAATATAGCTGGCCTCGATGTCGCTGTTGATAACACCATACACACCAAGGTTCACGCCCTCTTCGTTCACACCCTCAATCTGGATACTCCAGCTGGTGCCGGCGGGGATGGCGGCAGGAAGCGGACTCTTGTTGCCGAAGATATCCTCCACACATTCCACGTTGCGGAAAATCACAGTACCGAAATAGGCGGTCTTGTTCTTGTTGTCACCTTTGTTACCCCACTGTGGGCTTGAGTCCTTGAAGTCGAGGGTGTCGCCAGAGAGTGCCTCGAAAGTGGCAATGGTCTCGCTGGTTCCGGCTTCCTCGTCAATAGCCAGAAGGTATGCCTTCAGCGATTTGCCTTCGGGGATGGGACCCGACTGATTGTAAGTAAGACCCATCACATGAATCTCATCGATGTAGAGGGGAGCAAGAAGTGGATTGTAGGTCTGCTCGAAGCCGAAAGCCATGTCGGGGTCGCCCTCGTCACCAGCATCACCCGTACCGAAAAGGAAGTCGGTGCTCAGGAAGCCCCAGCCCGAAAGGGTGTTGCGTGTGGGCTGGCCATTACTATTGACATCGTGGCCATGGATATCGGTGGCTGTGAGCGAGAGGGGATCGCCAAAATAGTCGGCAACGGTGCTAAGGAGGGAAATGGCGTTTGTCTCTCGTGATCCAGTAGCTACCCAATAGTTGTCTTCGTTGAATTGGTAAGAGGTGGTGCTGTTGGTCGATCCAAGGGAGAAGGTGTAATAGTAGCCTTTGGGATTGAAATTCATCACCATGTCGCCATTCTCTTCGGCGTATTGTGTTAAATCCTGGGTGTTCAATGTCCACAAGTTATTCGTCTTGTCCTTCTTCATGTTCTGGAATGTTACGTCGACGAATGGAGGAACCACGGCCTGTGATACGATGTAGCCACTTCCGTCAGGTCCCCATCCAGTGTAAAGGGCACCGGGAATGGTGTAATACACGCCGTTGGCGTATGTACGCATCGGACGGGAGGGTTTGTTGGCGTCTGCACGCTCCATCACCTGGTTGGGCATGTCACTCATTTGCTTCCAACTGATGCGGCTGGCGTCCATCTTGGGTGTCTGGGCAAAGCCCGACATGGCACAAGCAAGTGCCAAAGTAAGGAATAAAGATTTTTTCATACGTTTTTATTGTTTTGATGAGTAATAGTTATTTTGTGAGAATAATCGATGAGCTGGGGGCTGATGAGGGCGACAACCGCACACTGTTAAGGTTGAAGGCGGTTGTGGCAGCGCCCACTTCAAACTCCTGTGAGAAGAAGTCGATGGCTTCTTTCACGGAGGGCTGGTCGAGACCGATGGTCGAGGTCCTCAATTCTGCTTCGTCATTGCCAGTGGCCTTGTTGAACACCAGCCTTGTCTTGTTGCCGGCACTTTCATACGTATACAAGTATTTCATGCTTCCGATGGTCTCGCGGCCTTTCTTGGGCTTGTTCTTGTAGGTAATCTGAAGCACTACGCCTTCATCAGTGGTGACCAGCATCACCTTGTCGAACGTCACCGTGTTGGATGAGTTGGAGAGCGAGGTGAAATAGGTGGAGAGGGAGTTGATGAGCGAGGCTCCTTTCTCGGTGTCGGAAGTCATTGTCCATGTATGACTCGACATTTGCAGCGTAGTGCCGAAGTATAGGTTGGGATTGTTGCCCCCAATGTAGTAGGAAGGGTCGTCAACCGACTGGAAGATGTCCTTGTCTTTCAAGTACACGAATTCCTGAATCTCCACGTCTTTGGGCTTGAACTTGTCGCGGAAGCGCAGGTAGTAGTCGTTGCCCCGCTTGGTGATGAGGAATGTGTTGAAAGATTGGTTGAGGATGGGGTCGCCATCGTAGGGATAGATGTTGGGCATACCATCGAAATCGAGGTTCCTGGTGGTAGACTCGCCCATCTCGTCGGGATAGGTCATCACCATCTTGCAAAGACTGTCGCCCCAGTGCACCACGTCGAAGGTCGGGGCATTGAGGGGGAAGAAGGTCTTGCGGAAATTCTTCACGTCGGCAAGGTAGTCCTTGAAGTTCACACCTTCCTCCACCGGGGTGAGCAGGTTGTAGGTGCCGCGCTTCTTGCCCTTGAGCATCATGTAGGAGGCATCCTCGGGGGCATCGACGATGATAAACTCATAGTCGCCCTCGGCTCCCGTTCCCGACTCGTTGTTGTCATGGTCTTCAGTTCCGGTGAACCAAAGGTCATAGGGGTCGCAGAAAGCGTGGATGCAGTCGTTGTGTGAGTTGAACGACAGCACGGGACCGTTGTCGGTGAGCACTTCCCACAGCGAGGTGTCTTCTCTGTACTGGCCTTCGGAGAAGATGTTGTCCATCGACACGTTCACGGAGAAGTCCTTGTTGAAACGGCAGAGCACCAGATAGCCATTGCCGTAGGGCCACTCGTCATAATTGGTGGGGTATAGCTGCATGGCCCAGCCGTTGGGCGAGGCCATCAGGCGGCTGGCATACAGGCCACTGGCCTCGTTCAGGCGCTCGGCGGCGGTCTTGTCGAAGATGTCGTCCTCTTCCTTCACGCAGGAGTTAAGGGTAAGGGCGGCGGCAAGTATCAATGAAATGCTAAGTATCTTTTTCATATCTTGACAATCTTATGGTTAAAAACTTCCCAGACACTTACTTTCTCAGTTTCTCGAAATCGGTTACCCATCTTACCAGGTATTCCATCAGGGTCACTGATGGGTCCTCGTCGGCAGGTTCTGTCAGACGGTTGAGAAGGCGCCCGTTCTTCGCGCGCTTGAATGAGCCGTCGGGGTTGGTGGCAAACTGGCGGTGCTGCACTTCATAGCGCAGGTCGTCGAGCGTGATGTTCCAGTGCTCTTTCAGCCAGCCGCTCACCAGTTCGAGCTTCTGCAGGATGACCTTGTCGCCCTGCACGCCGTCGTTGTCGAGCCACTGCACTTTGCCGTCAGCGTCGAGAGCCACAAAGTCGTCGGCATTGCGGGCACATACCTTGCGGTATACTTTCTCCTCACCATTGTCGTGCTGGCGGTAATAGCCCACGGTGTCGAGGTTGGCACCCACTGCACGCTTGTTGTAATCGCTACGGGTCATGTCTACCTCCTCCCATTCGAAGGCGGCGGCGCGCAGGGTGGCTTCCCAGTCAAGAGAGTCGCGGGTGATGTAGTTGGAGAGTACCTCTACCCAGTCCTCGCCGGCGGCACTGGCGGCATAGGGAGAGACGAATCCACGGCCGGCGGCCATCGAGTCGGGCAGGTTGGTCCAGGTCGAGGCATCGTAGAGCGAGCGCGAGATCATATTGAACGATGAGGGACGCAGGTGGGTCTGGTCGAGGATGTGGCCAAACTCATGGTGCATCGTCTTGAAGAAATACTCGTTCATGTTGTCGATGTCGGCGGGATTCAGGTTGTTCACGTTGTAGAGCGAGATCTTCAGGCCTCCCTCTGCCACACCCAGGATCTCGGTGCCCTGGCTGGGGTTCAGGTTCTTCGAGCCAATCACGTGGATGATACGTGGGCTGTTCTCCTTCAGGAAGCGGTCGGTGCCGTATTTGGCATATACGTCATACCACAAGTATTTGGAGAGCACCGCCAGTTGGACACTCTTCTCGTAGCGGGCAGGGGTGAGGTTCTTCGACATGTCGGAACCGATGTCCTCCATGCGGTAGATGAACTTCACGTTATAGGGCTCGAGGAAGTTGGCCTTCAGGAATGTATCGAGTGGGAACGAGTAGTTGCCCCGGTCGAGCGGATATTCTTTGGTGTCGAAGATGCTGGGGCCCAGGTCGTCCTCAGAGCATGAGACAAACCCAGTGGCCACAATCGACAAGGCACAGAAAAATAGGATGTTCAGTCTGTTTCTCATTTTAGTGTCCTCCTTTATTTGGTTTTATACTCTTTGGTATCTATCAGCACATAGTTGGCATTGCTGGCGGCCGTCGTGCTCGGACGCGACGTGGCCATACCGGCGGAGAGGGCCTCCCAAGGCACCTCGATGGCCAGGCGTGGGTCGCCGGGCTTGATGACGATGGGGTCATGGTCGCGCACCTCATGCACAATCTCGCGGCCCCAGCGCTTTAGGTCGAAGAAGCGAAGGCCCTCGAACGAGGTTTCCCAGCGGCGCCACTCGTTCAGGCAGTTCATATAAGGTGTGGCCTCGTGTGGAATCACATAGTCGCTGCTCACGAGCTGTGTGCAATCCCAGTCGGCATAGCAGTTGGCGTGGTCGGCGTTGGAGTACCAGTTCTCGATCACTTGCTTGGTGGCCACGTTGATGGAGCTGCCGTAGGTCTTCTTGTCCACTTCGCCCAACTTCTCCACGCTGTTGTTCCAGTAGGCGCAGAGGTCCTCGCAGGCGGCGTCGTACTGGCGCAGCATAATCTTGGCCTCGGCACGCTCAAGCAACAGCTCGTTGGCGGTGAAGGCGCGGTGCAGGATATGGGGGAAGCCGATGCCGGCAATCTTGTCGCTGTACTCAAACTGTTCCATGAGCTTGCCCGAGAGATAGCCGTAGTCGGAGGTGCTGCTGCCGAACATACCCGAGACACCGGTGAGCGGACAAACGTAGTAGGAACGCCAGAAGGCGTGCGTGCCACTGGTGATAAGGAACACCTCGCGGGCGGCAGAACCGGCGCAGGAGTAGCGGTAACCCAGTGAGCGGCGGGCCATCAGCGAGCCGGTGGTGATGAGCATCAGGTTGTTGTTCTGTTGGGGATCCTGCCAGATGTTGGCGAAGTCGCTGCCATAGAAAGCATTGGCCAGAGGGGCATAGTCGAACATCATGTTGAGCAGGGTGGCGTTGTCGGTGCCCAGCACAAAGTTGGCGTGCTCCACCACTTTCTGCCAGTCGCGCTTGTACAGGTAGAAGCGGGCGGCGAAGGCATGGGCGGCATAGGCGTTGAAATGCCATTTTGGCTTCTCGTAGATTTGCTCGTTCAGGTTGGCAATACCTTCCTCCAGGTCGGCCTCGATCTTTGTGTATACCTCGCTCACGTTGCCACGGCTATACTGTTTCTGTACCACATCTTCCATCTCGGTCACGTAGGGCACGCCCACGTCTTGCTTGCTCACCTCGGCGTTCTTGTAAGGCTGGCAGAAGACGTTCACCAGGCAGAAATGGCTGTAGGCACGTATCAGCAGGGCTTCGGCACGGGCGGCCCTCAGCGTGGGGGTCATGCCACCATTCTTGGCCGAAACCTCGTCAATGGCCTGAAGGGCGGCGTTCGCCGAGGCGATAGAGGCATAGTAGCCGTCCCAGATCTGGCCGGGCTGGTCGTAATCGCTGAAAGTGGCCTGCGTGGCCGGCTCGAAGAGCCATAGCTGGTCGTCGGCACGGTCGTAGGGAGAGTAGTTGTAATACGACAGGATTTGGGGGTTCCAGGTCTTTGTGGGCAGGTGGGGAGTCCTGTTGTCGATGAAGTTGTCGCTCGACATCTCCGACACCCACATAAAGTTGGCCGACGGATATGAGCTCGTCAGCAACTTGACGATCTTATCCTCACTGTCGATTTCAGTACGGTTGTCGGCGGGATGGTCGAGGAAGCTTTCGCTACACGAAGACAGGGAAAGCGCCACGAGGGCCGACATGGTGATATATTTTACCGATTTCATATCTTTTCTTGCTTTTTGATGAAATAGATGTTGGGGATGATGTCAGATTCCAAGGCGCACGGTGAGCGTGAATTGCTTCGAGAGTGGCGAGGCCACACCACCGGCGTTGACGAACTCGGGGTCTTGGCCGTTGAGCTTGTCGTCGGCATAGAGCAGCACCAGGTTGGTGGCATCAAGTTTCAATGAGGCAGTGCTCAGACCTATCCTGTGCAACAGGCTGGGACTGAAGTCGTAGGTGAGCGAAACGTCCTTCAGGCGGATGAAGCCTCCGTCGGCCACACGGGCGGTGGAGTAGTTGAAGGCGTTGTAGGCATAGCCAAGGCTATAGTCGTTGGAGCGCTGGCGCACACTGGCAATGGCGGGGATGTTGGTCTTGGCCTCATCGCCAGGAATCACCCAGCGGTTCTTGAACTCCTTAGGCATGGCACTCTGGTCGGAGTAGCCTGCCGAGAACACCGGGTCGAGGCGGATCTTGTTGCCGAAAGAGTAGGTCACAAACACGTTCAGACGCCAGTTCTTCCAGCGTATCATGTTGTTCATACCACCGGTGGTGGTGGGCTCTGTCGGTCCCTCGTATTTCAGGAAGTCGAGCTTCTCATACTCTTGGAAGTTGATGGCGGTAGTGGTCACGTCGCCGTTCTCGTTCATGATGGTGGGGATACCCTCATCGTTCAGACCCATGAACGGGATGGAGAACAGTGAGCGGTGGGGATAGCCCTTGCGGTAGGAACCATTCGTGCGAACCAGGTCGATGACACGGGTCTGCGAGAGCAGGTCGGTAATCTCGGTCTTGCAGTAGGCGAAGGTAAGGTCAGTGGTCCACTGGAAATTGTCGTTGCGGATGTTCTGGGTGGTCAGCGTGGCCTCCATACCATGCGACTTCATCGAAGCCACGTTGGCAAACTTCCTCAACTCGCCACCGGCACCTTGGGTGTTCGCGTATCCCATCAGGTCGAAGTTGTCGCGCCAGTAGAAGTCGGTCACCAGGTTGATGCGGTTGCCAATGAAACCAAGGTCCACACCTACGTTGAACTCGTGCTTCTTCTCGTAGGTCAGCTCAGAGTTGCCCAGACTCGACAGGTAGAGGGCGCTCTCCTGCTGGTCGCCCCACGGGCGCCAGATGATTTCCGGACGGTAGATGGCCAGCGCGTTCGAGGCGGTGGTCTGCTCACCGTTCAGCGAGTACGACAGGCGGATGGTGGCATGCGAGAAAGCATTGCTGGTCTTCTCTTGCCATTTCTGGAACCAGGCCTCCTCATGGGCGTTCCACGATGCCGAGGCGTTCCAGGTGGGGAGCCAGCGCGACTTGCGGGCCTTGCCCAGCTGGTTGGAGCCATCGTAGCGGCCGGTGAGGTTGAGCACGTAACGACCTTTGTATGAGTAGTTCATGTTGGCGAAATAGGCCAGGCGGCGGTTCCACGACTCTCCGAAACTGTTGAATACGGTACCTTCCTCAATGGCTTGTTTCGTGCGGTCCTTGTTCATCGTCACAAGTGAGCTCATCTCGTAGTCCACACCCATCACGGTGAACTCGGCGGCGTTGTAGTCGGCACGGTTGGCCTCCATACCTGCCAGCACGTTGAAAATGTGGGTGTCGTTCCATACCTTATTATAATTGGCGGTGGCACGGAAGTCGAGCTGCTTCACCTTGTTGCGGTTCAACACGTAGATACCACCCTCGGGCATCACCGAGATGGGGAGCGAGTTGGGCACGTCGCGGTCGGTATACAGATAGGTGTTGTTGTTCATGATGTTGGGGTTGTCAACACCGGCACGGTAGGCCTCGGCCTGGTTGGAGTGGTTGAGCACGAAGTGCTCGCGGTTGGAGTGGTTGATGCGGTAGGCACCCAATGCCTTCAGCTCCAGTCCAAGAACGGGTTTCCACGACAGCTCGCCCTGGAACTTCAGGTCCATCACATCCACGTCGATGTAGTTGTTCGACAACTCCTCGAAGATGTTGAACGGGGCATAGTTACGGGTATACGAGCCCTCGGGGTCGAGGGTACGCGAGGTGTTCATACAGAAACTGAAGGGGTTGATGTCGAAGTTGCGGTTCACGGCACCACTCACCACGTCGGTACTTTGGTTGAGCGTACCAGGGGCTTTCTGGTCGCGGAATGAACCGGTGGTGCGCATGGTCAGGGTCACTTGCTTCGATAGGTTGAACGAGGCGTTCATGTTGGCGGTGTAGCGCTGCACCTTGCTGTCCTTGTACCATCCTGGGTCGACAAGGGCGGAGAGCGAGGCATACATGTTGGCCTTTTCCGTACCGGTGGAGATGCTCACCGAGTGGTTCATCATCACGTTGTTGTTGAACAGCAGGTCGAACCAGTCGGTATTGCGGAACTCAGCTTCCTGCAAGTATTTGTTCATGGCAGCCTGGGTGAAAGGCAGACCAAAGCCGGTCTCAGGATCATACTGGTCCATCAGGTGGTACATGCGGCCGTAAAGACCCGACGATGAGCCATTGGCCAGTGCGGAGAACTCCAGCCAGCCCTTGGCTTCCATCTCCTTGTAGATACCCATCTGCTCCTGAGAGTTGCTGATGTTGTACTCAGCGTAGCTGGGCTTCATGCGGTAGGTGAACTCGCCGGTATAGTTGATGGAGCTGCTGCCCGTACGGCCCTTCTTCGTGGTGATGACCACCACACCGGCCATGGCGCGCGCACCGTAGATAGAGGTGGCACTACCGTCTTTCAGCACTTGGAAACTCTCGATGTCGTCGGCGTTCAAGCCTGCTATGGCATTGGAAATCAGCGTGGCGGCATCACCCGAGGAAAGGTCGTCGGCCGACACGTTCACGGCGTCTTCCATGATCACACCGTCTACCACCCACAGCGGCGAACTGCTACCATAGATGGAGGTGGCACCACGTACGCGGATCTTCGGTGCCGTACCGAAGGTTCCCGACACGTTCTGCACCGTCACACCCGACACGCGGCCCTCAAGCGAGCGGGTCACGTCGGCCACACCGTCGAGCTTGGCCTTGTCGGCGTCGATCTTCGTCGTGGCACCGGTGAACAATCGCTTGTCCATCTGCTGCATACCGGTCACAACCACCTCGTCGATGAGGTTGGCGTCAGATGTCAGCTTCACCACCACGTTCTGACCACCTTTCACGGTCATGGTTCTCATGCCAATGTAGGTGATCTCGAGGGTAGGCTTGGCTGAGCTGACGCTCAGACTGTACTTACCATTGATGTCGGTCACTACGCCATTATTGGTGCCTTTCACCTTCACCGTAGCGCCGATGATAGGCTCACCGTCTTCGGCCGATACCACGGTTCCCGTGACGGTGTGCTGAGCCACTG
This sequence comes from uncultured Prevotellaceae bacterium, assembly GCA_900320585.1. GTDB lineage: Bacteria > Bacteroidota > Bacteroidia > Bacteroidales > Bacteroidaceae > Prevotella. The sequence goes on along the minus strand of ONSV01000005.1, from coordinate 13,261 downwards.
CCAGTCCATACGACATGAAGAGGCAGGCCAAAATCAAGCTTAGTCTTTTTCTCATAAATGCGTTATATATTGTTGTTTATTTTCGGTTATTACACATGTATGCAGTTTGCAAAATTAACCATTTTTATTTCAAACCACAAACAAAATTATAAAAAAGTGAAAATAATCCAATGAATCGCAAAGCAATGTAATAATTGCATGTCATTTTTTAACATTTCGCTTTTCCATACATGGTTTTATGATAAATGGAAAGCATCTCCTCACCACCTTTCGTTTGCATAATTATTCAGAATGAAAGGTGAAAAGCCATGCTGTTTCTTGTAGTTTAGGAGTTCAGGAGTCGCCGGAGTTCAGACAAAGGTCCGATTTCACCTCGTCAGACTCAAGGACTGTTTGCTGTGGTAATGTCTGAATTCCTGAACTCCTATAGCTTCTGAACTCCTGAACTTCTGAACTCCTGAACTTCTGAAAGTTATTTGATGAAATTGGTCCAAACGGGCTGTTCCTGCTGGGGATGCCCTTCCTCGGTCACGTTCAGTTTCTTGATGATCCATGCCATGTTGTGCCCGAGCGTACGCATGGTCTGCATGCCCTCCTCGTCCTTGACCACTTGGCCCGGAGTATGGCCGTAGGCGATGTTCCAATACTGAGAGCTGACCACCGGCATGTTCATGATGGTGAAATATTTGTTGAGCCGGTCGAAGGCCGCCGAAGCACCACCCCGACGGCAGGTGACGACGCAAGCTCCCGGCTTGTATCGCAGCAACATTCCCATTGAGTAGAACACCCGGTCGAGCAGGGCACACAGCGAGCCGTTGGGTCCGCCGTAATAGACAGGCGACCCAATGACCAGGCCGTCGATGCCGTCCTTGACAGTCCTCCAAATCTTGTAGTAGAGGTCGTCGTTGAACGTGCATTTGCCTATACGCCCGCACATGCCGCAGGCGATGCATCCCTGTATGGCACCCTTGCCAATGCTGATGATTTCGGTCTGGATTTCTTCTTCGTTCAGCGCCTTGGCCACCTCGCTGAGCGCGAGGAATGTGTTGCCGTTTGCTTTAGGGCTTCCGTTGATTAGCAATACTTTCATCTTTGGTATAAGTCGGTTTCGTGGTGAGGAGATCTTTTACGCTTAAGTGCAAAGATAGCAAAAAACAATGGAATAACAATGCAATTGCAGGAAAGATTCGAAAGGTGTTTTTGGCCTTTGCCACCTCCGCCATCAATTCAGTCCCAAAACAAATCTCCCCTTCCAATCGAAACTGGAAGGGGAGATTTTGATATATGGGTTGGCTCAGGCACCCTGGTTGGTGGGAGTAGCCGTGACTCCCATACTCAGGATTATTTCACCTGAATCACCAAGTATTTGCTGGTGCTCCAGAATGTCGTGGGGTCGGTGATGCGGAGCGTGTAGAGCTTCTTGGCATCGGCTTCCAGACGGTAGGAGTTGGCCGGGTGGTTGGTGAGCACCTTCACCGACTTCGAATAGAGAGGGATGGAACGCTCGTTGCGAATGTCGATCTTGGTGAAGTAGTTCTTGTTGAAATCCTTGCGCAGCACCTCGTTCTTCTCTAGGATGCGCTGCTCCTTCAACTCGCTCTTCGTGCCAAACACATAGTAGGCAGTGTTGAGCTGCTTGTCTTGCTCACTGATGGTCTTCGACTTCTGGGAACTCTCGGTCTGGAGGTCGGTGACATCGTTGTGCAGGTTGTCAATCCTCTGGTCCAACTGGGTGATATGAGCATCCTTGGCCTCAAGAGCCGACTGCATGTCGGCAAGCTGACGGTCTTTCTCTGCAATCTGCTTCTGGAAACTCACGATGGTATTCTCCAGCGTCTCCTTCAACTCGTTGCCCTTGATGGTGCTCTCATTGAGCTGGGTGCGCAATTTCTCAATCATCTCGCGGTTGGTCTTCATCTTGTTCTGGATGAACTCAATGTCCGACTTGATCTTGACGGCCTTGTCGCTGCCCTCGCCGTTCTTGGCCAAGGTCACACGGCCCTCTGCCTCAGTAATCAGGCGGAAACCTTCCTGAATCTGGTTCAACGTCGACATGAACTCGTTAATCTCATTGTCGCGTCCTTCAATCACTTGCTGAAGTGAGTCGATCGTATCACTCTGGTCGATAACAGCAGCCACAGGCTCTTTCTTCTCTTCCTGGCAACCGATGACCATCAGCGCGCAAATGGCGAAATAAAAAAATTTCTTCATCTTATTATTCTTCGTTTAGTTGATTACGTTGTCTTTTCTGTGATTTCTCTTCCTTACGAGGCTTCTCTTCCTGGCCCGCCACCACAATCACAATCTCGCCGCGGGGTGGGGTGGCGGTGAAATGGGCTGCCAGCTCGGAAAGAGTTCCACGGACACACTCCTCATGTATCTTGCTGATCTCGCGAGCCACACAAGCGCGGCGGTCGGTGCCCATCACCTCGCCCAGCTGCTCCAAGGTCTTTACCAACCGGTAGGGCGACTCGTAGAACACCATCGTGCGCTGCTCGTCGGCCAAAGAGGCCAGCCGGGTCTGGCGGCCTTTCTTCTGGGGGAGGAACCCCTCGAAGCAGAAACGGTCGTCGGGGAGGCCCGAATTCACCAGCGCCGGGACGAAAGCCGTGGCACCGGGAAGGCACTGCACCTCTATCCCCGCGTTCACCGCCTCTCTCACAAGGAAAAATCCGGGGTCGCTGATACCGGGAGTGCCGGCATCGCTCACCAAGGCGATGGTCTGCCCCGACCTCAGCCGCTCCACAATGCCGGCACTGGTGCCGTGCTCATTGAACTTGTGGTGTGAGACCAGCTGGTTGTGGATGTCGTAGTGCTTCAGAAGAAGACCCGTGGTGCGGGTGTCCTCGGCCAAGACCAAGTCCGACTCCTTCAGCACTCTCAGGGCCCTGAGAGTGATGTCCTCCAGGTTGCCCACAGGGGTGGGAACAATATACAGTATGCCCATAATTGGCGCAAATATACACCAATTCGAAGAAACAGCAAAATAAATCCGCCAATTTTACATTTTAGTAACATTTTGCACTCGTTTGTTGGATAGTTCGATGAATCTTTGTAATTTTGCAATCATCATGACTAACAATTTAACAGGGGAACTGCACCGGCCCGGAAGAATAGAAGTGGTGTGCGGATCGATGTTCTCGGGCAAGACCGAGGAACTCATCCGGCGGATCAAAAGAGCGGTGTTCGCCAAACAGCGGGTGGAAATATTCAAACCCGCCATCGATACCCGTTATTCCGACGAGGAGGTGGTGAGCCACGACCGCAACTCCATCGTCAGCACGCCTGTCGACACGTCAGGTACCATCCTGTTGCTGTCGTCGGATATCGATGTGGTGGGCATCGACGAGGCGCAGTTCCTTGACGATGGATTGGTCGACGTGTGCAACCAGCTGGCCAACAGAGGGGTGAGGGTAATCATCGCCGGACTCGACATGGACTTCCAGGGTAAGCCTTTCGGGCCCATGCCCGCGCTCTGTGCCATCGCCGACGAGGTGACGAAGGTGCATGCCATCTGCGTGAGATGCGGTGCCCTGGCCTATGTCAGCCACCGTCTGGTCAACGAGGAGAAACGGGTGCTCCTGGGAGAGAAAGCCCAGTATGAGCCGCTATGCCGGGAATGCTACCGCAAGGCGCTCGGTGAGAAATTGTCCTGAAATAGAAAATAGAATATGCTTGAGGGGAAAATTACATTCGACAGGATGGCACGATGGGTCCTGATGGCCGCAACCGTGATAGCCATCATCTATCTCATCAATCTGCTTGGCAGCGTGTTGCTGCCTTTCTTTGTGGGGTGGCTCCTGGCCTATCTGCTCTATCCCATGGTGAAGTTCGTGCAGTATCGCCTGCATGTGCCCTCACGGCCCCTGGCCATCGTCGTCACCATGCTCGTCGTGGGCATAGTGCTTGCCGGGGTGTTCTATTTCATCATACCACCGATGATAGGGCAGTTCGAGCGCTTAGGCGATGTGCTGATGAAATACCTCAACCAGCAGTCGGAAAAGGGCGACTTCTCGGCCATGATACACGAATGGCTCAACCAGAACCGCGACCGCGTGATGGAGTTCTTCAGGAGCCGCGACTTCATCGAGACCATGAAGACCACCATGCCGGGGGTGTTCTCCTTCGTCGGACGGACAGCCAACATCATCATCAGCATCGTGGCATCGTGCATCACATTGCTATATATGTTCTTTATCCTGCTCGACTATGAATACCTCACCAACAACTGGGTGAGAATATTCCCCAAAAAGTCGAGGCCTTTCTGGATCTCATTGATGGGCGATGTGGAGCGCGAGCTCAACAACTACATCCGTGGACAGGGACTGGTGGCGCTCTGCATGGGTATCATGTTCTGCATCGGGTTCACCATCATCGACTTCCCCATGGCCATCGGCCTGGGCATCCTCATCGGCATCATGGACCTCGTGCCCTACCTCCATACCTTCGCGCTCATTCCTACGGCTTTCCTCGCATTGCTCAAGGCGGCCGACACGGGGCAGAATTTCTGGATCATCTTCGGACTGGCCGTGCTCGTCTTCGTTGTCGTGCAGGTCATCACCGACATGGTCACCACACCAAAGATCATGGGGACGGCAATGGGACTCAACCCTGCCATTCTCCTGCTCTCGCTGTCGGTGTGGGGCACTCTCCTCGGATTTATCGGTCTTATCATAGCGCTGCCGCTCACCACCTTGCTTATCGCCTATTACCAACGATACGTCACCAAGGATGAGGTGCCCGACGTGCCGTTGGGCGACTCAATGACGCCCACGCCTATCGGGAACCCGCCTACCGACGAAACCCCTGCAACCACCGAAAACGTGACGTCCGAAACCTCTGCTACTCCCTGAGAACCACTCTTTTCGTCCTTTTTGGGCGCACAAAACAAAAAAGTGAGCAATAAATTTGGCAGTTACTGAAAAAACCACTACCTTTGCACTCGCTTTTCAAGCAATGACGGAGATCCGCTAGCTCAGTTGGTAGAGCACAACACTTTTAATGTTGGGGTCTTGGGTTCGAGCCCCAAGCGGATCACCAACGAAACCCGCAGGAAACTGGCAACAGTAGCTTGCGGGTTTTTTCGTGCCTCCAATACATCGCTTGCATCATCCTGTCAGGCCTTTTCCCTTATCCGTACCAAATTCATCTTCAAAGCATAGTAAGGGTTTCTTGTCGTTTTTTCAAGCATCTTTCGGGGAAAATTGTGATGTTTGCGCAAAAAAACATGGCGTTTTGAAAAAATGGTTTTTTTTTTTTTTTATATTTGCCAACAAAAGCATAGGGATTGAAGAGTCTACATGTATATTATTAATCATTCAAATATTACAATGAACCATTTTTTCACGAATAAAGTCATCCTTGTCATGATGACGTTGGGAATGGCACTTGTTTCTTGCACCGACAAAGCCCCGGTAAAGGAGGCGCAAAGTGAGCAACCTACGGCAGGCGAGCCCGATGCCGCCCTCGTGGTGGCTGCCGACAACAACCTGAAGGCCCACCAGGAAGACATCCTGGCCTTGTGGGATATGGAGGTAAGCGAGGAAAAGGCTCCCTCGAAATACGCTCTTGCCAAAGATTATGTTGTCCTGAGCACCGAAGATGGTAAGGATTGCCTGCTCCTCTCGTTCTACAAGGACATGAAAGACATCGACAATTTTGATGGCATAGCCGTGAAAGATGGACAGCAGCTCGCATTCCAAGGTGATGTTCTGGTTGTCAAGGAGAAAACCGAGGAGGGCGAGACGACCACTTATTATGAAATGACGGAGCGCGAGGGCTTCAGTCAGCTGTTTAGCGTGACAGAGAAAGATGGCAAGAAGTCGTATGCCAATAACCTTGGCGAGCCTATCGATGAGAAGGAAGCGCAGGATTTCATCAACACAATCGGTGAGGCCACACCCTCGGCACTCGCCGACAACCTCAGTTCATGGATAAACATCTAATAAAATAACAACGATGAAAAAGTTAATATCTATCGCAGTCTTGACATTCAGCATGTCGTTCAGCGCGATGGCACAGGAAGCCTGCAGCGACTGGACATTCAATACCCGTGCATGGTGCACCAACTACTTCACCACCGCCATTTACGATTTGGTTAAGATTGGCTTGAAAGATTTCCTGTTCAAAGGCAACGAGAAAGACTCTCTCTGGATAGAGCGGAATTTGCCCGATGCCCAACTGATGTTCCCCATCGGAATGGGCAAGAAGGGGTTTGAGGGAGAAACCGACATTTATGGACCTTATCACCGCGCTTTCGCCAACCCATTCAAGCATATCGGCGACTATGCCGTAGGTGCCGATGTGTCGTATATGCCTAAGTCGTTTGGCTTGTATGCCGGCGCTTATTTCAAGAGCCAGGAGATCGTATTCAAGAAGACCGACGACAACCTCCGGGGCTTCTATTTCCAGCCTCGTGTGGGACTGATTGCCGGCGATAAGGTTCTTTCCTTTGAGGCCGGCGTGTTCTACGACGTGGTGACTGGCTGTGGTGGCTCGTTGGAGGACACCAACAAGGACAGGCTGAAAGGTGGATGGGGATTGGACTTTGCCATATCGAGAACAAACAAGGACGGCAAGTCGAAATTCTTGATTCAGTTCTCCATGCCCCTGCACAACTTCCTCAATGATAGCTTCCAAGGACAGCAGGGAATGAAGCGCAAGGTGGGCTACATCGCACTCACCGAGCGCATTTGTTTGTAATTTGACATTTTCTACCATCATAAAGGGAGGGATTTGCCTTCCCTTTTTTGGTCCACATACCACAATAGGTCATGAAGCATAGTTTCCGGATATTCTCCATCGCCGCCATCTTGATGATGGTGGTGCCCGATGTGTTTATCTTCTGGCGTTATGTCATGCCTCTTGGGGCATGGTGGATGGTGGGCTATGGCCTCGTCTCACTATGGACGGTATGGACCTTCGTGGTGATGACGACTTGGTGCCTCGGACCGGTGAGGTCGATGCGCGTGTTCTTCTTTACCTTCCTCATGGTTGTCGTGAACAAGTTGCTCTTTGCGCTCACGGCCCCTCTGGTGGGGTGGAAGGTGGCCCTTGTATTGGTGGCAACTTTGGCCATGGCTTTCGCCTATGGGTTCGTCTTCGGCTATCGAAGACTCAAGGTCAGGGAGGTGGAGTGCGCTTCGCCCGACGTGCCCGAATCGTTCGATGGCTACCGCATCATGCAGGTGTCCGACCTGCACCTGGGGTCGTTCAGCCGTCACCCGGAGTTCATCACCAAGGTGGTCGACACGGCTTTGGCACAGCACAGCGACGTGATACTCTTCACCGGCGACCTGATGAATTTCAATCCCGACGAAATCGTCCCTTATGTCGGCACGCTGTCGCGCCTTGCTGCCCCCGACGGACTGTTCTCCGTCATGGGCAACCACGACTATGTGGGTGGTCATGTTAATAAGGTGAGGGATTTGCAGCGACAGATGGGATGGCAACTGCTCGACAATGCCCACCATGTGGTGAGCCGGGGCACCGATGCCATCGCGATTGTCGGGGTGGAGAACATGGGCAATGGGCCGTTCGTGCGGAAAGGCGATTTGGCTAAGGCGCTGGGAGCATTGCCCAAGGGCATGTTCAAGGTGCTGCTCTCGCACGACCCTTCACATTGGCGACGCGAAGTGCTCGGTAGCAGCGACGTGCAACTCACCCTCTCGGGCCATACCCATGGGGCGCAGCTGAGCGTGGGGCGCTTCTCACCGGCGTGGCTCACCTACCACGAGTGGGGTGGTGCTTACTTCAGCGACGGGCGCATGCTCTATGTGTCGTTGGGCATCGGAGGCACCGTTCCCTTCCGTCTGGGACCATGGCCCGAAATCAATGTCATCACCCTGCGCCGGAAATATCCTTCTTCAGAAAATCAATTTTCAGTTCCGCAATCATGAAGAAACATCTTTCTTTTTCCTCTCAGGCGAAGAGCCTCAGGCTGTGGATTCTCGCTTTGGCCGTCTTGATGGCCGGCAATGTGCTCGTCTCTTGCAGGAAGACCAACACCTCGTCGTCCGACATTGGCTATCTGCCTAAAGAGCCCGATTATACCGACAGCACGCAATGGTATACCAATGAGCGAAATGGTGTTGCCGATGTGTTCTACATCGTTTCCACCGAGATTGGCGACTACAACTTGCCCGACGGCACGGTGGGGCATCTGGCCGATACCTATGCCGATAGTTTGCGCTTGCCGCTGTATGGCGAGATGCTGGGCGTCGACACGCTGTTCTGCGGCAACGAGGTGGCCCTCAATTTTTATGCGCCTTACTACCGCCAATGTTCGCTGCAAACCGTTATGGAAGAGTCGGCTGGTTCGCTTTGGAAAGAGTTTGCCTTCGCCGATGTGGAGCGGGCCTTCGACCATTTCCTGAAGCACATCAACCAGGGTAGGCCGTTCGTGCTGGCTGGCTTTTCGCAAGGGGCTCTGGCCGTGAGGGAATTGTTGCGGCGCATGGATGATGATACCTACCAACGCATGGTGGCGGCCTATGTAATCGGTTATCATATCACCAAGGCCGACTTGGAGGAATGTGGGCATATAAAACCTGCTACGGGGCCTTCCGACACAGGGGTCACCGTTTGCTATAACTCGGTGAAGACGGCCGACTGCGCCATACCCTCTATCAGTGGGGGTAACGTGGTGGCCATCAATCCTGTGAACTGGCGAACCGACAATACACCGGCTACTCTCGTCACCGAACCCTCTCCGCTGTTGCCGGTAAACGAGCAGCAGAAGGATACCCTCACCGTGAGGCTCGATACGACATCGCAACTGTTGCTCGTCGATGGCTATACCGCCACCGACTATGTGCTGCCACTCTTTGGCAAGGAGGGTAACTACCACACCCGTGAGATTTGGCTCTACCGCGACTGCCTGAAGCAAAACATCGCCCAAAGGGTAATGGCTGGGAAAGGGAAATGAAAGGCCACTTCTCGCCTTTGACAAACATTATCACGCCAAAAACACGCCAAAAACGCACAAAAGAAAAATCCCAAACGAATAATAGTTTCCGTTTGGGATTTTTCCGGTGTGCCCGGGGGGACTCGAACCCCCGACATTCAGAACCACAATCTGACGCTCTAACCAACTGAACTACGGGCACCATGTTCCGCTTTCGGTTAAAAAGCGGGTGCAAAGATAAGCGAATTATTTCTAATCGCCAAATTTTTGGGCAATTTTTTAAAAATCGCTCAATTATTTCTGGGCATCGGCAGCAGGGGCTGCAGGAGCACTTTGCTCGGCAGCGGCGGGTGCGGCTTGCTCGGCAGCAGCGGGAGCGGCCTGGTCAGCAGCGGCAGGAGCCTGCTGGGTGACACCAAAGTTTTGCTGGGTGGTAGGGTTGGTCAGCGGGTTGGTGGTGGTAGCCTCTACAGCACTCTGCTCGCCCACAACATCGGGAGCAAAATAAGCGCAGAGCACGCTGAGCACAACCATGGCAATGGCCAGGCCCCAAGTGGCTTTCTCTATGAAATCGGTGGTCTTGCGCACGCCAGCAAGTTGGTTGCCTGCAGCGAAGTTCGACGACAAACCTCCACCTTTGGACTCTTGAATCAGGACGATACCAATCATCAGCAGCGAGGCAATGACGATAAGAATTACGAATAAATAGTACATAATTTTCTTTATTTGTTATTGTTGTTTATAATCAATTTTTCCAAAAAACGAATTTGGTCTGCAAAGTAAGCACTTTTTTTTGGATAATTCAAATTTAATCGCTTAATAATTTCCAAAGCCTTCGAATATCGGCCTTGTTTGACGTAAATTCGGGCCAATGTCTCGGTAAAATAGCCCTCGTCTCCTGCTTTTGCACCTTCGACAGACTCTTGGGGCACGTATTCGGGTTGTTCCTGTAAGGTAATCTTGCCACCTTCGTCGTTGATGAATTTGTCGATGAGCTGCTGACCGCGCATTTCCGGGGCTGCTGCGGGTTGGGCTCCGCCCTCTTCCTGCAAAAGATATGCCACGTAGTCCACCGTTGCATCGGCGGCCGTGGGTTTCCGTTTCTTCGAGGGAGTGGCATTGTCGTCGGGCACCGTGTTGAGGAACTTGTCGATAAGCGTGAGGGTGCGGTCGGAGGCGTCGGCACCTTGCGTTTCCTGACGACTGTGCCGGGGCTTGATTTGGTAGTGTCCCGCCTCTACAAGGTCGAAGAGCTTGGTGCGGTCGGCAATGTATATGGCGGCACGGCGCAACTCGTCGTCGAACGAGGAGTCGTGCAGCAAATAGAGGTTCTTGAGCATCAGCAGGCGCGCTGTCTGGTAGTAGGGGTGAAGCGCGATGAGGGAGCGCAGGTCGTAGAGCGTCTCCTTGTTCATCAGCTCGGGATGCTCGATGAGTTGTCGTAGGTCCATAGCGTTACCAGTTGGCCACGGTGGCATTGAAAATTTGTTCGGTGATGTCCTCCACCATCTCCTCCACCAGTCCCTCCTGCACGGAGTTGAGCGACAAACGGCTGTCGTATGAGGCGGTGGCGGTGAACGATTGCTCGAAATCCTCGTCGTGGTTCACATTGTTGGTGAAACGCACGTTCACGGTCATCGAGAGCTCGGTAAGGGCAGAATAGCCCTCGCTCGACACGCTCTTGTTGCGTTGGGAGTATTGCGTGATCTCGCCCTCTATCTTCAGGTCGCCATTGCGGTTCACCTGCACCAGGCGGGTGTGGCTCGAGAAGATGTCCCTCAACTGCTCGTTGAAGATGGTCTGCATCGGTGCCCAGACATAACTGGCACGGATGGGGAAGTCGGCGATGGTGATGGTCTTCGTCTTCGTATAGTCGATGCTCGAACTGTTGAACTTGTACGACACACTGCATGCCGTGAGCACCATAGACATGAAAAAGACCGACAGAATGAGGGTAACCTTATTTCTGGGTGAGTCCATATTGTTTCAGTTTGCGGTATAGCGAGCGGTCTGACATGCCCAGGGCCTGGGCGGCCAACTTGCGGTTGCCTTTGCAGCGCTCCAGGGCTTTCTCTATCTTGGTCTTCTCCACTTCTTTCAAGTTCAGGCTCTCGGGCTCGGTCTCAGAGATCTCCTCGGCCACGGCGTCCTCCACTTCCGTCGGGTCGTGGCGCTCGGCTTCTATCTGCATCGAGTATTGGGCACTGAGGGCCTGTCCTTGGGTGGCGATGGTATTGTTGTCGTCGATCACCTTGCGCAGGCTGTTCACCTCGCGACGCAGGTCTTTCACGTTTTTGCCCAGGTCGAACAGCATCTTGAAGAGGGCCTCGCGCTCGTTGTCATAAGAGTGGCTGCCGCCGGTGGAGATGGTGGCAGGCAGGGTGGTGGTGCCATCGTCGGGGATGAACTGGCGGATGGTCTCGGCATCAATCTCGCGCTTTTCGCTGAGTATAGACATCTGTTCGGTGAAGTTCTTCAGTTGGCGGACGTTGCCGGGCCATTTGTAGGTGAGCATGATCTGCTTTGCGGCGTCGTCGAGCGTGATGCGGGGGATGCGGTATTTCTCGGCTATCTGCATGGCAAACAGGCGGAAGAGCAACAGAATGTCGTTGCCGCGCTCGCGGAGCGCGGGCATGTGGATGGGTATCGTGTTCAGACGGTAGTAGAGGTCCTCGCGGAAACGACCCTCGCTGATGGCCTTGCGGATATTGACGTTGGTGGCAGCCACCACGCGCACGTCGGTCTTCATCACTTGCTGACCGCCTACACGGATATACTCGCCGGTCTCGAGCACACGCAAGAGACGGGCCTGGGTGGCGATGGGCAGCTCGCCCACCTCGTCGAGGAAGATGGTGCCCTTGTCGGCGATGCCGAAGTAACCCTTGCTCTCGCTCACTGCATCGGTGAAGGCGCCTTTCTCATGACCGAAGAGCTCGCTGTCGATGGTGCCTTCGGGTATCGCGCCGCAGTTCACGGCGAAGTAGTTCTGGCGGCGACGTGGTGAATGGTCGTGGATGAGTCGGGGGATAATCTCCTTGCCTACACCACTCTCACCCTCGATGAGCACCGACAGGTCGGTGTCGGCCACCTGAAGGGCGATGTTGAGGGCATGGTTCAGCGCATCGCAGTTGCCCACGATGTTGTAGTTGCGCTTGATATCTTGTAGGTTGTATGCATTCATCGGGTGACAAAATTACATAAATCTTATGTAAAAACTGCAATTATGGCAGTTGCTTTTTTGAAAATTAACGTATCGAATGACGTCTCACCTACAATCAGTGTTGCTCGTGCTTCTTGGGGATGGCAAAACGCACCTTCTCGCTGTCGTCACGCTTCTCGTGGTAGAGTTTCTTTAGCGGGTTGGCCAGCGGCTCGTCGTAGTCGCGGCGGTGGCGGAAAGCATCAATGGCCAGATAGATGGCATAGCGCAGTGCACTCTCGTCGGCAGTGCCCTTGCCGGCCTCCTCGAACTGCGGACCGAAGCCGGGGGCCGTCATCACGATGGGAAGGCCGGCGGTGAGCTTCACGTCGGTCTCGTCGGAAAGCAGACGGAACGGGGTCATCGCCTGGTCGTGGTACATGGCCAGGACGCCGTCGAAATGCTCATGGTCGTAACGGTTGAAGAAAGCGTCGGTAGGATAGGGGCCAAAGACGCCTATGCCGGCATTGTGCAGGTCGTTGATGGCGGGCTTCAGGATTTCCTCTTCCTCGGCTCCTGGCTGTGGGTTGACCTGTAGCAGGGCGATGCGGGGGTTGGAGAGACGGAAGTCGCGACGCAGTGCATTGTGGAATATGGTGGCCTTCTCTACAATCAGTTCCTTGCGCAACTCGCGCAGGGCATCGCCAAGGGGCATGTCGCCAGTGGCCGAGGCAATGCGCAGGTCCTCGTTCACATGGATGACCAGGGGCTCCGACTTGGCGTCAGCGATTTCGGCTGCGGGGGCCGCACCTTCCTCGGTGGTATCGGTGAAGGCAACCATCGGCAGCGCCACCACGGCATCCACCAGACCGACGTTGGCATCGTTGATGGCTCGTGAGAGGGCCTTCTTGGCAGCAGTGGCCGAGGCCTTGGTCGGGGTGCCCAACTCCACTTTCACCTCGTCGTCGAAGCAGGTGAGGATGTTGAGCTTGTCGGCATGAGCGTCCTCTGCCTTGCTCACGATGCTGAAGTTGGCCTGTATGCCCAGCGTCTTGCGGTGATAGGCGGCTATCTTGGGCGAGCCATAGATGATGGGGGTGCACAATTCGAGGATTGTGGGGTCGGCGAATGTCTTGAAAATGGTCTCGTAGCCGATACCATTGGTGTCGCCGTGGGTGATAGCAATACGGATTTTATTTTCTTCCATGTCAGTGTCT
>ONSV01000100.1 GCA_900320585.1 uncultured Prevotellaceae bacterium | reverse complement strand
CGATAAACTTGAATCCCTGTTCGGGATACCGCTGCACCACCTGTTGGCAGATAGACGCAGTGATGGTGGAGTCGAGTCCACCGGAAAGACCGAGAACCATGGTTTTCAGGTGGTTGGTGATGAGATAACGGGCGGTCTCATTGACCATTGTTTCGAAGATTTTTTCGTAGTTCATATTATTGATTTTTTTTGAAAGTCGGAGGGAATCGGAATAATCGGAATAATCAGAATTCTCGAATTATTCTGACTGATTCTTTTTATTATTGGTGTAATAGATCAGTCGTTGATGTAGTTTTTCGTCGACATGTCGTAGTAGAGCGCCTCCAGTTCCTGCAAGGTAAGTTGCTCGACTGAATGCTCTATCACTCGTATCAGCTCCTCGCGACGATACTCATCCGACTGGCTGAAAGAACCATTAAATGCCATTTTTCTATTTAGTAAAGTGAAACATCTTTCTCAAAGCAAATCAATGCTTTTTCACGTCAAAGCAGAATACAATTCAATACTTTCGCCACGCAACGGCAAAGATAAAGAAAAAACGCCAAAAATCGAAAAAAAAGAGTAATTTTGCAAAACAATAACGCCTATGCCACATTCACCAACATACACCACGTCAACGTTCACGGCCGACATCGATGCCCGGTCGTATATCGACGGATTCCGCCAAGCCGACTACTTCATTGCCTTCTGCCAGCAATGCAGGAACTATGGCCGACGATATGGTTGTCCACCTTTCGATTACGACCCTCTATCTGTTATTGAGGGATATGCCAATGTGCGCATCATCGGGGTGAAAATCGTTCCAACCGACAAGCACCTGCCACTGAAATCGGCCAACGAGTTCATGGAACCCGTCATCAGCCGCCTGAACGCGGAACTTTTGGAAATGGAACAAGCATTAGGAGGACGAGCGTTTGGTTTTGTGGGAACATGCCCCTACTGTGGTGGCACCCCCTGCGCCCGGATTGAGGGGAAACCATGCCGACATCCCTCGAAGGTGCGCCCATCCCTGGAGGCTTTTGGTTTCGACATGGGCAAGACAGCCCAAGACCTGCTCGGGTTGGAAATCAAATGGAGCCATGATGAGTTCCTTCCTGAGTATCTAACGCTGATTTGCGGGATTTTCTATTAATGCAGTTGTCATGACATTGCCAAACCTCGGCTGAAATCATCAGTTTTGGTGTTTCGCAATGAAAAAAATCCTGAAAAGAAAGGAACAGCATAAATGCATGCCAATTAACAAAAATTCAATCGATTACGCAGTTAAATTTATTAAATTTTGTTAATTTTTTAATTGTGTGGGCGCACGGATGACACTGTGGCAAAAATATTAGTAAATAATTTTTGAGCGTTGGAAAAAAACCTTTACCTTTGCATCGTTATCCTGAAAACAATCTTTTTACCTTAAAAAAACTAATACCTATTGAAGATTCGAAGCGGTCGCCTGAGAAGGTCATCGCTTTTTTTGGTTTTATACGCCAATGTCAACATCAGTTTGCAGTCTACATCCATTCCATTTGATACATGATCGATTATCTTTGACTATCGCACCTTACAGTGATGCGATCACGACTTGAACACCTTCTTTTGATGGCCAGAAGAAGTCATCGCGCCACCCACCCTCCACTGGTTGTCCCCCTCATGGGGGGATTCGTCCAGCGGAGCGTGGTGGGTTAAGCGATTTTCTTTTCTACAAATTGCCGGTCGATGACAATCTCGTTAGCGTCGAGGCGGAACATCTCGTCGTCGAGGATTTTGAAGATGGTGGACTTCAGTCCCCTTACGCCAAGATGATTTTTGCTGGCATAGGAAGCGATGGCCTTTGCTCCCTCATCGGTGAGATGGAGCTGGATGTCACGCTCTTTGAAGTAATTCACGTAATAGTTGAGTGGTGAGTCCTTCGACTTCATGAGGATATCGACCATCAACTCCTCGGAGAGGCTGTTGACGTGAGCATACTGCAGGATTCGTCCGGCAAGTTCGTCACGATGGAAGTAAGTCGTGAAGTCGCTATCCTTGATATACTTATGGAAGTCGCCTTGGATAATCCCCTTCTGAGCGCTGCCAAAGCCGATGGCATTGGTGCCCATACGCTTTCTCACCACCGTCTCGATGCCGCTGAAGACCCCTGAGAAGATGAAGAGCATGTTTCTGGTGGATACCCTCTCGGATGTGAGCGGTCCGGTAGAGAACGAGACCGAGTTGTTGTCGTCGAGGATGTTGAGCAGTTCGTTGAGAACCCGTTCGTTGAACTCCCCACCATGGAATAGTTTGTCGAACTCGTCGAGCAGGATGACAGCCGACTCCACCTGCCCGAGCTCTTCGTCACATTCGTGGTAGATTTCGGAGAAGACGTCTGTGAGATGCGGTCCGTGGATGCCCTCCTGCACCAGGTTGTTGCAGTTGATGACACCCAGTTTGAGACCGAAGAGCTCTGCCAGTTTCTGAGGTCCGAATGTCTTTCCCACCCCCGAAGGCCCGAAAGCCAGCAGATTGGCTTTTGGCATTATCGCATTTGTTTTGTTTCTCATCAGGTGCAAGTAGAAGCAGAGTGAGAGTTTGCGGGAGTACTCGGGCTGTCCGATAAGATAGCCGTCGAGCATTTCAGAGATGGCCTTAGGTGTGACATGCTCGGGAGCGATATCGAAGATTTGGTAGTCGGTTTCGTGGAGGAGGTCGAAGATACCTTGCAAGGGTATTGTTCCGTATTCCTTTTCCCAACTGGCGATATGGTCTCTCACACAGTCACGTGCCGTGGTGTTGAAAGCGTCGGCCGTTTCGACGACAAACTCGTCGCGGCGTTTTTTCAGCACCTTTATCCATTGTTCTTTTTCCCTGATTCCGAGCATAGGCAGAGAATCGATGGTACGCTTGATGATTTTGAAATCCATGAGAGGGTTGATGAGGCACAATTTCTTGATTTCCTCATCGAGTCGGAGTGATTTCAAGCTTGGAGCTTTCATTGTTGATTTCTTTTTTTCCGTCATAGCATTAAGGTGGAATAGAACGATTTAATCAACTAAATATTATTGCCACACGAGGTGGCAATCCAGAGGAAGGGATAATCCCTGGTGTTGTGTACAGGCCTCGGGCACATGGAGCAAAGTGCATGTGGTCAGCAAATTACGAAGGTGTGATGTGTGTCAGCAAGTCAAAGAACGCGGCTTTGGCCAGAGGCCGTGAGAGTCATGTCTGCCAAGAGAACAAGGCAGAGGAATGGTGCAGGTGTGGACACCTGCTATGTATGTAACTTGACTTTTTTGGTTATTAAAGATTTAGATTTTCTTAGTAGTTTCCAACTACGGAATCAACACATAGAGTAGTTCAGGTCAGCGACCCCATCAGTCCATTCAATCAAATTTTTCACCCCCTTGAAAAATGGGGAAATCGTTGCAAAATTACAAAAAATCCTATAACTTCAAAATACTAATGGATTTTTATTCTAAAATTTTACATTTATTAACCCTTTCGATGATTTTGCTGGTCAAGTTGATGTCGTTTTCCCTAAGGCTACGTGTGGATACGACGAAAGGCGTACCCATTCTACATGGTGTACGCCTTTCGCAGAACCAATAGTCTATGTTTTACTCCACCACCACTTTTTTGCCTTGGTAGATATAGATGCCTTTGGAGGGCTGTTTCACCCTTATACCCGACAAGGTGTACCAATGGCTGTCGGCATTCTCATTGGCCGTAGCGTTCACCACGCTGATACCAGTGAGGTGTTGCACATAGTCGGGCAAGTAATAGCCCACGTGAGCTGGTTGGTTATACGCCACGTTTTGCCAAGCGATGCCCATGCGGTAGACATGGTCGTGCATGAGCGTCGGCACACGGTATTCGGTGGGCTCATTCGTAGTAAAGATATTGAGCGTGCATCCGTCGTTGATGTCCCACAAGATGATCTCCTCACGCCAGTCACCGAAGATGTCGGCTATCAAGTTAGGAGTGGCCTTGGTGGTGTTGCAAGTCTGCGAGTTGCCCAGATTGGAGAACGACATATAGGTCTGGCATTTCTTTGCCGATGAGCTCCATTTCTGGATGATAGGCGCGCATCGTCCCGTATCGCTATTGTACTTGCCGTCGAAGAGTTCGTCTTGCAGGTCTCCAGTCCAGTAGAGTCGGAAGCATTGTGACGGCCTACTGGTGCCCACCACCGAACCATCGATGGCATACACGTTTCCGCTTGCCGACGACCAATACTCATATCCCCGGCTGTCGGGGTCGATATCGGCCGCCATGCCCCTTCCAGTATCCGACGAGCCGGTGATATGCGAGAATATCTCGCCGGAGCCTGCCTCGCGCACATGCAACCCATAGGGTTTCTCCTCATGTACCATCATTAACTCCAGTCCAGGACGATCGGGGTCAAGGTCGCCGAGGTGCTGAGCATCGCCGTGCCCCAGACCGGTGGTATACAGCAGCGCCCCATTGTTATCGATAGCCGCCGATGCGTCGATAATCTCGTCGCACCCATCACCATCGACGTCGGCCACCGAGATATTGTGGGCACCCTGCCCGTAGGCTGTACCAGCCTGTCCGGTGTGCTTGTCGACATTGCCATTGGCGTCGGTGAGTTGCCACTCGTTGGCCGAAACGCTGGCATGCAGCCATTTGGTAGTCAGTTTGGCTCCGTCGAAGTCGACAGCCCAGAAATACGACCTGGTGTAATAGCCCCTCACCATCACAGCGCTCGGGTTCTTGTCCGCGCCGTCGAGATAAGCCACGCAAGCCAGGTACCTGTCGCACCGGTTGCCATAGTTGTCGCCCCAGAACGACTTCGCCGGGTGGTCGGGAGCGCCCCCTATCCCACCTGCGCGGTTGGGGTTATAGAACACAGTGTGAACGGCCTTTCCCGTTGCGCCCTCGAACACGGTGAGGTATTCGGGACCGCCAAGCACGTATCCATTGGAGTTGTGGTAAGTCTTGGTATTGTCGGCAGAGACAATCTCGCTATCGTCGGCCACGGAGGTAACGAAACCGCCCTGTCCGTCGACACTTCCCGGAGCCGTCTTGCAAATCATCTCAGCCTTGCCGTCACCATTGAAGTCGAAGACGAGGAACTGGGTGTAGTGTGCCCCTGCTCGGATGTTCCTACCCAGGTCGATGCGCCAGAGACGCGTGCCGTCGAGTTTGTAGCAATCTATGAAAACATTACCTGTATAGCCACTCTGCGAATTGTCTTTCTGGTTGGAAGGGTCCCATTTCACGAAAAGCTCGTACTCACCATCGCCATCCACGTCGCCCACGCCACAGTCGTTGGGCGTGTAGGTGTAACTGCCGCTCTCGTTGGTACCGCCCTCGGGTCGGTCGAGGCGCAAGGTCTTGAAGGCCCCTGTCCAAGGCAATACAGCCGCCGATGTCTCGGCCACCACTCCACCTACCTTGGTCACCACCTGGTAGATGCTGTTGGTGCTGCCCCCGGTGTCGACAAACGAGGTAGTTGCCGTGAGGTCGGCAGCAATGACCTGTCCGTCGCGCAGCAAGTCAAACGAGGTGGAGGGGTCGTCGTATCCCAAGTATCTCCAGCTCACGAACTGCCCGCCGCCCGACTTGGCCGGCAGTGCCACTAATGCCCTGTCGAGTTTCTCCATCTGCGATGCCGGAGTGAAGTAGTTGAACTCAGTGGCAGGGAGCTCATCTTCCAAGAAGTCGTAGAGAATGATTTTCCACACCACCTGTTGTCCGGCCGGAGTGAAAGTCAGTGTCGACTGAGCAGGGGCATCCAGCGTGATGGTGTGGCTCACCACGGTGGTGTTGCCATTGTCATCCTTCCTTGGGTAGACATATTCCGTCTCGCCATAAGCAATGCCATTGAGTTCGCTGAGGTATCCGTCGGCGTCGGCATAATTGCAATACCCCGAGAAGGAGACCCTTTTGATGGTAATGCCGTCAGGGATATGGATGGTGTACTGCACATTGCGCGAGAACTTGATGCACCCGCCGCTGCCCGTGGAGTAGTTTTTCCCCGCCTCGTTGGAGATGCTGAATCCATTGTTGAAATTCCAGTTGCCCGTCGACGTGGTGGCCGACAGCTCATATTTCTGCTGTGCAATGGCCGTCACTGCCAGCAACGACAGGATAAGTGCAAATAAAGATTTTCTCATTGTGATTTGTTTTTATGTAGATGCTTGGTTTGTTTTCCGCTGAAATGACCTGCGCAAAATTACGCATAAAAAACGAGAACACGCTAAAATTGACGAAAAATGATGAAAATATTGACGAAAGACTATAAACAAGGTGTGGGTATTCAGAATAAATTCGTAAATTTGCGGTGTTATAGTCACAACCCATGCCGCGACCGACGATGCCGCTGCCACCATGCGAAAAGCATGAAGCCAAGTTGCTTTCCGTCGCGGAAAATAATACTAAACTATGATCAACAGACAATTACTGAGACCTGAGAGTATTGTAGTGGTGGGCGGTTCGAACAACACCCACAAGCCAGGAGGAGCCGTCGTGCGCAACCTGCTGAATGGCGGCTACAAAGGCGTGCTGCGCGTCGTCAACCCCAAGGAAGACGAGGTGCAAGGCGTGAAAGTGTTCCACGACGTGAAGGAGATACCCCCTACCGACCTGGCCGTGGTGGTGATACCCGCCAAGTTTTGTCCCGACACGGTGAAAGTGCTTGCATCGGAGAAAGGCGTGAAGGCTTTCATCATCATCACCGCTGGTTTTGGCGAGGAGACCCCCGCCGGCGCCGCGCTGGAGAAAGACATCCTCAACACCTGCGAGCAGTATGGCGCCGCACTGATTGGCCCCAACTGCATCGGTCTGCTCAACTCTTGGCACCACAGCGTGTTCACCAAGCCCATCCCCCACCTGAACCCTCAGGGTGTCGACTTCATCAGTGGTTCGGGAGCCACCGCCGTATTCATCCTCGAGTCGGCCGTCATCAAGGGCCTGCAGTTCAACTCCGTATGGAGCATCGGCAATGGCAAGCAGATAGGTATTGAGGACGTGCTGCAATACATGGATGAGAATTTCGACGCCGAGCACGACTCGAAGGTGAAGTTGCTCTATATCGAAAACATCAGCAACCCCGACAAGTTGCTGTTCCATGCCGCGTCGCTGATACGCAAGGGTTGCCGCATCGCCGCCATCAAGGCTGGCAGTTCGGAGAGTGGCAGCCGTGCCGCCTCGTCGCACACCGGTGCTATCGCCAGCAGCGACTCTGCCGTGGAGGCCCTCTTCCGCAAGGCCGGCATCGTGAGGTGCTTCTCGCGCGAGGAACTCACCACCGTGGGCTGCATCTTCACCCTTCCTCCCATCAAGGGCAAGAATTTCGCCATCGTGACCCATGCCGGCGGTCCTGGCGTGATGCTTACCGATGCCCTGTCGAAGGGAGGCCTTAACGTGCCCCCACTCGACAAGGAGATTGGCGAGGAGCTGAAGACCAAGCTCTACCCTGGTGCCTCCACTGCCAACCCCATCGACATCCTTGCCACCGGCACCCCTGAGCAGCTGGGAACTGCCATCGACTACTGCGAGTCGCGTTTCGACAACATCGATGCCATCATGGTGATTTTCGGCACGCCCGGTCTGGTGCAACTTTATGAGACCTACGATGTGCTTCACAAGAAGATACTGGAGTGCAAGAAGCCCGTATTCCCCATCCTTCCCAGCCTTCACACCGCCGGTCCGGAGGTAGAGGAGTTCCTGCGGAAGGGACATGTGAACTTCAGCGACGAGGTGACCCTTGCCACCGCCCTCACGCAAGTGATGCGCACTCCCCCACCCGCTCCGCCAGAGATAGAACTCTTTGGCATCGATGTGCCCCGCATCCGCGACATCATCTCAGGAATCAAGGAGAGCGGCTACATCTCACCCAACCTGGTGCACGACTTGCTGGCCTGTGCCCAGATACCTATGGTGCCCGAGATGGTGAGCTCCGACTGTGAGCAGTTAGTAGCCTTTGCCGAGCGCACCGGCTACCCCGTGGTGGCCAAGGTGGTGGGTCCGGTGCACAAGAGCGACGTGGGCGGCGTGGTCCTCGACATCAAGAGTGCCAAGCACCTGCGCATAGAGTTTGAGCGCATGATGAAGATCAAGGACGCCACCGGCATTATGGTGCAGAAGATGCTCCGCGGCACCGAGCTTTTCATTGGAGCGAAATACGAGTCGCGTTTCGGCCATATCGTGCTGTGCGGTCTTGGAGGCATCTTCGTCGAGGTGCTCAAAGACGTGTCGAGCGGTCTTGCACCGTTGTCGTATGGCGAGGCCTACTCTATGATCAAGTCGTTGCGCGGCTACAAGATTATCGAGGGCACGCGTGGTCAGGCCGGCATCAACCAGCAGCGCTACGCAGAGGTCATCGTGCGACTGTCGACGCTGCTGCGCTTCGCCACCGAGATCAAGGAGATGGACATCAACCCATTGCTCGCCGATGAGCATGGTGTGACAGCCGTTGATGCCCGCATCTACATTGAGAAATAAAAGGTCTCAACTATTCAAGTTGAAAGGAGTGCGGAAGTAACAGAAGTTCAGACATTACCAAGGCCAACAACCATTGAGCCAAGGAAAAGAACCGAGGACTATTGTCTGAACTCCTGCAACTCCTGAACTTCTGAACTACAAAATTGTTGAGCGAATGCGAAACCAATATCAACAACAAATCCCATACAACCATGCAAATTGGAGACAAGGCCCCCGAAGTGCTGGGGCGCGACGAGAACGGCAATGAGATCCGCCTAAGCGATTTCAAAGGCAAGAAACTGGTGCTCTATTTCTATCCGAAGGACATGACCTCGGGGTGTACCACCGAGGCCTGCAACCTGCGCGACAACATCGGTGCCCTGGAAGCCAGTGGCTATGCCGTGCTTGGCGCCAGTGTGGACGATGCGAAGTCGCACCAGAAATTCATTGCGAAGCACGAGCTGCCTTTCCACCTGATTGCCGACACCGACAAGCAGTTGGTAGAGCAATTTGGCGTGTGGGGCGAGAAGAGCATGTATGGCCGGAAGTATTTCGGCACCTTCCGCACCACGTTCATCATCAACGAGGAAGGCATCGTGGAGCGCATCATCGGTCCTAAGAAAATCAAGACGAAGGACCACGCCAACCAAATCCTCTCCGAGGGATGACACGACAAGTGGAATTCACATTGCGGCCACGCCCACGCGGTTGCCATCTGGTGACCGATGAGGTGGTGCGCCATCTGCCCGACCTTCCCCAGTACGGACTCCTGCACCTGTTTGTGAAGCACACCAGTTGTGGCTTGTGCATCAACGAGAACGCCGACCCCGACGTGCGCAGTGACCTCTCTGCCATTCTCGACCACCTGGTGCCTGAGGACCAGTCGTACTACGACCACACGATGGAGGGAAGCGACGACATGCCCGCCCACGCCAAGTCGGCCTTGGTGGGCGTGTCGCTCACCATCCCCATCACTGGTGGCCGTCTGAACTTAGGCACATGGCAGGGCATCTACCTCTGCGAGTTCCGCAACTATGGCGGCAGTCGCCACATCGTGGCCACCATCGTGGAATGACACGTTGACCGCCATTGGCATCTGAACCAAATCACAAGAGAATGACCAACAAGAGCACCCGACTACTCCTGGCCTGCCTTTGCCTGCTGCTCGCGGCCGCCGGCAAGGCGCAACGTCACGAGATTCTGAACAGCCGCATCTCCACCTTGCAGGTGGTGAGCGGCACCGACTGGCTGTCGCCTCCCGTCACCACCCTTGGTGGCGCCCCCATCCACATCTCCTTCGACGACCAGACCCACGACTACCACCGCTATACCTACCGTATTGAGCATTGCGAGGCCGACTGGAGCGTGAGCGAAGACCTGTTCACCAGCGACTATATTGATGGTTTCACCGAGGGCAACCTGATTGAGGACATTGAGGAGTCGCTCAACACCAACGTGCTCTACACCCACTACCACCTGACCATCCCCAATGCCCACTGCCGGCTGAAGATGAGTGGCAACTACCGTCTGACGGTTCTCACCACCAATACCGATATCGACATCAACCAATCCCACCAACAGGTGAGCATGCAAGTGAGCTACTCCGGTGTGAACGTGACCAACCCCTCCACCCAAATTAAGACCGTGGTGATGCAGAACGGGCGTTGGGACAACGCCCGGGTGAATGCCCATCCCCAGTTCACCACTGCCGATGGTCTTCGCTGGGAGCACTGCCGTGACCTCATTTTCGATGGAGGCAACGAATACCGGAAGTTTGAGGTGCTCGACACCGACCACCCGAGCATGGGTGTCGACAGAATCAGGTGGGACGGAGAGTTGTTCCACGCCTATGTCTTCCCCGACGAGCGACGTCCCAACTACCTCTACGACGAGGATGCCAACGGCTGTTTCTATATCCGTAACAGCGACAACGAGGAGAACGACCGTATCTCGGAATATGTGGTAGTGCACTTCCAGGTGTTCAGCGACAAGCTCGACGATGGCGAGGTGTATCTGAACGGCGTTTGGACCAACGACCAGTTCCTGCCCCAATACCAGATGGAGTACGACTACGCCTCAGGCAGTTACCAGGCCGCCTTACTGCTTAAGATGGGCTACTACTCCTACCAATACCTGTTGCTCGACAACGACGGCTACACCCATGTGTTGCCCTCGGAAGGCAATTTCTTCCAGACCGAGAACCAATACCAGGCTCTGGTCTACTATCGAGAGCCGGGAGGGCGTACCGACCAGTTGTTAGGCTACCAACAGGTGAGATTCAAGTAAATCTACTTTGTCAAGTTGAAAAGACTTCAGGAGTTCAGAAGTTCAGACAATACTATTGCTTACGGCCATTGAGGACAACGAGGTTGCGCCTCGTTGCACAAAAGAAAATCCCCTCCTCAGAGTACGCTCTGAAGAGGGGATTTGCGTTGTATGTTTCTTTTTGCTAACGTGCGTTTCTTAAAGTGACGGTACTAAAGCAGCTCCTGCCATACCCCAGGTCGATGGTGGTAGTAAGCACCATTTTGTCGGGTGTGTATCCATCTTGCACCAAGAGTTTCACAGTTCCGATACGCCAATTGTCATAATGGAGGGTGATGGTGCGGTCTCTCAGCGACCAGGATCCCTGCTCTCCATAACTGTCGTAAAAGGTGTGGTTGGATGTGAATGTCATCATGCCTGTGAAGAAGGGCCTTACGTCGGAGGATGAGACAGAGGTGTGAACGGTCTCACTGCATCTCCAGGTTCCTACCAGATTAACAGACTCTACGAAATCTTCCATAGCTCTCTCATCACATGAGGTAAGCATTGTGGTTGCGCCGAAAATGAGAAGAACGGCATACAGGTAATTTTTTGCTAACTTTTTCATATTTGTATTTTTTTTGTTTGATTATTTTTTTTCTTTTGATATTGCAAAATTATGTTGAATCACGTTGGAAAAAAAATATTCATGCCTTTTTCTCTCCGAAAGCATGCGACAAGAAAACAGATATCAGACAAACAAAACTATTCGCCCTCATTTCTGTCGCATTTGCAGGTGAAAGAGGGCGCGGCTGAGCCGTGCCATACGGAGAAACAAGATGGTGGAGGCTTCGTTTTTTGTTTTGCATTGTCTTCGGCTTTCACTTCTTTGCCGCAGCGCGGCGAAGTAAGGCTACGGTTCTTGCACTACTTTGCCGCTGCGCGGCGAAGTTAGGATGCGCCTCAACAATGTCAAACAAAATACTTCGTCTTTTGTTTTGCATTGTCTTCGGCTTTCACTAACTTTGCGACATGATGAATATATATACCCTTACATCACCCTTGCATGATGCAAAGGCGGTGGATAATGCCACAAGAGAATTTCTGTCGGGTCTTGCTGTCGGCTATACCCTGAAAGGTGACGACTTCAGTGACTACGGCAGTAAGATGAGTATTATATATGTACGCACGGGAGGTACCGAAGGACTTTTCGCCCGTTTGCTCCCCTCACTGCGTGAGCGTAGCAGTCAGCCATTCTACCTGCTCACCTCTGGCAAGAGCAACTCGTTGGCCGCCTCGATGGAGATTCTCTCCTACCTGCGCCTACAAGGCGAGGAGGGCGAGATTATCCATGGCAAACCAGCATTTGTGACCCACCGGCTGGAAATGCTTTGCCAGGCCCATGCCGTGCGCAGTGCACTACGTGGTATGCGTCTTGGCGTGATTGGAGAGCCTTCCGACTGGCTTATCTCCAGCCATGCCGACGATGCCGCCATCCTTGAGAAGATAGGTATCGAGATGGTGCATATCGCCATGAAAGAACTGACCGACACCATTGAGACCGTTTCGCGTACGGGAAGCGAAGGAAGCCGGCTTGAAGAAGGGGAAGGAAGAACCGTGGCGCCTTTGAACGGACAACAGCTTGAGATGGAAGGAGCCAAGACCATCTATCTGGCACTGAAAGAATTGGTGAGCCGGCACCGCCTGCAAGGGTTCACCCTGCGGTGCTTCGACCTGCTGACCACGGTGCACAACACCGGTTGCCTGGCACTGGCACGCCTGAATGCCGAAGGCATCGTCTCGGGATGTGAGGGCGACGTGCCCACCCTCCTGACGATGGCCATCGTGAAAGTGCTCACCGGCGTTTCCGGGTTCCAGGCCAACCCCTCCCGCCTCGACCCCGAGACCGGCGAGATGATCTTCGCCCATTGCACCATTCCGCTCAACATGGTGGAGCGCTATGAGTTGGACACCCATTTCGAGTCGGGCATCGGAGTGGGTATCCGTGGTTATATGAAAGAAGGGGATGTGACCATCGTGAAAGTGTCGGGCGACCTCTCACGCCTGTTCGTGGCCGAAGGAACGTTGGTGCGCAACCAGAATGAACCCGACCTTTGTCGCACGCAGCAAGTAATCAGGCTTGACGATACCAGCCAGACCAACTACTTCCTCACCCGCCCCATCGGCAACCACCACGTGGTGGTGCCAGGGAGGTGGAAAGAAGCGATAGAAGCCGTTTTCAAGGCTCGTACTTGATGACAAACCCGTAGGTATAGTCGGGATTGCCCTGAATCTCCGACGCATAGAGCGCCAGTTCCTTCTTACGGTAATAGCGGTCGCGCCCCTCGCGTGCCATCCGTTTGTAGCCCGCTTTCCAAGCGGCCTCATCGAGGTCATTGGTAGAAGGCACACTGTTGAAGAGGAATTTGACGTAGTCGACGTAGTTGTTGTTGGAGACGAGCATTGCCCCTACCCCCTCTTTCTTATTGAGATAGTAGATGGTTTCACCTTTTTTGGTGAGTTTCTTGAACCCTTGCTCCTTGAGCGCCTTCATGGCCGTCTTGGTGTCGGTATTCACGCAAAAGTCGGCCACATAGAGAGCCAATGCCATCTGCTGGGCCTGCACCTGCAGTCCCCACACAAAGAAGACAAAAAATGAGAAAATAATTTTTTTCATAAAGAATAGAATTGAAGTTTTCTGAACCGGCATCCGCTTCTCTACGGCGTGCCAATATGCAAATATAGATAAAAATATAGAAATCCAAGCCTGTCGGCTGAAGAAATCCACTTCTCTTTAGAGGATTTTTTAGTGCAACAACCAGAATGAAGAAACAACAAACAAATACTATAAGCATGAAATCTATCCTTAAAATCATGGTTTTGTGGGCCATTCTCCCTGTATCGATAGCGAGCCAGGCCCAGCCCGACGAGATGAGTCGCGAGGGCATGTCGCGGATGTCGTGTACCAGCATCATGGTGGGCAAGGGCGCCTCTACCGACGGTTCGGTCATCACCTCGCACACCTGCGATTCGTGGTATCGCACCTGGATGCAGGTGGTGGCAGCCAAGGACCATGCCGCCGGCAGTGAGGAAGCGATTTACGAGGGCAGAATGCACACCCAGAGTGCCTCCGACAGCACGAAGATGTATGTCCGTGGGCGCATCCCACAGGTTTCGCACACCTATCGATACCTCGACACCGCCTACCCTTGCCTGAACGAGAAGCAACTGGGCATTGGCGAGACCACTATCTCCGGACGCAAGGAGCTGGAGAACAAGAAAGGGCTGTTCATGATAGAGGAGTTGGAGCGCGTGGCTCTTGAGCGCTGTTCCACCGCGCGCGAGGCCATCCGACTGATGGGTGACCTGGTGAAACGGTACGGCTATGGCGACAGTGGCGAGTGCCTCACCATTGCCGACAAGAACGAAGTGTGGATTTTCGAGATCTTCGGCGAGGGCAAGAAGAACATCGGCGGCGTATGGGCTGCCGTCCGCATCCCCGACGACGAGGTGAGCGTATCGGCCAATGTGAGCCGCATCTCTAAGATCGACCTGGGCGACCCCGACCATTACATGGCCTCCGACAATGTGTTCGACGTGGCGAAGAAGCTGAAGCTATGGGACGGCAAGGAAGAGTTCTGCTTTTGGAAGGTCTACAGTGGTGGCAACTACTTCGACGAGGTGAAGAACTACAGCGTGCGAGAGCACTTCATCCTCAACGCCCTTGCCCCCTCGCTCCACCTGAGCGACACCGTGAGCAACCTGCCATTGAGCGTGCGCCCCGACGCCAAAGTGAGCGTGGAGCAGGTGATGCGCCTGTTGGGCAGTTATTTCGAGGGTACGGAGAAGAACCTCAGCGGCCGGCACAAGATAGTGAATCCCAAGCGGAAGGACAAGGACGGCAACCTGGTGGAGGGAGAGCCCGACAGCATCGTGTCGCCCGTGTCGAATCCCTGGATGCGTCCCGACGAGATCAACATGTATTACGCGATGGGTGACTCGGTGATGAAGAACATCCGCACGGTGAGCGTGCCATGGTGCGCCTACAGCACCGTCATACAGTTGCGCTCATGGTTGCCCGACGAGGTTGGAGGCGTGGTATGGATGTGCCTCGACAACCCTGGCGAGAGTCCCCGTTTCCCCATTTTCAGCGGCACCACCCGCCTGCCCCAGCTGCTCAGCATCTGCGGTCAGCACAGCGAGCGCGACGATGCTGCCCTATGGCACTTCCGCAAGGCCAACCGTCTGGCTACCCTCCGTTGGGGCACCTACCGCAAGACATTGGAGCCACAGCGCGACTACTTCATCAAGAAAGGGTTGAGGGAGTTGCCTTTCGTGGAACAGACCTGGCAACGCCTGAACGGCGATGACCCTGCCGCCGCCGAGGAGATGCTCAATGGCTACACCGCCGACTTCTTCGGTGCCACCATACTAAGATGGGATGAGATGGCCCGGCAGCTATGGCGCCAGACCTGGGCTGGATGGTGAGGAAGGGATGCTCAGCAAACATCAACGACGAGTCCTTCCTGTGCCAGGATACTATTGTGAAAGATGGCCTTGGCCTCATCGAGGAGCACCTGCTCGTCGTTGAAGCGCGAACTGTAGTGGCCTATCATCAGCTGTGACGCTCCGGCATCACGTGCCACCATGGCCGCTTGAGCCGCAGTGCTGTGAAAATATTTTTCGGCCAAAGCCTCATGCGACTGGTCGTAGGTGCTCTCATGATAGAGCAACGACACGTTGGGAAACCGCTGATGCAGCGTGGGGATGTATTTTGTATCAGAACAGTAGGCGAAAGAACGTGGAGGGTCGGCAGGCGTCACCAACTGACTATTGGGCACCACCGTTCCATCGGCGGCTACCCAGTCGGCCCCCATCTTGATATTATTGATCTGGCTGGTGGGTATGCCATAGAAATCGATCATATCGCGCCGGATATGCGGTAGTGTGGGTTTCTCCTGAAACAAGAAACCGCAGCAGGGCACCCTGTGCATCAATGGGATTGTAGTGACAGAAAGCGTGCGGTCGTCGTAAATGACGGCCGCCTTATTGGTATCGAGCGGCATGAACTCGACATCATAACCCAGGTTGCCACAGAAGAGAGGCATGGCCTGTTGGAAAAGCGGCTCGAGTTGCTTGGGCGCGGCCACCAAAAGCGGTGCTGTCCGTCCGAGCAAGCCGAACGAGCTGATAAGTCCGAAGAGTCCGAAGCAATGGTCGCCATGCAAGTGAGAGATGAAGACGGCTTTGATTTTGTTGAAGTTGATCTTTGCCCTCATGAGTTGCATCTGCGTACCCTCGGCACAGTCGACCATCAACATTTTCCCCCTCATCTCCACCACTTGGGCGGAAGCATTGTGACGCAGCGATGGCCGGGCGCTTCCACACCCGAGCACATGCACCCTGAACGTCTCCATACTACTCTACCTGACGTTTGTAGGCATAGATACCCTTTTCGTTCTCCAGACAGAGGGAGTCGTTTCCGATAGACAGGATATTGAAGGTGTCTTTCGAGAGCACGAGTTTTCCGTTGAGGATTTTCCACTCGGTGTAGGGGTTCGACTCATTCTGCACGTGTGACTCGACCACACCTCCGTCTTTGATTTCAAAATTCTTGTCGAGACTGGTCCAGCGCCCCATGAGCGAGGTGAGGTTGATGGCCTTTCTCACAACCATTCCCTCATCACTCGGTGTTCCCATCACCGCCATTTTGTTGCCGTCATAGAGTCCGCCACACACCACATCGCCCGTAACGAGGCTGTCGTTCTGGTCGAGGTATTGCTCTTCGACGATGAAGTCGAGGGTGTCGCCGTCGATCTGCACCAGTTGGAAGGTGTTGCTCGTAGCATTGACACACTCGCCGAATTTGGTCTCATCGGCTTGCAGGTCGGCCTGTGTATCCTTGATGACAGGGATGTTGGCATTTTTTTTCTCGTTCTGGCATCCTACGGCCAGGATTGCCATGGCAGCCAGGATTGTGATTTTGGCAATTTTCATTACTCGAAGATATTTCAGTTGGTTGGTTGAAGTGTAGGTTTTTCGATTATTCCAAAGATTTCGCCTCGTCCCAGAGCGTGTCCATCTCTTGCAAGGTCATCTC